>NZ_JBPXLK010000039.1:0-37098 GCF_051843015.1 Nocardia sp. JW2
TTCTGGCCCTTGCAGATCGGCGCGCGCCTGGTCGTGGCCAAGCCCGACGGTCATCGTGATCCGGCCTACCTGGCCGAACTCATCGCCGCCGAGAGCGTCACCACCGCGCACTTCGTGCCGTCGATGATGTCGGTGTTCGTGGCCGAACTCGCCGAGGACGACGGCCGCGCCGACAGCCTGCGCCTGGTCTTCGCCTCCGGTGAGGCGCTGCCCGCGCCGACCGCCCAGCGGATGCGCGCCCTCACCGGCGCGGCCGTGCACAACCTGTACGGCCCGACCGAGGCCGCCGTCGACGTCACCTTCCACGAGGTCACCGACGCCGACACCACCTCGGTGCCGATCGGTGCGCCGGTGTTCAACACCCAGGTGTACGTCCTGGATTCGCGCCTGCACCCGGTCCCGGTCGGTGTCGCGGGTGAGCTGTACCTGGCCGGTGTGCAGTTGGCACGTGGCTACGTGAACCGCCCGGATCTCACCGCCGACCGTTTCGTCGCCGACCCGTTCGGCACCGACGGCGCCCGCATGTACCGCACCGGTGACCTCGTCACCTGGACCGAGCAGGGCGAGCTGGAGTACCTGGGCCGCACCGACTTCCAGGTGAAGCTGCGCGGCCTGCGCATCGAGCTGGGCGAGATCGAGTCCGCGCTCACCGCACTGCCCGCGATCGCCCAGTCGGTGGTCGTGGTGCGTGGCGACGAACGCCTCGGCGACCAGCTCGTCGGCTACCTGATCCCGTCGGCCGGTTCCACTGTCGACATCGACGCGGTGCGCGCCGAACTCGGCAGCGCCCTGCCCGCGTACATGGTGCCGACGGCGTTCGTGATCCTGGACGCCTTCCCGCTCAACGCCTCCGGCAAGCTCGACCGCAAGGCGCTGCCCGCGCCGGTGTTCGAGACCAAGGTGTTCCGCGCGCCCTCGACCCCGATCGAGGAGATCGTGGCGGGCACCTTCGGCGACGTGCTCGGGGTGGCCCGCGTGGGTGCCGACGACGACTTCTTCGAACTCGGCGGCAACTCGCTGCTGGCCACCCAGGTCACCGCCCGCATCGGCGCCGCCCTCGACACCCAGCTCGCGGTCCGCGACCTGTTCGAGGCCTCGACCGTGTCGGCGCTGGCGGCCCGGGCCGAGCACAACGCCGGTTCCGGCCGTGCCCGCCCGCGCCTGAAGGCGGGGGAGCGGCCCGAGATCATCCCGCTCTCGCCTGCCCAGCAGCGGTACTGGTTCCTCAACCAGTTCGACACCTCCACCTCCGCGGTGGACAACATCCCCCTCGCCGTCCGCCTCACCGGCGACCTCGACGTGCCCGCGCTCGAGCAGGCCATCGGCGACGTGTTCGCCCGTCACGAGATGCTGCGCACCGTCTACCCGGCCTCGCCCGACGGCCCGCGCCAGGTGATTTTGCCGAACTCGCAGATCAGCGCGCAGGTGCACCACATCGAGGTCGACGAGTCCGAATTGCTCGGCGCCGTTGTCGAATTCGCGATGACGACCTTCGATGTCACCCGGGAGGTGCCGCTCGCGGTCGCGCTGTTCGAACTGAGCGAGACCGACTACGTGCTCGCGTTCACCGTGCACCACGTGTCCGCCGACGGTTCCTCCATGGGCCCGCTGGCGCGCGACATCATGGCCGCCTACGTGGCCCGCGCCCAGGGCGAGGCGCCGCAGTGGGCGCCGCTGCCGGTGCAGTACGCCGACTACGCGCTGTGGCAGCGCGAGGTGCTCGGCGACGAATCCGATCCGGAATCGCTGGCCGCCAAGCAGGTCGCGTACTGGACCGAGGCGCTGGCCGGCCTGCCCGACCAGCTCGAACTGCCCGCCGACCGGCCGCGCCCGCCCGCGCAGTCGTTCCAGGGCAAGGCGATCCGCTTCGAGATCGACCCCGACCGGCACGCCGCCCTGCACAACCTGGCCCGCGCCAACAACGCCTCGTTGTTCATGGTCGTACACGCCGCGCTCGCCGTGCTGCTCGCGCGTCTGTCTGGCACCGACGACATCGCCGTCGGCACCCCGATCGCGGGTCGTGGCGAGCGCGAACTCGACGACCTGATCGGCATGTTCGTCAACACCCTGGTGTTCCGCACCGCCGTCGACTCCGGCGCCTCCTTCGCCGAGCTGCTCGCCGACGTGCGCGAACGCGACCTGGAAGCCTTCGCCAACGCCGACGTGCCGTTCGAGCGTCTCGTCGAGGTGCTCAACCCGGTGCGCTCCACCGCGCGCAACCCGCTGTTCCAGATCGGTCTGTCGTTCCAGAACCTGGCCGAGACCACCTTCGAACTCCCCGGTCTCACGGTGAGCCCGGTCGACTACGACTCGCAGCTGGCCAAGACCGACCTGCACGTCACCCTGTACGACCGCTACACCGACGACGGCGCCCCGGCCCAGCTGGTCACCGAATTCGGTTACGCCATCGACCTGTTCGACGAGTCGACGGTGCAAAGCTTCGCCGACCGCTTCGTGCGGTTGCTCGACGCCGTCACCGCCGACGCGAGCGTCCCGGTCGGCGACATCGACCTGCTCGCCGAGCCGGAGGCCGAGCGGATCGTCACCGCGTGGAACGACACCGCGCACCCGGTCGACACCGACGCCACCCTGGTGTCGCTGCTCGATGCCACCGTGGCGGCGACTCCGAACGCGATCGCGTTGGTCGTCGACGAGGCGGAGTCCGACGACGCAGACACACGCGCCGCTGTCGCGTCCGGCCGAATCGTCTCGTGTCGTCGCGAGTTCACCTACGCCGAACTCGATGCCGAGGTCAACCGTCTCGCGCGGTACCTGATCGAGCGCGGGATCGGCGCCGAGGACCGGGTTGCCCTGGCCATCCGCCGCTCCGCCGAGCTGATCATCGCGATGTACGCGGTGGCCCGCACGGGCGCGGCCTACGTGCCGATCGACCCCGATCAGCCCGCCGAGCGCACCGACTACATCCTGGAAACCGCCGCACCGGCTGTCGTGCTGACCACGACGAGTGCCGAATTCAGCACGGCGGCGGCCGAAGTGGTCGTCCTGGACGACCTCGACCTGAGCGCGGTGAGCGCCGAGGCGATCACCGGGCGTTCGCTCGTGCCCGCGAACACCGCGTACATCATCTTCACCTCCGGCTCCACCGGTAAGCCCAAGGGTGTCGCGGTCTCGCACGGCGCGATCGTCAACCAGTTGCTGTGGGAGACGGCCGAATTCGGCATCGGTGCCGACGACGCGGTGCTGCTCAAGACCGCGGCCACCTTCGACCTGTCGGTCTGGGAGTTCTGGACCGCCGCCGTCGCCGGTGCCCGCCTGGTGGTCGCCACCGCCGACGGCCACCGCGACCCGGCCTACCTCAACGACCTGATGCGGTCCACCGGCGTCACCACCCTGCACGTGGTGCCCTCGATGCTCGACGCGCTGCTCACCGAGTCCGGTGCCGCCCTGCCGCGCACGCTGCGCCGGGTGCTCGCGATCGGTGAGGCGCTGCCCGCCGCGACCGCGCAGCGCTTCCGCACCGCCAACACGGCCGCGCTGTTCAACCTGTACGGCCCCACCGAGGCCGCGGTCTCGATCACTAGTCACGCGGTGACCGATGCCGACCAGGTGTCGGTGTCGATCGGTGGCCCGGAGTGGAACAGCCGTGTCTACGTGCTGGATTCGCGGCTGCGCCCGGTTCCGGTCGGTGTCTCCGGCGAGCTGTACCTCGCCGGTGCCCAGCTGGCGCGCGGCTACTACGGTCGCGCGGATCTGACCGCCGACCGCTTCGTCGCCGACCCGTTCTCCACCACCGGCGAACGTATGTACCGCACCGGCGACCTGGTGGCGTGGAACGCCGACGGCGAACTCGACTACCGGGGTCGCACCGACTTCCAGGTGAAGATCCGCGGCTTCCGTATCGAACTCGGCGAGATCGAGGCGGCGCTGCTGCGTCAGCCCACCATCTCCGCGGCGGCCGTGCTCGCCCACACCGATCCGGTGGTCGGCGATCGCCTCGTCGCCTACGTCGTGGCCGACACGGGCGAGATCGACAAGGTCGCGCTGCGTAACGCGCTGGCCGACGAGCTGCCGTCCTACATGGTTCCGACCGTGTTCCTGCAGCTCGATGCCCTGCCGCTGAACGCCAACGGCAAGCTCGACCGCAAGGCGCTGCCGGAGCCCGAGGTCGAGAAGGCCGTGTTCCGCGCGCCGGTGAGCCCGAGCGAACAGCTCGTGGCCGCCACCTTCGCCGAGGTCTTGCGCCTGGGTGACGACAAGCGGTTCGGTCTCGACGACGACTTCTTCGCCTGGGGCGGTAACTCGCTGCTGGCCACGCAGGTCGCCGCCCGCCTCGGCGAGGCTCTCGACACCCGCATCCCTGTGCGCCTGCTGTTCGAGGCGTCCACGGTGTCGGCGCTGGCCCATCGGATCGAGCAGCATGCCGAGACCGGTGACCGCAAGGCGCTGAAGGCCGGTCCGCGTCCGGAGCACATCCCGCTCTCGCTGGCCCAGCAGCGGATGTGGTTCCTCAACCGCTTCGACACCCAGTCGGCGGCCTACAACGTGCCCGTCGCGGTCCGCCTGTCCGGCGAGCTCGACGTGGCCGCGCTGCGCGCCGCGATCCTCGACCTGGTGAGCCGCCACGAGATCCTGCGCACGGTCTACCCGCAGACCGAAGCCGGTGCGGCACAGGTGATCCTGTCGCCCGCGCAGGCCGCGCCGGAACTGCTCGAGCGCACCGTCGCCGCCGACGAGGTGGAATCCGCTGTCGGCGAGCTGCTGTCGACGATCTTCGATGTCACCGTCGAGGTGCCGCTGAAGGTCGCCCTGTTCCGGGTCGAGAACAGCGACGACTTCGTGCTTGCCATGGTCGTGCACCACATCTCCGGTGACGGCTCGTCGGTCGCCCCGCTGACCCGCGACCTGATGACCGCCTACGCCGCCCGCGCCGCGGGCTCCGAACCCGGTTGGGCACCGCTGCCCGTGCAGTACGCGGACTACAGCATCTGGCAGCGTGAGCTGCTCGGCAGCGAGGACGATCCGGACTCGATGGCCAGCAAGCAGGTGGCCTACTGGAAGCAGGCCCTCGCCGAGCTGCCCGACCAGCTCGACCTGCCCGCCGACCGGCCGCGTCCGGCCGTGCAGAGCTTCGCGGGCAGCAAGGTCGACGTGCGGATCAGCGCGGAGACCCACCGCGCGCTCGTCGAACTGGCCCGCGCGGAGGGCGCGACGCTGTTCATGGTCGTGCACACCGCCCTCGCGGTGCTGCTCGCGCGCCTGTCCGGCACCGACGACATCGCCATCGGCACCCCGATGGCGGGTCGTGGCGAGGCCGTACTCGACGACATGATCGGCATGTTCGTCAACACCCTGGTGTTCCGCACCAAGGTCGACAGCGGTGAGGCCTTCACCGACCTGCTGGCCCGCCAGCGCGAAGACGACATCGCCGCCTTCGCCAACGCCGACGTGCCGTTCGAGCGGCTCGTCGAGGTGCTCAACCCGGTGCGCTCCACCGCGCGGCACCCGCTGTTCCAGGTGGGTCTGTCGTTCCAGAACCTCAGCCGCGCCACCCTGGAACTGCCGGGCCTGACGGTCGCGGGCCTGGACATCGACAGCAACCTGTCGCAGTTCGACCTGCACCTCATCATCAGCGACGTCTACGACGAAACCGGTGAGCCCGAAGGCATTTCGGGTCTGCTCACCTACGCCACCGATCTGTTCGACCGCGCCACGGTCGAGGGATTCCTGCGCCGCTTCGAGCGCCTGCTCGACGCGATCGTCACCACGCCGCGCACCGCCGTGGGCGATATCGAACTGCTCGCCCCCGCCGAGCGCGCCGAACTGCTCGACGGCCGCAACAACACGGCCAACCCGGTCGACACCGAGGCCACCCTGGTCTCGCTGCTCGACGCCACCGTGGCCGCCGACCCGAAGGCGACCGCCCTGGTCACCGACGACGGCAACCAGCTCACCTACGCCGAACTCGACGCGAAGGTGAACCGCCTTGCGCGCCACCTGATCTCGCTCGGTGTCGGCCCGGAGGCACGCGTGGCGCTCGCCATGCGCCGCTCGGTGGACCTGATCGTCGCGATGTACGCGGTGGCCAAGTCCGGTGGCGCTTACGTGCCGGTCGATCCCGATCAGGCGGCCGAGCGCACCGACTACATCCTCACCACCGCGGCACCGGTCTGCGTGCTCACCAACGACGAGTTCACCACCGATGCCGCACCGGTCGTGCGTATCGACGAACTCGCGCTGGAGAGCCTCAGCGCCGCACCGGTTTCCGACGACGAGCGCACCGAGCCGCTGCGCCCGGACAACACCGCGTACGTGATCTTCACGTCCGGTTCGACCGGTCGCCCGAAGGGTGTCGCGGTGCCGCACGGCGCCATCGCCAACCAGTTGCAGTGGAAGCTGGTCGAATTCGGCATGGACGCCGCCGACGCGGTACTGCTCAAGACCGCGGCGACCTTCGACCTCTCGGTCTGGGAGTTCTGGTCGGCGGCGGTGTGCGGTGGTCGCCTGGTGATCGCGTCGCCCGACGGGCATCGCGACCCGGCCTACCTCAACGAGCTGATGATCCGCGAGTGGGTCACCACGCTGCACGTGGTGCCGTCGATGCTGGACGCGCTGCTGGCCGCCGGCATGCCGGATTCGCTGTGGCGCGTGCTCGCCATCGGTGAGGCGCTGCCCGGTTCGCTGGCCCAGCGGTTCCGCACCGCGTTCCCGCGCACCGAGCTGTTCAACCTGTACGGCCCCACCGAGGCCGCGGTCTCGATCACCGCGCACCGGGTGAACGCGGCCGACCAGGGCTCGGTGTCCATCGGTTCGCCCGAATGGAACAGCCAGGTCTACGTGCTCGACGAGCGGCTGCGCCCGGTGCCCGACGGTGTCGCCGGTGAGCTGTACCTCGCGGGCGCCCAGCTGGCGCGCGGCTACTTCGGCCGCGCCGATCTGACCGCCGACCGCTTCGTGGCCAACCCGTTCGGTACCGGTACCCGCATGTACCGCACCGGTGACCTGGTGGCCTGGCACAACGGCGAACTCGACTACCGCGGCCGCACCGACTTCCAGGTGAAGATCCGCGGCTTCCGCATCGAGCTCGGCGAGATCGAGGCCGCGCTGCTCGCGCTGCCGGAGATCGCGCAGGCGGCCGTCATCGCCAAGTCCGATCCGCGCACCGGCGACCGTCTCGTCGCGTACCTGGTCGGTGCGGATGTGGATGTGGCGCAGGTGAAGTCGACGCTGGCCGCGAGCCTGCCGTCGTACATGGTGCCCGCCGCGTTCGTCGTGCTCGACGCGCTGCCGCTCAATGTGAACGGCAAGCTCGACCGCAAGGCGTTGCCGGAGCCGGAGTTCGAGGCCCAGGCGTTCCGCGCACCGTCCACCCCGATCGAGGAGATCGTGGCGGGCGTGTTCGCCGACGTCCTCGGCGTCGAGCGGGTCGGTGCCGACGACGACTTCTTCGCCCTCGGCGGCAACTCGCTGCTGGCCACCCAGGTCGCGGCCCGCCTCGGCGCCGCCCTGGACAGCCGGGTGCCCGTGCGCCTGCTGTTCGAGGCGTCGACGGTGGCCGGGCTCGCGGTGAAGGTCGAGCAGGGTGCCGGTGCCGGTGGGCGTCGCGCGCTGGTCGCCGCACCGCGACCGGATCAGGTGCCGCTGTCGCTGGCTCAGCAGCGCATGTGGTTCCTGAACCAGTTCGACACCAGTTCCTCGGTGAACAACATCCCGGTGGCCGTCCGCCTGTCGGGCGCGCTGGATGTCGAGGCGTTGCAGCTGGCCGTGGCCGACGTGCTCGCTCGCCACGAAACCCTGCGCACGGTGTACCCGTCGGCCAACGGCACACCGCACCAGGTGATCCTGCCGGTCGAGGGCAATGTGCCGGATCTGACGCCGGAAGATGTTGTGCCCGACCAGGTTCGGGACAAGATCGCCGAACTGATCACCGCGGGCTTCGACGTGATCGACGAAGTTCCGTTGCGCGCCAAGCTGATGCGGGTCGTCTCGCCGGTCGGTACCGACGCGAGCACCGAGTACGTCCTGGTGTTCGTGGCCCACCACATCAGCGCCGACGGCTGGTCGATGGGCCCGCTGACCCGCGATGTGATGATCGCCTACGCCGCCCGCGCGGCGGGCGAGGCGCCCGGCTGGGCGCCGCTGGCGGTGCAGTACGCCGACTTCAGCATCTGGCAGCGCGAGGTGCTGGGCTCGGAGACCGACGAGAACAGCCTGCTCTCCCAGCAGGCCGCGTACTGGAAGCGCGCGCTGGCCGGTGTGCCCGACGAGCTGAACCTGCCGCTGGACCGGCCGCGTCCGAGCACGCAGTCCTTCGCCGGTGGCCGGGTGCTGTTCCCGATCGACGGTGACGTCCACGCCGGGCTCACCGCCATCGCCCGCGAGCAGAACGCGACGCTGTTCATGGTCGTGCACACCGCGCTGGCGATCTTCCTGGCGCGCCTGTCGGGCACCGAGGACATCGTCATCGGCACCCCGATCGCCGGTCGTGGCGAGGCCGAACTCGACGACGTGATCGGCATGTTCGTCAACACCCTCGCCCTGCGCACGCAGGTCGGCGGACAGCAGAGCTTCGGCGACCTGCTCGCCCAGGCCAAGGAGGCCGACCTGGCCGCCTTCGCCCACGCCGACATCCCGTTCGAGCGCCTGGTCGAACTGCTCAACCCCGAGCGCTCCACCGCGCGGCACCCGCTGTTCCAGGTGGCGCTGTCGTTCGAGAACCTGCCCGACGCCGGCTTCGAACTGCCCGGTCTTTCGGTCTCGGCGGTCGACTTCGACGTCGACACCGCCAAGTTCGACCTGCTGCTCACCGTCCGCGAGGCCGGAGCGGGCGACGAGGCCGGTGCCTACGCCGAGTTCTCCTACGCCAGTGATCTTTTCGATCAGTCGACGGTGGAGAAGTTCGCGCAGCGCTTCCGCCGTCTGCTCGCCGAGGTCGTCGCCGACACCACCACGCCGGTGGGCGATCTGGAACTCCTCGACACGGTCGAGCGCACCGAACTGCTCACCCGCACAGGTGGCCCCGCGCTCGCCACGAGCACACTGCCCGAGCTGCTGGCCCAGGCCGTGGCGGCCAACCCGACCGGTCAGGCCATCGTCGCCCCCGGCGAGGCGGTCGACACGGGCCTGCTCCGCGCGCTTTCGGCAGGGCAGTCGGGCGATGTTCGGTCGCTGACCTACGCCGAGCTCGACGCCGCGTCCTCGCGTCTGGCCCGGGTGCTCATCGAGCGCGGCGCCGCACCGGAGACGGTCGTCGCCATCGCCATGCAGCGGTCCCTGGAAACCACTCTCGCCATCTGGGCGGTCGTCAAGTCGGGTGCGGCGTTCCTGCCGGTCGACCCGAAGTACCCGGCCGAGCGCATCGCGCACATGATGTCGGATTCGGGTGCTGCCCTTGGTATCACGGTGTCCGCTGAAGCCGATCACCTGCCCGCGCCCGCACTGGGTGACTGGCTGGTCCTCGACGACGCGGCGCTCCAGGCCGAGATCGCCGAGCAGTCGGGCAAGCCGATCACCGACGCGGACCGTCGCGGAACCGTCCGCGCGGACAACACGGCGTACATGATCTACACCTCGGGTTCGACGGGTCTGCCCAAGGGCGTCGTCGTCACCCACACCGGTGTGGCCAACTTCGCCGCCGCCGAGGTGGCGCAGTTCGGGCTCGGCAAGGACGCGCGCACCCTCGCGTTCGCCTCGCCGTCGTTCGACGCGTCGATCCTCGAGTTCCTGCTGGCCGTCGGGTCGGCGGGCACCCTGGTGATCACGCCGGTCGGCGTGGTCGGTGGCGAGGAACTGGCCGAGATCATCGTCGGCCAGGGCCTGACCCACGTGTTCCTCACCCCGCTGGTGGCGGCGTCGATGGAACCGTCGGCACTGGCCGGGCTGGAGGCGCTGATCGTCGGTGGCGACAAGGCACCGGTCGACCTGGTGGCGAACTGGCACAGCGCGGGCACCGACCCGGCGCACCACCGGTTCTACAACGCCTACGGCCCCACCGAGGCGACCATCGCGACCAACCTGTCCGACGCGCTGCTGCCCGGCGACACCATGAACATCGGTGGCCCGATCCCCGGCGCGACCGTGCTGGTGCTCGACAGTCGCCTGCATCCGGTCCCCGAAGGTGTGTCCGGTGAGCTGTACCTGGGTGGCGTGCCGCTGGCACGCGGCTACCACGAGCGCCTCGGCCTGACCGCCGAACGCTTCGTGGCCAACCCCTACGGTGAACCGGGCTCACGCCTGTACCGCACCGGTGACGTGGTCGCCTGGCGCACCGTCAACGGCAAGCCCGTCGTGGAATACGTGGGCCGCAACGACTTCCAGGTGAAGATCCGCGGCTTCCGCATCGAACTGGGCGAGATCGACGCCGTGCTCACCGCACACGACGACGTCGATTTCGCGGCCACCATCGGCCGCACCACCGACGCGGGCGCCACCATCCTGGTGTCCTACGTGCGCCCGGTCCCCGGCCGTGCCGTCGAACCCGCCGCCCTGGTCGAGTTCGTGGCGCAGCAGCTGCCCGCGCACATGGTGCCCGCCTCGGTGATGGTGCTCGACGAGATCCCGCTGACCCCCGCGGGCAAGCTGGACCGTCGCGCCCTGCCCGAGCCGGTCCTCGCCCCGCGCGAGTTCCGCACGCCGACAAGCGATATCGAGGCGATCATCGCCGCCGTCTTCGCCGAAGTGCTCGGTGTCGACGCGGTGGGCCTGGACGATTCGTTCTTCGCCCTCGGCGGTGACTCGATCCTGTCCATCCAGCTGGTGTCGCGGGCCAAGGACCGTGGCGTGCTGTTCAAGCCGCGCGACGTGTTCGAGAAGCGCAGCGTGGCCGGGCTGGCCGAGATCGCGGTGCCGGCGGGTGACACCGAGCAGATCGTGCTCGAGGAACTGCCCGGCGGCGGTGTCGGCGACATCCCGATGCTGCCGATCATGCGCCAGATCCTCAGCAGCGGTTCCACCTACGACCGGTTCTCCCAGTCGATGGTGCTCCGCCTGCCCGAACGCATCACCGAGGACGTCCTGCACGCCACCATCGGCGCGGTCTTCGACCACCACGATGTGCTCCGCTCGCGGGTCGCGCGCGCGGAGCGAGCGGTGAGCCCGGAGGCGGTAGCGGAGCGTGACCACGCAGGGCTCTCGGGAGCGCAGCAGGGTGACAGCGAGAACGGTTGGGAGTTCGAGGCGTTGGCGCCCGGCGCGGTAGATGTGAGCGCCCTGGTGCGTCGCGTCGAGGTGTCCGGTGACATCACCGACGAGGAACTGTCCGCCCTGGCCAGCGCCGAGTACCACCAGGCCATGGGTCGCCTCGACCCGGCCGGTGCCGCCATGGTGCAGTTCGTGTGGTTCGCCTTCGGCGCGCCGACACAGAGCCCGCGCCGCCGCGACGCCTTGCTCATCGTCGGCCACCACTTCGTGATCGACGGTGTGTCCTGGCGCATCCTGATCCCGGACCTCGGCATGGCCTGGGGCCAGATCGCGGCCGGTCAGCCGGTGAACCTGCCCGCCAACGGCACGTCCATGCGGCGCTGGGCGCACAGC
This sequence comes from Nocardia sp. JW2, assembly GCF_051843015.1. Taxonomy (NCBI): domain Bacteria; kingdom Bacillati; phylum Actinomycetota; class Actinomycetes; order Mycobacteriales; family Nocardiaceae; genus Nocardia; species Nocardia sp. JW2. The sequence continues at coordinate 11,491 of NZ_JBPXLK010000039.1, forward strand.
CTGGTCGAGCAGGCCGCCGACCGTCGCACGGAACTGCCGTTCTGGCGTGAGGTGTCCACAACGCCCGACCCGCTGCTGGGTTCGCGTCCGTTCGACCCGAAGGTCGACACCTTCGCCACCGTCGACCGGGTGCAGGTCACCCTGTCGCCGGAGGTCACCGACGCGGTGCTCACCGCGATCCCCGGCCTGTACCACGGCGGTGTCAACGACGGTCTGCTCACCGCTTTGGCGTTGGCTGTATCCCGTTGGCGCGGAGACGAATCCGGTACCGCGGCGTTGATCAAGCTGGAGGGCCACGGCCGCCAGGAGGAGATCGTCGCCGGTGCCGACCTGTCGCGCACCGTCGGCTGGTTCACCACCGCCTTCCCGGTGCGTCTGGACCTGGCGGGCGCCGACCTCGACGACGCCTTCGCCGGCGGCGCCGTGCTCGGCGACGTGATCAAGTCGGTCAAGGAGCAGATGCTCGCGGTGCCGGACAAGGGCATCGGCTACGGCATGCTCAAGTACCTCACCGAGCAGGGTGCGGATCTGCCGAGCGTCGGCCAGATCAGCTTCAACTACCTCGGCCGGGCGAGCACGGGCGAGATCCCCGCCGAACTCGCCGAACTCGGCTGGATCCCGGTGGCCGACCTCGGTCAGCTCGACGCCGAGATGGACCTCGACATGCCGGCCAACGCGACGCTGGACATCAACGCCATCGTCGACGACGGCGACGAGGGCCCGCAGCTCGGCGCGAACATCGCCTTCCCGACCGGACTGCTCTCCGCCGAGCGGGCACAGGAGTTCGCCGACCTGTTCGTGGCCGCGCTCACCGCGCTCGCCACGCACGCGCAGCGGTCCGACGCGGGTGGTTTCACCCCGTCCGACATGCCGCTGGTGCGCGTGGAACAGTCCGATCTCGATGTGTGGGAACGCGAGTACCCCGCGCTGTCGGAGGTGTGGCCGCTCTCGCCGCTGCAGGCGGGCCTGATGTTCCACGCCATGATCAGCTCGGCGACCGTCGACGTGTACACCGTGCAGGCCGTGCTCGACCTGACCGGCACCCTCGACGCCGAGCGGCTGCGCAAGGCCGCCCAGGGCGTGCTCGACCGCTACCCGAACCTGCGGACCGCCTTCGTCACCGACTCGGCCGGTCAGCCGGTGCAGGTGGTGCTGGGCGAGCTCGATGTGCCGTGGCGTGAGGTCGACCTGACCGAGCTGCCCGAGGACGTGCGCATGCCGCGCATGCAGCAACTGCTCGCCGCCGACCGGGCCAACCAGTTCGACATGGCGACCGCGCCGCTGATCCGCTTCGGTCTGTTCAAGACCGCCGAGGACAAGGCGCACCTGTCGATCACGGTGCACCACATCCTGGTCGACGGCTGGTCGATGCCGCTGCTCATGCGCGATCTGCTGGTGCTCTACGCGGTGCACGGCGACCTCACCGCCCTGCCGCGCGTGGCGTCCTACCGCAACTTCCTGTCCTGGCTCTCGGGCTGGGATCGCGAAGTGTCGCTGCGGGCCTGGGCCGACGCGTTGGCCGGGGTGGAAGGACCCACCCAGCTGGCGCCGCCGCCGCGCACCGAGGAGCGCTTCGAGATCGACAAGGTCGTCGTCGAGATCGACAACGATCGCACCCGGGCGCTCGGCAAGTTCGCCGGCGAGCTCGGTGTCACCGTGAACACGCTGCTGCAGACCGCGTGGGGCATCGTCGTCGGGCGCCTCACCGGCCGCGACGACGTGGTGTTCGGCGCCACCGTCTCCGGTCGCCCGGCCGAGCTGCCCGGCGTGGAGTCGATGGTCGGCCTGTTCATCAACACCCTGCCGGTGCGCATCCAGATCGACGACCGGATGACGGCGGAGAAGCTCACCCAGAAGGTGCAGTCCGAGCAGGCCGAACTGCTCAGCCACCACTTCGTCGGCCTGTCCGACATCCAGCGGGTGGCCGGTGCCGGTTCGCAGTTCGACACGCTGCTGGTGTTCGAGTCCTACCCGATGGACAAGGACGCCGTCACCGCGGCGAGCTCGATCGACGGCATGCAGGTCACCGGTGTCGGCCTCGACGACGCCACCCACTACCCGCTCACGCTGGTGGTGATGGCCGAGTCGACCATCGAGATCACCATGCGCTACCTGCGCAGCACCTTCACCGAGGACGAAGTCCGCACCCTGTCCGCCCGGTTGCTGCGGGTGCTCGACGAACTGCTCGAGAACCCGACCGGCCTGGTCGGTGACATCGACATCCTCGATGCCACCGAACGCGCCAAGCTGCTCGCCGAGTCCGGTGTGACAGCGGCCGGTTCGGCGCCCGCTTCGGTGACCGGTGTCGGCGCGCAGACGGTGGCCAAGGTGCTCGCCGAGGTCGTGGAAGCCGACCCGCAGGCACCAGCCCTGCTGCGCGGCGACAGCGAGATCGCCTACAGCGCACTGGATCGCAAGTCCTCGCAGCTGGCCCGCGTGCTCATCGCGCGCGGTGCCGGTCCGGGCGACGTGGTCGCCGTGTCGCTGCCGCGTGGTGTGGATTCGGTGCTCGCCGCCTGGGCGGTGCAGAAGGCCGGTGCCGCGGTGCTGTTCGCGGGCGACCTGACCGGAGTCGAGCTGGCCGCCGCCGGTGCGGCGTTCGGCATCAGCGCGGCCCCGGTCGCCGGGGTGGCAGGCGAATGGCTGGTCCTGCCCGACGTGGAAGCCGAGATCGCCGCAGCCGCAGCGCATCCCGTCTCCTACGCCGACCGCATCCGCCCCCTGGCCGAAGACCACCCGGCCTTCGTCCAGGTCGCCGGCGACACCACAACGGTGCTCACCCAGTCCGACGCCGTCGCCCTGGCCGAACGCCTGCGCGACGAACACGGCATCGACTACGAATGCACCACCTACACCACCCACGCCTCCGGCCCCGCCGCCGTCCAGGAATTCCTGGTCTCGGCCACCGCGGGCGCCCTGTCGGTCCTGCCCGCCGGCTCGGTCGAAGACGACCTGGCCGACGGCGAGGTCACCCACTGGTTCGTGGTGGCAGGCGAGGCGACCGACGCCGCCGACGGCGAGGTGACGGTGATCATCGCCGAGTAGACACTTGATCACCACGCTCCGGTGGCGGCGTTTGCCGAGAGGCGGCCGCCACCAGAGCGTGATGATCTTGCTCGAAGTGGCGTCAGCGCACGGTTTTCGAGGTCGCGACGGCGGTCTGGGTAGGAAGTACTGCGGCAGACCAGCGATCGTGATGCTGGTTTCGCCTTTCAGATCCTCGACGCTCACCGCGTCGCGGTCGGCAAGCCGATGTCCGGCCGACACGGCGAGGACCCGCTGGTCGAAGAAGATCGCGGGCCCGGAGACGAGATCCGGTTCGTCCACCGGGAATTCGATGAGAGCCAGATCGAGGTCGCCTGCGCGTAACGGGCCGTAGCGATCCGACAGCTGAACCTCACAGACCACCACCTCGCAGTCGGGATGGTCGGTGCGAAACGCGTCCGCGATCCGCAGGATCGCCTCGCCGGCCAGGGGACTGGAGAACCCGACTGCCAGGGTCCCGCCGATACCGCGTGCGGCGTCGGTGGCCCGCGCGAGCGATGCCACGGACGCCTGCCGATCGGTGTGAGCGAGACCCCGGCGGCTGGTGCTCCATGATCGGTTGGTCTGCCTAACCGACGCGTTAGAACTTTACCGTTGTTCCCGGCATCACCGCTGGTCGAAGCTTGATTCGTGCCACCCGTCCAAGGGTGGCCATGTGTCGAGGAACGGATGAAAATGGTTCTGTCAGAAGCCGACAGCGACCGCATGAGCGGTCGCGTGTGGGGGATGCTGCGGGGTCTCGGTGCGCTGGTCATGGTCTTCGGGCTTCGCTCGCCGGTGCGGGTGACGGCATGACGATCACAGTGGACTCCTTCGCCGCGATCGAGGAGGAATTCAACGCCTACGTGGGCGCCATCGTCTCGGCGACCATGGTCACCGTCGACGCGAAGAACCGGCCACGGACCCGGGTGCTCATTCCCGTCTGGGAGGTGGTCGACGGGCAACCGCTCGGCTGGCTGGCTACCTTCAAGACCCGAGTCAAGGCGGCTCATATCGCGGGCAACCCGTACACCAGCTTTTCGTACTGGGAGCCGAGGAACAACTCCGTCGCGGTCGACGCGCACGCCGAATGGGTCGACGACGTGGACGTGAAAGCTCATGTGTGGCGCCTGTATCGCAAGACGAGCCCACGCGTCGCCGGTTACAACCTCGGTGCCTTCTGGCACTCACCGAGTGATCCGCGGTTGCATGTGCTGCGGTTGACGCCGTGGCGGGTGCAGGTCATTCGTGGCATGGATCTGCGTAGCAGAATCTGGAAGCCCGCTGCTACACAGTGAATTCGGCGATCCGCTCCGGCGATCGTCGGGGTGGATCGGGGTCGTCAGCGACGGAGCAGGCCGGCGAGCCCTTCGAGAAGCAGATTCAAACCGAAGGTGAAATCAGCTGTACCCGAATGCTTTCCGTCGATGACGAGCGAGGCCAGAGTGTGCATGTGTGGATGCGTTTCGGTGGGGATGAGCGGAAGGAATTCCTCTGCGGACGAAGCGTATTCGGAGGGATCGAGGGGGAAATTGATGGCTTGGAGCGTGAATCCGTAGATGTGGCTGTCGAGGGCGTTCCAAGCGCGGTCGGCTTGTTCGTAGGTGAAGCCCGCGGCGATCAGGCAGGCCAGGGTCGCTTCGACATAGCGCAGCATCGCGGGGCCGACATTCACCCGGGAGCCCAGCAGGCCGGTGGCCCATCGGTGCCGGAGCAGGACCTCATGGGCCGAAACCGCCCGACGGCGTAGCTCTTCCTGCCAGTCACTACCCGCCTCGGGCACGTAGATCTCCTCGACCACCAGGTCGATGAGCCCGTCGAGGATGTCCTCCTTATGGGCGACATGGTTGTACAGCGACATGGCTTCGACACCGAGCGCCTTGGCGAGCTTGCGCATCGACAACGCGTCGAGGCTCTCCGCATCGGCCAGGGCGATCGCCGCCCGCAGGATTCGTTCCCTGCTCAGCGGGGTACGTGGCGGCATGTTTTCCTCCTTGACCTACTTACGCCGTAAGCGTAGCGTCTGAGGTCAGCGACTTACGCTGTAAGTGCGAAGGAGGGGCCGCTCATGACCGATGTGGATGCCGACCGGATGACGGCATGGGTGGCACCGCGCTACGGCGGTGGGGAAGTTCTGCGCACGGAAATCGTGCCTCGACCAGTGCCTGGTGAGGGGGAGCTGGTTGTCCGGGTGCTGGCGGCCTCGCTGTGTAGTGGCGACCTGCATTTGCTCAGTGGCACACCGTATTTGCTCCGTTTGGGCTTCGGATTGCGCAGGCCGAAGAATCGAATGATCGGCCAGAATCTCGCCGGCGAGGTTGTTGCTGTCGGTGCCGAGGTCAGTGAATTCCAGGTCGGAGACCGGGTGTTCGGTGAAGTACCCAGCGGGGCGTTTGCCGAGTTCGTCCGCGCCGACGTGAAATGGTTTGCCCTCGTGCCCGATGGCCTGGACATGGAAACAGTCGCTGCCATGCCGGATTCGGGAATGACCGCCCTCCAGGGCTTACGAGACATCGGCAAGCTCGCGCCCGGGCACCGAGTGCTCGTCAACGGCGCATCGGGCGGGGTGGGAACCTTCGCAGTGCAGATAGCGAAAGCCCTCGGCGCCCACGTCACTGCCGTATGCAGCACCCGCCACCTCGACATGGTCCGCGAAATCGGCGCCGACACCGTCATCGACTACACCACAACCGATTTCGCTGCCCGCGGCGAAACCTATGACATCATCTTCGACCTGGCAGGCAACCGAAAACTCCGCGACCACCGCCGCGCCCTCACCCCCGAAGGAGTCTTCATCTCCTCCGCAGGCGCCCCCGGGGGCAACTGGTTCGGCCCTATCCGCTGGTTGGGCTCAGTCCTCCTCACCAACCTCTTCACCTCCCAAACCCTCAAACCACTCCTCATGCGCCCCGCGACTGCGGACCTGCAGTACCTTGCCGAACTAGCGACCACCGGATCCCTGCGCCCCGTGATTCAGCGCCACCTACCTCTATCGGAGGCCGCGGCCGCGATCAGCCTTTTCGCCGAAGGGCACGCATCTGGGAAGACATTGCTGACCGCGCCGCCTGTCCGATGACCACGGTGTGTCCTCACCGTCGGTCGGCGCGCTGGTCTGAGCGTGTCGGCAGCTCATCTGCTATCAATCGTCGTAGTGACATACTCAGATGAGGTCGAGGAGGTGTGCCGATGGTCGATGTGTTCACCGATGCGCTGTTCACCCCGGCTGATGTGGCGCGCCAGCTCGTGATCCCCAGGAGCACCGTGTACTCGTGGCTCTCGAAGGACGCCGATGGCCACCCCCTGGTTCACCGGGTGCAGCCTGAACGACGTGGTCGAGCCAGCGTGCCGTTCATAGCGATGGTCGAGGCCTACGTGCTGCGGGCACTACGGACCGAATTGCGTTTCAGCACGCCTCGGATCCAGGCTGCGGTGGCGGCGCTGCGAGCAGAGTTCGACACCGAGTACGCCCTGGCGAGTAAGCGGATCGCCACCGACGGTATCGACCTTTTCGTCGAGTACATCGACGGCGAATTCGCCCGCGTGCACGATCGGCAGATACCGGTGCGCGAGTTCATCAGCGACTATCTGCGCTACATCGACTGGGGCGAGGCTGGGTACGCCACCCGCCTGCATCTACCGCGCTTTCCCGCGGCCGCGCCCGTGGTAATCGATCCACAGTTCAACTGGGGTGGCCCGGTTCTCGAACGGACAAAAGTCCCGGTCAGCGCAATCATCGACCTCTTCAAGGCCGGAGAGCCAATCAATGTCGTCGCGGGGGAATACGAGCTCGACGAACAAGAAGTCCAATCCATTGTCCGAGCCGAACTACCAGCAGCCGCCTGAATTCTTCCTGGATCGGGGACTCGGTAAAGGGGTTGCCGCAGGTCTGATCGAACTCGGGTGGCACATCCACCGGATCGTCGACCACTTCCCCAATGATGCTCAGGAGACGACGGACGAGACCTGGATCGAGTTCGGCCTGACTCGGGCCTGGGTTCCGCTCTGCAAGGACGGAAGAATCAAAGGTCGCGCGGTTGAGCGCGCCCCGCTCGAAAAGCACGCTGCGGTGATGCTCTACCTGGACAACCAGCAACTGACGATCAGCGCCATGATCGAGCGGGTGCACAGTGCTCGATCAGTCATCCATCGTGCCGTCGAGCGCGGTGGCCCAGCGGCCTACGCCGTGACAGCGCATGGCATCCGCCGGACCTGGCCATAACCCTGACATGCCGGTGAGCGGGCCTAATCCGCGCCGAAGAGGGCGGCAAGGTCGACCGTGAGGGCCATCGCCGCAGCGCCCGCATCGTTGAGGTGCATACCGTCGCCGCTGTCGAATTCGGGGCGGATGAAGTCGGGGCGCGCGGGGTCGGCCACCGCACGGTCCACATCGAAGACGGAGTCGAAAATGCCTGTCCGGCGCAGCCATTCGTTGACCGCGTGACGGGTGGGCTGTGTCTCCACGAGCGGCATGCCGGGATAGACGCAGCCGGCGTAGGGACCGATGGTCGCGACGTGGATGCGTAGGCCCGCGGCGTGTGCGCGGTTCGCGAGATCGGTGAAACCGGCGATCAGTTCGTCGGCGGTCGCCGAGGGCTGCCCGCCCATCGCACCGAGAATCAGGTCGTTGATGCCGAAATTCACCAGGATGTCGGTAACGCCGGGAACCTCGATGGCATCGGAATCGAAACGTGAGACACCGGATTCACCGATCTCCTCGGCGGTCAGCCGGTTGCCCGCGATGCCGTTGTTGACCACCCATCCATGAGTGAGTCGGTCGTTGAGGACATCGACGGAACGCCGATTGGCGCTCACTGTAGTGCCGACCCCTTCGAACCAGGAGTCGCCGAACGCCACCGCGATCGGCGGCGGGGTGGCGTCGAGAACGTCCACGCCGGTGACGAAGAACCGGAACGGGACTTCCTGCGCATCAGGGAGTTCCACATCAGCGGTCCGGTCGCCGGTGACGAGATAGGAGATCTCGCCCGGCTGATGGGCAAACGTCGCCAACCCCGTCGATTCAGGCAGGTACAGGCTGAGCAATAGGTCTTGGCCGGCGGCAACCGGCAGGTCGATGGGATCGCTCACGAGATCCGCACCCGGCTCGATGACCGCGCCCGGCTCACCACCGAAGCGAATCTCATGATCGGCATCGGAGTCGATCGCCGAGCCGGCCTTGCGCAGCGCCACCCGAGCGGCGCCGATGCGCAGGGGCGTCGCCCGGTACCGGTTGGTCAGCCGCACCCTCACCGCCGTACCACCGCCGGCCATGTGGAGGACATGGCGCACCGTCTCGTCCGTGAACTCGCGTGATTCGGCGAGCTTGATCTGCTCATCGGGGCTGATGACACCGTTCCGGAACCCGGCGACCCAGTTGTTCTGCATGACCACTCCGATATTTGCTGCGCGGAATATTGCGTACGCATAGGTCTACTCGGAGATATTCCTCATGTCAATAATCCCCACGGCAAACATCGACTAGGGTGTTTCACATGTCCGAACTGTTCGACGACCCCAGGCTGACCATCTCCGGCCTCCTCTTCGAGGCACACAGCGGACTCATCGCAAAGCTCGAACCCACCTGGCACGCCCACGGCCTGTCCGGCCTCGACCTCAACGCGCTGCTCCGCCTGAGCCGATCCCCCAACCGCCGCCTACGCATGTCCGACCTGGCAGCCCAAACCGAACTCTCCACCAGCGGAGTCACCCGCCTGGTCGACCGCCTGACAAAATCCGACCTCGTCGAACGCCAACTAGACCCCACCGACCGCCGCATCGCCTACGCATCCCTCACCCCCACCGGCCTCCACCGCCTCGAAGAAGTCCTCCCCGACTACCTGTCAGCCCTCGACACCTGGCTCATCGACGTACTAACCCCCACCCAACTCGACGACCTGGTCACCGCCCTCCGCATCCTCCGCGACGCAACCAACCCGTCAGCAACCGCCATCGGGGAGTGATATCTGGCTGCACACAGAGTGAGGTTTGACGGAACGTACAGAGGGCCTGACAAATCAGGCGACGAAGTCATCTCCACTGCCTGGGAATGTGCCACGTCGGTGGCCTCGGGTGGAAGGGTATCGCCGCATGCGGAAGCTGCTGATAACTCGCGTCTCTCCGGTGACTATCTTCGGGTTAGTCGTTCGATGGTGCAAGTATTGAGTACCATCGCTTTTCGATTACCGCAACCACCGCGCCCTCGATCTTATCTTCGTTTTCGAAACCTGCGGTCAATGCCCCGATAGTCCAGATGTCGAATGGTGAGGTACCGGTCAATAGAAGTCGTAGGAAACGAACATTCACCGGAAGCGGTGAATGTTCTGAAATATCTGTGATGAATTGAGAAAATGGAACTCCTTCATCAATCAACACCCTAGCAACTGCCTTGGCATTCTCGATTGTCGCCTGAAGGTCAACCAATGACACGCCATTCGAAGGCATCAGGTCATATCGGCCGATTGCATCTCTGAATCCCAGTATCTTAACCTGGACGGATTGCCCAGGGCGATATTTGGAGAAATCGAGATAGGGAGCACGAATCTCACCGATTTTTCCTCCTGTAAGTTCAATAGTCACCTTCATTTCTGTGACCGAAATTACGGTACCTTCGATGTCGGCACCGTTCTCGACGTGCGGGTCGGGATTAGATGGCATATTACGGCTCGCTTCCACTACGATAGCATTGAGGGAGGGGCTTGGAAGAATCTATTTGGAATTGGCCCAGAACCACTCAGTCAATTTCAATGTGTTCAACCCATCGGGTATGGGCAGGCCTCCGGCTCGGAGGACGTTAGCGCAGTAGGTCACACAGCTCTGAGAGTCCAAATTATAAGGCGGGTAGGTCCCATTGCTAAAACTTCTCGAAAGCATCGTTTCAACGTAAGCCATTGCTCCTCCCGGACGATCTAATTCGAACCTTAGGTGTATCGAATTTCCCAGGCTATCGATGTCAAATGTGCCCACTCCGTTGTCGGGGTTGTTCACTCCGCCCCACTGATCGGTCCGCAACAGGGTGCCATCCGTATCCATTACGGATATAAGTGCGTGCTTGTTCTCTGTGTCCAAGTGCACCACAGCCTCTCCGGGTCGGGGCGTCGCGGGGTCATAGTCTGGTGAAAGTCCGAGAGGATCTACCCATCGGAGGGGATTTTTGGGATAGGCGTAATTGTTGGCATCGGGTGCAAGCCCGATGGGGTCTCCGCAGATGAACCTGGCTACTTCTGGATCGTAGTAGCGATATAGATTCTGATATAAGCCAGTCTCGACATCGAGATACTGTCCGGCGAAACCATGCCAAGGCCTGGATTCTCCAGCCGAATAGTGCACTCCCCAGAGGTCCGTCATTGCTTCGAATGTGGTGGAAGCGGAGTCGTGATCCAGGAGTTCAACTGGTGCACCGTTATGTGCACAGATAACGGCCTGAAAACCTTCTCTGTCGCAATTCTGTCCAATTAGTAACGGAGAGTTCGGTAGGTGGTACCAGGATGTCGCACTGCTGGTAGTCGACTGACTGATAAGTAGAAGACCATCCCATACAAACTCCCAAACATCAGTGGCCTTTTGCTCGGCGTTAGTTCGGTATTTTCGCACTCTGCGGCCAGCAGGGTCGTACGAATACCGCCACCATTGACCTAGCGGTGTGTACACATCGGTCAACTGGTCGAAGGCGTTGTAGCGGTAGTGCCAGACGGCGGGTTTTCGGGAAATTCGGGTGGTTACTTTGCGGATTAGGCGGCCGGCGGGGTCGTAGTAGTAGTGGTTGCGGCCGTCTCGGACGAGGAGGTTGTTGTGGTATTCGCGGCCTTCCATTCGCTGGGGGGCGGCTGGTTCGGCGGGGGCGGGGGAAGGGGTGGGGAGGCTGGCGGTGATGTTGGAGAGGGGGTCGTATTCGTAGGCTTCGGTGAGGGTGTTGTTGCGGGTGATGGTGTTGACTCGGCCGATGGGGTCGAGGGTGTAGGTGGCGTGGGTGGGAGGTGTGTCGGGGCGGGTGGTGGTGTGGTGGGTGAGGTAGCCGTCGGGGCGGTAGGTGTAGTCGTCGCGGCGGATGGTGAAGGGGGCGGGGCGATTTGCGGTCGAAGGGCCGAAGTCGCCGAGGTCGAGGGTGAATTCTTCGGCGGGGAAGCCGGTGACTTGTTGGGTGGCGATGTTGCCGGTGGGTGTGAAGGTTCGGTCGATTTGGACTTCACCGACGCGCCAGCCGGTGAGGCGGCCTGCGGGGTCGTGGTTGAACGAGATCTCGGTGTCGTCCGCGTGGAGGGCGGTGACCTGGCCGAGGGTGTTGTGGCGCCAGGTGGTGACGGAGCCGGTGGGAGTGGTGCGGCGGATGCGGCGGCCGCGATGGTCGTAGTCGTTGACCAGGGGCGGTTGGTCGTCGAGTTGTTGGGTGGCGACTTGGCCGGTCGGGGTGTAGGTGAATCGCAGTGTGTGCGTAATGGTTTCGTCGGTGCCGTTGACGGCGGTGAGGACGCGGCCCGCGGGGTCGTGGGTGTAGGAGAGGAATTCGCCGGTGTCGGCGGTGATAGACGTCAGGTTGCCGAGGATGTCGTAGCGGTGGTGGCGGGTGACGCCGGTGGCGGGCGTGACCGTCGCGACGCGACCGGTGATGGTGTGGGTGTATGTGGTGGTGGCGCCGGTGTAGTCGGTTTCGGCGATCAGCCGGCCCGCGAGGTCGTATTCGTAGGTCCAGCGTTGGCCGAGCGGGTTGATGACGGCGATGAGCTGGCGTTCGGTGTTGTAGAGGTAGCGTGTGGTCGAGCCGTCGGGGTCGGTGCGGGTGGAGACTTTGTCGAAGCCGCCGTAGGTGTAGCGAGTGACGCCGCCGTTGCGGTCGGTGTGGGTGAGGAGATTGTTCTCGCCGTCGTAGGTCCAGGTTTCGGCGAAGCCGTCGGGGTCGATCCGCCGGGCGGGGCGACCTGAGGGCGTCCACTCGTAGTGGGTCGTCTGACCCAGCGGGTCGGTGACCTCGACGGGACGGCCGAAGGGGTCGCGGCGGATTTCGGTAGTCGCGCCGTAGGGATCGGTAATGGTGACCGGCAGACCTGCCGTGTCGACGTCGATACGGGTGACGGCACCGTCCGGGTCGCGTACTTCACTGACCGCCCCGCAGGGATGGTGTTTGTATTCGGTGCGGGCGCCGGCGGCATCGATGATGGCGACGAGGTTGCCTGCTTTGTCCCACTCTCGATGCACGGTTGTGCCGTCTGGCTGGGAGATGGCGGTGGGACGGTTGGCATAGGCGTACTCGACGGTGATATCGGTGCCGTCCGGGCGGATGATCTTTGCTACGTCACCGTCAGAGTTGTATTCGTAGCGGGTGATCGCACCGTCGGGTTCAGTGACCTTCAGCGGTTTTCGGGCGGTGTTGTAGTCGATATGACGACGGCCGCCGTCGGCAGCGCGGAAGTCGCGCAGGCGTAGGTCGTTGTCGAATCCGTAGCCTGTGACGCCTCCACGTGAGTCGGTGAGCCGGGTGAGACGACCCGTGCCGTCACCGAGTTCGAGGTATTCGTAATCCGCGTTGAACACACCGTCGGCGCCGCGCTGGGTGATGACGCGGCCTGCGTCGTCGTAGATGTTGACGACCCAGCTGCCGTTGGAGTCCGTCCACGACAGCATGCGGTGGTGTTCGTCGTAGGTGTAGCGGATGGTTCCGCCGACTCCGTTGGTTTCCGCGGTCAGTTCACCGTTGTCATAGCCGAATTCGCGTACACGGGTGAAAGTTTCGATCCCGTCGACTTCGCCCGCCACGGTGATCGAGTTGATGCGACCGTTGGCTGTATCCAGAAGTACTCGGTAGCCACCGGAGGAGGTGACCTCGGTCGGGTCTCCATTACTGTTGTAGTGGAATCTGACTCGGTTGTGGTGACGGTCGGTGATCGCGGAGATCGCGAAATTGCCGAGGAGCGTATCGATGCCGCCGAGCACGGGCTCGGGAGCGAAATGCCACACCAGTTCCCGATCCGGATCCCACAACCGATAGCCACCGGCTTCGGTGCGAGTGAGTTTCCAGCGTTGACCACCGGTGATCGGTTCGACACCGACACCGACCTCGGCATGCGGGTAAGGCAACAACATGCCGTCTTCGAATACGACCGTGACGCAATCCTCTTCGACGACCACCCGCATGTCCAAGGTGGCCGACCAAGAAGGGCCGAACCAGCGGCCGAAGCGGTAGTTGGAATGGTGGGCGCGTTTCAACACCAACCGAAGGACGCCGGGCAGATCGAGGTCGGTAAGTGGGAGTAGGAATTCGCCGGTCGCGGGGTTGACCGGGTCTCCGACCTTGGGCGTTTGTTCGTCGGTACTATTGCTGGCCGGTCCGTCCTCTTGCGCGGTGTTACCCGCGCTGGTCTCACCGGCACCGCCATTGTCCTGGTCTGAACGAACTCTCGGATCGGTGTTGTTGTTCTGCTGGTCTGTTGTGTCGCTGTGACTACCCGGGTCTGTGTCTCCGGATGAGTCGCCGTCGGGGTGACCGGGGCGGTTGGCCTCCGGTGCCCTGTCACCGTCCTGGTCGGTCGCGTCGCCGTTGGTGGGCGTGGAATCGCCGTCCGGTGACGCGGCGGGCGCGGATTCGGGGTCCGGCGCCGAACCCTCGGAATCGGGAGTTGGTTTTCCCGAAAGGGATTCGTCGGTGGTGTTTGTGTTCGATGCCCCGTTTTCGGAGGAATCGTTGTCCGGTGACGCCGAGGCCGGGGATTCCGGCTTCCCGCTCTCGGGGCCATTGTTGTCGGGTGTGGAATCGCCGGTGAGGGTCGACGGGTTGTCAGCGGGGTTCACCACAGCAGGCTCGCCCGATTGCCCGTCGGGGTTGGTGGGGGCCGGGTCGCCCGCTTGCGCGGCTGGGTTGGTCGGTGGCGCGTCCGGAGAGGTGCCTGCCGGGTTCGCGGCGGGAGCTTCGGGCGTGGCGGGCGGGTTGGCTGCCGGTGGATCGCCGACAGTGGCCGCGGGGTTCGTTGCCGGTGCGGAGGGATTGTCCGGGGGATCGGCAACCGACTGGGCAGGTGCGGACGGCGCCTCGGGTGCGTTTCGCCCGCCTGCCCCGGCGGCGTTGTCGAGGACATTGCGGGCGGTGTTGCCCGCATCAGCCACATCGGTGACCCGGTTCACGGTGCTGGCAGTCAGCTTCGCGGCGCCGCCGGCGCCACCCGTCGCGAGGGTCGTCAGGGCATCACCGGTGAGAGCTCCCAACGCCTCGGTCGGATTCGCCTTGAACCCGGCGAGCATTGCCGAGGCAGTCGCTTTCGGGTCTGCGGCCGCGAGGATCATCCCCGTGCTCATGTCCGACATCTTCGACATGTACTCGGCGGGGTGCGTCGCGTTGTACAGATCCAACGGATTGATCGACCGCACGAATTGCACCAGGCCGGTCAGCGAGGTCAGCAGTCCGGTCGTGATATTTGCCTGAGCGTGCTCCATCATCGCGCCGAGGTCTTCGAAATTGCTTCCCCAACGAGACAGGAAAGGCGGCTCTTCCGGCGCGGTCTCGGTGGCGGCGATAATTGCCGTGACGGCCGTGTTCGCCGCATTATCCCGTTGTGTACGAGCACCGTTGAGAATGGAACGTGCCTCGTCGCGCATCGCGGTCCACGTATCGGTCAGGCTTTTACCCTCGCGGTCGTCGTCGGACTTGGCGTTCCACTCGTTTTTCCGATCGCGTTCCTCGTTGTCGGCGGCTTGCCATTTCGCGATCGCCTCGGCGGCCTTGGTTTGCGCGGCCTCGACCTCGTGCACCCAGGCATCCAGGGCGCCCTTGGCCTTGCCCATCGCATCTGCGCCGTCCCACCACAGCTTCGGCTGCTTGGCGAATTCCTCGTGGAATGCCGTGGATGCGTCACCGGTCCAGTCGGAGACATCGATCTTTCGGAGAGCGTCACCGGTTTGGTCTATCGCCGTACCGATCTGACCGAGTTGTTCGGCAACCTCTCGGATCTTGGCCGGCTCACCGCGGATCAGCTCTTTCGGATCGGTGGTTTCGCCGAGCTCCTTCTCCGG
The DNA here is from genome assembly GCF_051843015.1 of Nocardia sp. JW2. Lineage (NCBI taxonomy): Bacteria > Bacillati > Actinomycetota > Actinomycetes > Mycobacteriales > Nocardiaceae > Nocardia > Nocardia sp. JW2. The sequence continues at coordinate 26,506 of NZ_JBPXLK010000039.1, forward strand.
CAACGCGCCACCGGTGGCGTCGACGATCTTGTCGCCCGCGTCGTCGAGCCACTCCGACAACCCGTCCGCACCAACAGCTTTCGCCGCGCCCGACCACGTGTCCAACGCAGAATTGTAGGCCTGACCGACCTTTTCGGTCGCGGACTCGAGACCCTCTTCGATGGAGTCACCGAGATCATTGATGAAGTCGCCGATACCCATAGCTACTGCCCCCCGGCGGATTGCTTTGCTTGCTGAATTTCTGCGACCTTGGCCGCGACACCGGTATCCGGCAGGAACATGCTCCCCAAGCCGCTCTGATCAGGCGTGTCGCCGGATACCAGGTACTCGCCCACCTGCCCCAACGTCGAGACGTTGTCACCCATATGCGAGAACGCTGTGCCGAAAGAATCCGCGCTGTAGTCGGCTTGGGTGGCGAGATTCCAGGTGTTGTTCGACAACACCTCGCCCCAGTCCATCGCCTCGATCTCCGCTTTGCTCAGATGCGGATTCCCCGCGAGATGGGTGAACATCTGCTTGAACGAAGTAGAGACCTGGTCATCGATCAAGTGGTAACGACCTGCGGACAAGTCGAGAATTTCGGCGATGGCGTTACCCGACTGCACCAACGCCCGTACACCCCACGACCAGCGTTCGGCGAACGTTTCGAAGGAGGCTTGTACATTCGCCTTACCTGCTTCCATCGCCGACATCGTCAGCTCCGCGAACCCGCGACCGGCCGCAGCGGTCTCCTCGATACCGAGTTCTTTGAGCTCGCTGATGATGGTGTTGATTCCGTTCGCGGCTTGGGTGAGCAGCGCCGGATCGACATTCAGGTCCGACATCAGCGACGCCCACCCTCGGGCGCTGGTTCCTCCGTCACGACCGGCGGGAATACCATCGGCGCCGCACCCGACATGTCGACTGCCACACCGGTCGGCTCCTGCTGCCCCTCGGCGAACTCACGCAGACGTCGACCCAAGAAGGTGTGGAAGCGGTACTCCTGATCCGCGACCACACCGCGGGCACTCATGAACCGCGCGTACTCCGGCAGACCCGTGAACGCGCACAACCACGCAACCCCGCCGGACTCCATCGTGAAGACCCGGTCTTCGGGGCCGACCAGGGGCACCAGCAGCGTCGACGCGTCGAACGCCGCCGTCAGTGCGTTCGGCACGCCGAATCCAGCGTAGAAGGCGGCGATCTCCGAACGCAGGCGCGCTGAATCGACCTCGACCATCGTCATGTCCGCTCCCGATCTCCCCTCGGACAAATCAGGCACCCACGGTAGCGAACGAACGGCGCGACCTCCACCGTGCCGTCAGTCACCGGCGTCGGCTACATGTGACTCGACGGCCTGGTCACCGGCCTCCGTATCCTCCGCGATGCGACCGATCCGTCAGCGACATCGACAACGGAGTCTGCCGACGTATCCTGAACCCAAGGACCCGGGAGGGACGATGACCAGCAAGCCTGCCGAAGAATCCGATCCGCGAGCACGGTGGCGCCATCTGCCCGCTGAGCCCGAGCGGCTGATCGAGGAAACCGCCACCGATATCAAGGCGACCGATCACGGGTTTCCTGTCGTCGACGTCACCGAGGATTTCGTCCGCAAGTACGGGCTCTGAACGCAACCTCAGTCGGAGAGTTCGCCTGTGGTGCGCCAGGATTGGCGTTCGGCGTCGAACGCCTCGGCCTGGGTGGACCGGAATGTCGCGATCGAGTCGGCGTTGTCGGCGAGAAAGCGCCGGTAGTCGGCGAGGCGGAATTCTCCGTCCTGCGCGGTGATCGCCACCTTCCCCGCAGCGAAGTCGGCGCGCAGGTCGAGCAACTCGTCCGCTTCCACGGGGTGCCAGCGAATGCGGTCGAAATACCGGAGCAGCCATGGTGTTTCGGTCTCCTCGGCGAACCGGTCGACGCCGGGGCCGGCCGTGCCGGACGGTCTTGCCCGGTGATTCCAGACCTGGGTGGTTCGGCCGACGAACTGGTAGCCGCCGGGGCCTTCCATACCGTAGACGCACAGGTAGGCGCCGCCGATGCCGACGGCGTTTTCGGGGGTCCAGGTGCGGGCGGGGTTGTATTTGGTGGTGACCAGGCGGTGGCGGGGGTCGGTGGGGGTGGCGACGGGGGCGCCGAGGTAGACGTCGCCAAGGCCGAGCACCAGGTATTCGGCGTCGAAGACGGTGCGGTACACGTCGTCGACGGAGGCGAGTCCGTTCATGCGGCGGATGAACTCGATGTTCCACGGGCACCAGGGGGCGTCGGCGCGGACGCCGTGCATGTAGCGGGTGATCGCTTCGCGGGTGGCCGGGTCGTCCCAGGAGAGCGGGAGGTGGACGGTGCGGCTCGGGACGACGAGCTGATCCGAATTCGGCAGTTGCGCTTCGGCTTCGGTGAGCAGGTCGAGGAGCGTCGGGATGGGAAGCAGGGCTGGGTCGACGCGGATCTGCAGTGAGCGGATGCCGGGGGTGAGTTCGAGGACGCCGAGGGCGCCGAGGGCGATGAGGTGCTGGTGCAGGGCGTGTACGCGGGCCCGTAGGCCGAGATCGAGGGTGAGGGTGCCGTATTCGACGAGGAGACCGTCGTCGCCTTGGCGGCGGTAGGTCACGCTGGTTTCGCCGTCGGCTTCGGTGCGGCGCAGGATGCCGTCGTCGCCGTCGCGTCCCGCCGAGACGACCGTGCCTATGGATGCGCGCCGCCGCGGTCCCAAAGCTTGTGCGGGAGCGGCATGTTCGGAGCGGATCGCCACGAAACGAACGGTGTCGCCCGGAGTGAGCTGGCCGAGTTTCCATCGGTCGGCGGCAACCACGGTCACCGGGCAGACGAAACCGCCGAGACTCGGTCCGTCGGGGCCGAGGAGGATGGGGGTGTCACCGGTGAAGTCGAGCGCGCCGATCGAGTAGGCGTTGTCGTGGATGTTCGACGGGTGTAGTCCCGCTTCGCCGCCGTCGGTGCGTGCCCACTCCGGTTTCGGACCGATCAGGCGTACGCCGGTGCGGTCGGAGTTGAAGTGCACTCCGTAGTCGGTGCCGAGAATGGTGTCGAAGTCCTTGCGGGTGAAGAACTCCGGTGCGCCGTGCGGTCCTTCGGTGACGGCCAGTTCCCAGCGCTTGCCGAAGGCGGGGATGTCGGTCATGGGGACAGCGGCAGCCAGGCGGGTTCTCGGCTCGCCCAGCTCGAGAGTGTCGTCGGCGCGCAGGGCAGCGCCGGTGCCGCCACCGAACTTGCCGAGGGTGAACGTCGCGGCACTGCCGAGGAACTGCTCGACCTGGATACCACCGGACACCAGCACGTAGGTCCGCATCCCGGGCCCACGGATCGCCCCGATATCGAGCACACCACCGGCAGGCACCTCGACTGTGCGCCATTGCTCGACCGGTCGACCGTCGACGCGCACCTCCGCGACCGCTCCGGTGACACACACCCACGTCGCCGCACCGAACCGCAACGCCGGCCCGCCGAGCGTGCATTCCAGCCCGGCCGCCCCCTCGGCGTTGCCGAGCACCCGGTTACCGAGCCGGAACGAGAGGTCGTCCATCGGCCCAGAGGGCGGAATCCCGATGTGCCAGTAGCCGATTCGCCCGGGCCAGTCCTGCACGGTGGTCTGCATTCCGGGCCGGACGACCTCGATCCGTCGCTGGACGGACGGCTCCTGGTCTGCGGTGTCGGTGTCCGACGCGGGCGCCGACTGCGAGACCTGGACGGCATCGGCACCCGTGGCCGGAAAAATGGCTTCGGTCGGGGCCGCGGTGTCACTGGAATCTGTGAGGGTGCGGCTCATCGGGTCACCACCATTCGGACGGGAGTGGGGTCGAATCCGTTGCACGGATTGTTGATCTGGGGGCAGTTGGAGACCAGGACGAGGGTGTCGATCTCCGCGCGCAAGGTCACCTTCTTGCCCGGCGCCGACAGTCCGTCGACGATGCCGAGCGTGCCGTCGGCCTCCACTGGCACATTCATGAACCAGTTGATGTTGGACACCAGATCCCGCTTGCCGAGGCCCCATTCGAGGGCGGCGGTGAGGAAGTTCTCCACGCAGGCGTGCTGGTGGCGGGTGTGGTGGCCGTAGCGGAGGGTGTTGGATTCCTGGGAGCAGGCGCCCGCGATGGTGTCGTGGTTACCGACCTCGTCGGCGACCACGGTCATCAGCGCGGTGCCGCGTTCGGTGCGCAGCACGCTGCCGGTGGTGAGGAAGATATTGCGCTGGGCGGCGATGGTTGCCTGGGCGCTGTAGCGGTCGGTGTGGTCGGCAGCCGAGTACAGCAGGCAGTCGACGGCCTGGTTGCCGTGCAGGTCGATGATCTCGAGTTGCTCGCCGGCCCGGACGATCGCCGACCACGGCGCCCGCGCCGGAATAGTCTCGTCCAGGACGACGGTGCGGGTGGACGTTGTCATGCCGGAACCTCCGTGTGCTGTGCGGCCGCCCACGCGGCTTCGGTGTTCTCCACGGCCCGTCGGTACTCGGGGTCGTCGTTCGGTGAGTCGAAAGTGTCTGCGGCCCAGGCGATCAGATCGAGGTCGCCGGTAGGGCGATCGTCGAGCGGGTGGGCAGCATTGGCGACCAGCAGGGTCACCGGAAGATGCACGAACAGGTCGATCGCCCCGCCCGCCGGACCGTTGCCGGTCGCCGCGAGCGCACCGTCGGCACCTACCCGCACCCCACGGAACAAGGCGATCGACGGCCCGACATCGCGCGGCTCGAGCCCCTGCTTGGCCGCGGCCAGGTGTAACTGGTGGCGGGCTTCGCCGGTCGGACCGCACAGGGTGTCGTGGTGCCCGGAGGTATCGGTGAGCACGGTGGCCAACACGCGCCCCTGATCCGACAACAGTGGATGACCGGCGCTCAGATACGCCTGCCACGGGACCTTCACGGTGTCGGCGACATTCAAGCGCTCCCAAGGCGATTCGGCGCGCAGCAGGAACAGATGCGCACACGTTGCCCCGGAGGGGTCGGACAAGCGAACCCTGGTCCCGCGGCCGAGGACGACATTCGCATAGCCGCCGGACGGAATACGCAGTGCCAGAGTCGGTTCGACGCCCGGTGGTATCTCCGGGCGGGCAATCGTGGCCGCCGCAGCCTGGGCCCGCGCGTGGGCCCGCGCGCCATCGGTGGATCCGGTCGCTGTCGCGATTTCCTCGGTAAGGGCGGGAGTGGGCGCGGTGTCCTGGCCCCGCGCGGCGTCTGCGGATGGGGTAACCGTCATCAGGATCCTCCGTACATGCAGGCCGAGACTTCTCGGCAAAACGGTTGATGGACTTGGTGATTCGTCGGCCTCTGCACCGCAGCGACCGGGTTGTGGCGGCCACCAGGCAGGGCTGAGGTGCTGGTCGGTTGATCACCACGCGCTGGTGGCGTCGGCTTCTCGGGCGATGCCGCCACCAGAGCGTGGTGATCTTGATCCACGCGCTCAGGCGGGAGCCGGTGCGACCGCCGGTTCGACCGCCTCGGATCTGGTGACCACGACCTGGTACACCACCGCCCCGACGGCGAGAATCACGCCGACCGACAGCGGCCCGGCCCACAACTGCCACCAGCTACCACCGGCGGGCGTGTACACCTCGGGTCGCGGCCAGGCCAGGTTGATCACCATCGCGATGCCCCACACCACCGCCAACGCGTTGACCGGAACGCCCCAGCGGCCGAGGGTGAACAGCGTCGCGTCATCGGGTGCGGGCAAACCCTTGATCCGCCGCACCAGCAGTGGCACCGTGACCAGCAGATACGCCAGATACAGGCTCACGATGCACACACTGGCCAGCGTGGCGAAGATGGCCGGGTTGCCCAGGTTCAGCACCAGCAGCCCGATGCCGAGCGCGCCGATCACCACGGCGGGCCACACGGGCGTACCGAACCTCGGATGCACGGTGGACAGGGCCTTGGCGAAGGGCAGCTTGCCGTCACGTGCCATCGAGAACATCAACCGCGAACCGGCCGTCTGAATCGCGAGCGTGCACACGACCACCGCCACCGCGACACAGCCGAGCAGCACCGACCCGGCGGGACTGTCGAGCTTGGCCATGATGACGTAAGCCAATCCGCCGGAAGCCAATTCGCCGTCGGTGAGGCTCGGCGCCGCCATCAGCGCACCCAGCAGCATGAGCCCACCGCCGAGCGCCGACACCGACAGCGCGAGCAGAATCGTGCGCGGGGCGACCCGGCGCGGGTTCTTCGTCTCCTCGGAAAGCTCACCGGCGGAATCGAATCCGACCATCACGTACGCCGCCATCAGGCCCGAGATCAGGAACGCGGCCCAGAACGGGCCGGGCGCGGCCTGATCGGTCTGCAACACCACGGCCGGACCGCGTTCGGAACCCGCGAAGAACAGCCCGATGATGGCGAGCACGCCGACGATCTCGATGGTGACTCCGATCGAGTTGATCCGCGCCATCAGATCGATCCCGATCACATTGATCGTGGTGGTGACCACCAGCAGCACGCTGCCCAGCAGCACCGCGTTCATCGCCCCGTCGCGTGAGGTGAGAGCGGTGTCGGAGCCGATGATCTGGAAGCCGCTCCAGATGGTGGGCAGCACCACCTGCAGGGCGATGGCGGCGGCCGCCGCGGTGACCACCTGGGCGATCACCATCATCCAGCCGGCGAACCAGCCGACGAGGCCACCGGCCAACCGGCGCGACCACTGGTAGATGCAGCCCGAGATCGGGTACCGCGCGGCGAGCTCGGCGAAGTTCAGGGCGACGAGGAACTGCCCGGCGAAAACCAGCGGCCACGTCCAGAAGAACGCGGCACCGCCGAACGAATAGCCGAAACCGAAGAACTGGAAGATGGTGGTGAGGATGGAGACGAACGAGAAGCCCGCCGCGAAGGACGCGTAGCGCCCGAGCTTGCGGTGCAGGACGGGTTCGTAGCCGAACTGGGCGAGGTCGGCGCCGTCGCGCGCGGCGTCGGGCGGGGCTGGGGTGGCGAGCGTCGTGGCCATATCGGAGTCCTTCGGCGGTGCGGCCAATATCTATCAGTCGATAGTTTTGCGCTCGCGATCGCTCGAACGGTGTCGTGCGTGTATCGACTCCGAGGCGTGCCGTAACTTCTGTGTTGCCTACGTTTCTGTCGAATGACAGAAATTGAACGGTCCTGCATCGCACCTGGTGAGGTGCCCATTGCGGGAGTGGTGACGCACCGGTGACACAATCGACGACGTGGCAAACCTCGGACCCGGGCGTCCCCGGCTGGAACAGCGCCGTCGGCGCGGGACGACGCCGCGCGCGGAAATACTCGACGCCGCGGCGGAGCTGTTCACCACCAAGGGGTATGCCAACACCTCCACCCGCGCGGTCGCCGACGCGGTCGGCATCCGGCAGGCCTCGCTGTATCACCACTTCGCGGCCAAGGACGACATCCTCGACGCGCTGCTCGCCGAAACCGTCGCGGGCCCGGTGGAATTGGCGCACAAGCTACACGCCGAGCCCGAGGACGCCACGACCAAGCTCTACGCGCTCGCCCTGTTCGATGTGCGCCAACTGCGCGGCGCGCGCTGGAATCTCGGCGCCCTGTACCTGCTGCCGGAACTGCGCACCGAACGTTTCGTCGCCTTCCGTCGCCGCCGCGACGAACTGCGCGAACACTACGAGCGTCTCGCCGCCGAATCCTGTGCTGCGGCCGGGCAATCCGACGATGCGCGGATTCTGCCGTTTCGGTTGGTCGAGACGGTGATCGCGATCAGGTCCGACGAAGGGGACGCGGGCGAGGAGGCCGAGCGCGTCATCCCGGACGCTGTCCTGCGCATCGTCGGTCACCAGGGTGCGATGGATGCAGTGCGAGCCGCCGCCGACGCCTTGCTCGACCGCCTGTCGGACTGAGTGACCGGCGCGGCACGAGGCCGCGCCGGGAACTCTCAGCCCTTGATGAACGCGAGGATGTCGCTGATCAGCTCCTGCTGGTAGGCACCGAAGATGCCGTGCGGCGCGCCGGGGTACACCTTCAGCGTGCCGTCCTTCACCAGCTCGATCGACTTGTGCGCCGAGTTCGCGATCGGCACGATCTGATCGTCGTCGCCGTGCGCGATGAGGATCGGTACCTCGAGGGCGCGCAGGTCCTCGGTGAAATCGGTCGCCGAGAACGCGGCGACACACTCGTAGGCCGCCTGGATGCCCGCGAGCATGCCCTGCCGCCAGAAGTCGTCCATGGCGCCCTTGGACACGGCCGCACCCTCGCGGTTGAAGCCGAAGAACGACGGGGCCAGCTCCTGGTAGAAGTTGGACCGGTCGGCCAGCACCCCGGCGCGGATGTTGTCGAACACCGACATGGGCAGACCGTCGGGGTAGGCCTCGGTGGCCACCATGATCGGCGGCACCGCTCCGATGGTGACGACCTTGGCGACCCGGTCCCGGCCGTGGCGGGCCGCGTAGCGCACGGCCTCGCCGCCACCGGTCGAATGCCCGACGACGATCACGTCGCGCAGATCGAGCGATTCGACGAGTTCGGCGAGGTCACGCGCGTAGGTGTCCATGTCGTTGCCCTGCCACGGCTGCGAGGAGCGCCCGTGTCCGCGCCGGTCGTGGGCGATGACGCGAAAACCGGCGTCGGCGAAGGTCTTCCGCTCGAGTGCCCAGGCGTCGGAGCTCAGCGGCCAGCCGTGGCTGAAGACGATGGGCTGCCCGGTGCCCCAGTCGGAGAAGTAGATCTCGGTGCCGTCGGATGTCGTGAAGTAGGGCATGGCGATCCTGTCGAACGAGGTGGATGGATAGGTTGCTCATAGTTGTCGAGCGCGGGTGGGCTGTCGCCTACCCGAACGGCCGCGAATCCCGCTATTTCGGACGAACAGTAGATTTGTGGCTATGTCTGCAGCCCCGGATCGCCCACGTCACAACGCATCTAATGGGACACGGCGTATCGGGTTTCTCCTGTTCGACGGGGTGAAGGCGCTCGACTACGTCGGCCCGGCCGAGGTGTTCGTCGAGGCCAATCAGTTCGCCGATGCCTACGAGATCGTTCTGCTCTCACCCACCGGCGCGCCCGTGCAGACCTCGGTCGGCGGGGGAGTTGCTGTGGACTCGGCGGCCGCCGATGTGCTCGCGCTCGACACGCTCGTCGTGCCGGGCAGCGAGGTGCGCCCGGCCCAGTTCGTCCGGCCGGAATTACTCGACGCGGCACGTGTCCTCGCCGCGCGGAGCAGGAGGGTGGTTTCGATCTGCAGTGGTGCGTTCGTGCTCGCCGAACTCGGGCTGCTAGACGGGCGCGGCGCGACAACGCACTGGAAGTTCGCCCCCGAGCTGGCCCGCCGGTATCCGCGCGTGGAGGTGCTGGCGGATCGGATCTTCGTCCGCGAGGCCGATATCGCGACTTCGGCCGGCGTCGCCGCGGGCATCGACCTCGCGCTGGCGCTGGTCGCCGAGGACCTCGGCAGCGCCGTGGCCCGTCAGGTCGCCCAGGGTCTGTTGGTCTACCTCCAGCGATCCGGCGGGCAGGCACAGTTCTCGACACCGTTGCGCGCGGTGGCGCTACCGCCGGGCCCGGTGCGCGCGGTGACGGACCTGATCGCCGACGACCCGTCACGACGGCACAGCGTGCAGGAACTCGCCCGCCACGTGAACGTGAGCCCACGCCACCTCACCCGGCTCTTCACCGAGGAGGTCGGGCTCAGCCCGGCCGAATACGCGGCGAACATGCGCTTCGATCTGGCCCGCGCCCAGCTCGAGGCGGGCAGCTCGGTGCGACGGGCCGCCGCCGACGCGGGCTTCACCAGCCCCGAGGCGCTGCGGCGCACCTTCATCGCACGGCTCGGTGTGTCGCCGTCGGACTACCGGCGGCGGTTCACCTCGGGGCTCAGCGCCTGAGTCAGCGGGACGTCGGCGGCGCGATCTGCCAGTGCTCGTTGAGGGCGGCGGCGATCTCGGGCAGCACGGTGATCGGAATCCGCTTGGCCCGCAACATCTCCCGGATCTCGTTCACCTGTTCCCGCTTGCGCATGTCGTAGGCGCCCGAGACCGGGCCCATGACCGGTGGGATCGACAGCAGCACGAGTTCGTCGCCGTTCTCGGTGAGGTCCAGCGCCAGTGCCCAGCGGCCGCGTTCGTCGAGGGTGAACCGCCCGGCCACCACCCGGTCCCACGGCACCGTGGCCGACCGGAACGGGGTCCGCACGTAGATACCGTGCTCGGTGAGCTCGACGACATCGCGTACGAACAGCGCGACACCCGCCGCCACACCGCCGACGGCGCCGACCAGCAGGCCGGTCACCACCCGGTTGGCGCCGAACATCGCCACCACCAGCCCGGCGATCCCGATGGTGACCAGCAGCCCGATCAGGCAGTAGAACAGGCTCCTGCTCGCGGGCACGACCCCGGCACGCACGTCGGCCATGCGGACCTCCCTCTCACGATTCGTGGCCAACCCTAGCGCCGGTCACGCGCTCGGGCTCACGACCCGAGCGATACCGCCGCTTCGGAGGTCTCGACCAGGAAGGTGAAGGTTTCCTGGAAGTACAGCTGGACGGTCTCGGCGTCGTGGCTGAGGTAACCGATCGACAGGTCCTGGCCGATGGCCAGTTCGAAGTCGCCGCCGCGGGTGGTGAGGGCGAAACCGCCGGTGATGGCCGGTGCCCAGATGATCTCGCCGTCGATGAGGCGTTCGATGTGGGTGCGGATCGGGTGGCCGTG
>NZ_JBPXLK010000040.1:0-34143 GCF_051843015.1 Nocardia sp. JW2
GCTGAGTCGGTGTCCGTGTCGCTCTGACTCGAACTAAGTTACGTGCCGCCAAACACGAAGTCAAATCGGCTGGTCAGAGCAGGTTTTTCAGATCTTGGTCGAACCAGCCCGGAGCCGCACCGGTGAACCGGTCGCGGTCCCACTGTCCCACCCCTGCGGGTATGGCGCCGAGCAACGGTGTTCCGGTGATCCGGGGCAGATCGTGGCGGTTGCATTCGGAAGCGAGGTCGGGTTCATCGGGCCAGGCGCCGATGACGAGTCCGGCGCAGCGCACTCCCGCGGCAGCAAGGGTTCTTGTGGTGAGTTCGCTGTGATTGAGGGTGCCGAGGCCGGCGGCAGCGACGACCAGAACGGGGGCGCCGAGCTTCTCGGCGAGGTCGAGCAGGGTGAACTCCCCCATCCGGACCAGCAGCCCGCCCGCCCCTTCGACGAGCACCAGGTCGGCGTCGGTGAGCGTCTCGATACCCGCGACCGTCTCCGCGAGCGTCAGCAAGGGCATGCCTGCCCGGCGGGCGGCGGTGTCGGGAGCGAGCGGTTCGGGGTAGCGGGCCAGCTCGAGGGTGCGGGTGACGCCGGTCAGGCGGGTGACATCGGCGAGGTCGCCGGGTTCACCGGGCGCGATGCCGGTCTGGGCTGGTTTGCACACCGCGACCGTCCGGCCCTCGGCCGACGCGGCGGCGGCCACCGCGGCCGTGACCACGGTCTTGCCGACATCGGTCGACGTGCCGCTGATCAGAAGAACACCCATCTCGCTACCTCACCAATCCTCGGTTCATCACCGATCCGTTCTCTTCCTGCCCGGGTTCGGGCGGGCGAGCGCGTCAGACGACCAGCGCGTCCGCACGCGCCTCGGCCAGGACTTCGCCGAGCACCTCGGCGATGGTGTCCAGCTCGGCGGCGGTGAGATCGGCTCGGGCGGTGAGGCGCAGGCGCGAGGTTCCCTCGGGGACCGACGGCGGACGGAAGCAGCCGACTTCGAGCCCGCGCGCTCGGCACGCCTGTGCGGCATCGAAGGCGCGTTGGGCGTCGCCGAGAACGACCGAGACCACGGCCGAGGTCGGTTCGGGCACGCCGGCGATGCGGGCGATGTCCGCCGCGCGGTCCAGGACACGGGTGGCCATGGCCGGGTCGCGGCGCAGCAGTGACAGCGCCGCGCGGGCGGCACCGACGGCAGCGGGTGCCAGGCCGGTGTCGAAGATGAACGTGCGGGCGGCATCGATGAGATGGGCACGAATCCTGCTGTCGGCGAGTACGACTCCACCTTGGGCGGCGAACGCCTTCGACAGGGTGGCGGTGATGACGAGGTCGGGTCGACCCGCCAAGCCCAGTTCGTGCACCAATCCCCTGCCGCCCGCCCCGCGAACGCCGAGCCCGTGGGCTTCGTCGACGACGAGGACCGCGCCGTTGGCCCGGGTGACCCGGTGCAGGTCGGCCAGCGACGCGAGGTCGCCATCGGCGCTGAAGACCGAGTCGGTGAGGACGAGCGCCCGCTCCTCGACGCGCTCGGCCAGCAGCCGGTCGACGGCGGCGACATCGCGGTGCGGCGCGACAGCGATCCGGGCACGGGAGAGCCTGCACGCATCGACGAGCGAGGCGTGGCTGCCCGCGTCGGAGACGATGAAGCTGTCGCGCCCGGCCAGGGCGGTCACCACACCCAGGTTGGCGGCGTAGCCGGAGGCGAAGACCAAACCTGTTTCGGCGCCGACGAATTCGGCCAGTTCGGTTTCCAGGAGTTCGTGTTCGGCGGTGGTTCCGGTGACCAGCCGCGAACCGGTGGAGCCCGTGCCCCAGCGGCGGACCGCGGCGATCGCGCCCTCGATCACTTCCGGGTGACGTACCAGGCCGAGGTAGTCGTTGGAGGCGAGGTCGATGCTCGCCTGCTCGGGTTCGCGCACGCGCAGGTGCCTGCGCAGCCCGGCGGCGGTGCGCGCGGTGGCGCGTTCGTCCAGCCAGCTCAACGGATCCGTAGTCACAGCTGAGGAGGATACTTGAACACCGTTCAGGCCGGTCATCGGATCGAGGCTTTCACGGCCGCGTGCACGGCGCCGGTGATGGTGGCGATATCGGCGGAGCTGCTGATGAACGGCGGCATGGTGTAGACGAGATTGCGGAAAGGACGCAGCCAGGCACCCGCGTCGACAGCGGCGTCGGTGGCTGCGCGCATGTCGACGGATTCGGCGAGTTCGACGACGCCGATGGCCCCGAGCACACGCACGTCGACGACCCCCGGCAGCTCGGCGATCGGCGCGAGACCTTCGCGCAGCTCGCTTTCGATCCGTGCGACCTCACCGCGCCAATCACGCGAGCGCAGCAGTTCGATCGAGGCCACCGCGACCGCGCACGCCAGTGGGTTGCCCATGAAGGTCGGTCCATGCATCAGGCCGCCGTGCGCAGCGCTGATGGTTTCGGCGATGCGGGTGGTGCACAGCGCGGCGGCGAGGGTGAGATAGCCGCCGGTCAGCGCCTTGCCCACGCACATGACGTCCGGGGCCACCCCGGCGTGGTCGGCGGCGAAGAGCGCGCCGGTGCGGCCGAAACCCGTGGCGATCTCGTCGAAGACGAGCAGCACATCGTTGGCGTCGCAGATGCGGCGCAGCTCGGTGAGGTAGCGCGGATCGTGCCAGCGCATACCGCCCGCGCCCTGCACGACGGGCTCGACGATGACGGCGGCCACCTCGTCGAGATGGATGTGGATCGCGTGTTCGAGTTCGGCGACGTAGTCCCGGGTGAATTCGCGCGGTGGCGCGGGCACGAAGACCTGATCGGTGAGGACATCGGTCCACAGCGCATGCATGCCGCCCTCGGGATCGCAGACGCTCATCGGCGTGAAGGTGTCGCCGTGGTAGCCGCCGCGCCAGGTCAGCAGGCGGTTCTTGGCCGGACGGCCGAGCGCCCGCCAGTACTGCAGGCACATCTTCGCGGCCACTTCCACCGAGACCGAGCCGGAGTCGCAGAGGAACACCTTGTCCAGGCCCGCGGGAGTGATCTCGACGAGTAGCTGCGCGAGGCGAACGGCCGGTTCGTGGGTGAGCCCACCGAACATCACGTGACTCATCCGCTGCGACTGCGCGAAGAGAGCTTCGTCGAGCACGGGGTGCCGGTAACCGTGCACGGCCGCCCACCAGGAGCTCATTCCGTCGACGAGTTCACGGCCGTCGGCCAGGGTGAGCCGGGTGCCCGCCGTGCTCGCCACCACCAGCGGTTCGGTGGTAGCCGGGAAGCCGCCGTAGGGATGCCAGACATGGTCGGCGTCCAGGGCGGTGATCTGCTCGGGGGTCAGGTCCACAGCGTGTCCTCGTCGTTGCCCGGTGCCGCCTGCGACGGCCTTGAACGCTGTTCAAGTTATCACCTGTCGCCGACGGCGGACAGACTCGCGACCGCATCGGGAATCCGGGCCAGGGCAGCGCGGACATCGCCGAGCGCGTCGGCGCCCAGCTCGCCGGCGACGGCGGCCTCGATGCGCCGGATCTCCCGCGCGGCCACGGTAAGGGCATCGCGGCCTTTCGCCGTCGGCACGATCAGACGTGCGCGTTTGTCGGCGGGATCAGCGATGCGCTCGACATAACCACAGCGTTCGAGGTGGGTGACCAACTCCCCCATCGACTGCTGGGTCATCCCAGCCGACTCGGCCAGGGCGGTCACCCGCGAGCCGTTCGGCGCCAGATAGCGGAAGACCGCGTAGTGCGCGGGTCGCAGTTCCGTGCCGAGGGTTGCGCGCAGGGCACTGTCGAGTTCCCGTTCGTAGGCATCGGTGGCCTGGACCAGGAGTTTCAGCAGCGTAGACCTTGACATATAGGAAGGGTACCTTTATATCTTGGGTATGGCACGCACCGGCAGGCAGGCGGGCCCGCACTGGCATCCCGAGATCAGCGAGACGTGGACGATCCGCAGCGGGCGGGTGCGCTTCCGCATCGATGGCGCCGACATCGTCGCCGGACCGGGCGACACCGTCACCGCACCGGCGCGTGCAGTGCACGAATTCTGGAACGAGGCCGAGGGCACGGTGATGGACCACGTGATTCGGCCGCCGCTGCGGCACTGGGAGATGTTCGAGTTCTGGAGTGGGCTGGACAACGCGAACAAGACCACCGAGCAGCGATTGCCCCGCAACCCGCTGGCGCTCGCGCTGCTGTGGGAGTACCAGGACGGCTACCTGGCCGGTCCGCCCGCGCTGCTGCAACGGTGGGTTTTCGGCGGGCTCGCCGCGCTGGCCCGGCGCACGGGCCACGCGCGGCGGCTGATGGCGGGGTGACGCAGCACCCAGCGCGAGCACGCGCGGTCAGCACGCGGATTCCTCTACTGTCGTAGCATGTCGAGCCCCAACGACCGAACCGGTGAGGTGACGCCGCTGAGCGTGTGGCCGGGCACGGCCTACCCGCTCGGCGCCACCTACGACGGCGGGGGCACGAACTTCTCGGTGTTCTCCGAGGTGGCCACCCGGGTGGAGCTGTGCCTGATCGGCGAGGACGGGTCCGAGACGCGGGTGGATCTGGACGAGGTGGACGGGTACGTCTGGCACGCCTATCTGCCCTCGGTCGTTCCCGGTCAGCGCTACGGCTTCCGCGTCCACGGGCCCTACGAGCCCGAGCTGGGACTGCGCTGCGATCCGGGCAAACTGCTGCTCGACCCGTACGGCAAGGCCTTCGACGGCGAGTTCGTCAACGATCCCTCGCTCTACACCTACGGCCTGGATTCGCTGGGCCACACCATGACCGGGGTGGTCATCAACCCCTTCTTCGATTGGGGCAACGACCGGCCGCCGAATCGGCCGTATCACGAGACGGTGATCTACGAGGCGCACGTCAAGGGCATGACCATGACGCACCCCGACATCCCCGACGAACTCCGCGGCACCTATGCGGGGCTGGCGCATCCGGCGATCATCGGGCATCTGAAAGCGCTCGGCGTCACGGCGATCGAGCTGATGCCGGTGCACCAGTTCTTCCACGATCACGTGCTCACCGATCAGGGACTGCGAAACTACTGGGGCTACAACAGCATCGGGTATCTGGCCCCGCACAACGAGTACGCCTCGCGCCGCACCGGGGACGCCGCGGTCGCCGAGTTCAAGGCGATGGTGCGGGCGATGCACGCCGAGGGCATCGAGGTGATTCTCGACGTGGTCTACAACCACACCGGCGAGGGCAATCATCTGGGGCCGATTCTGAGCCTGCGCGGTATCGACAATGCCGCCTATTACCGGCTAGACGACGACAACCCCGAGCACTACAAGGATTTCACCGGCACCGGCAACAGTCTCAATGTGCGTCATCCGCACACCCTGCAGCTCATCATGGATTCGCTGCGCTACTGGATCCTCGATATGCACGTCGACGGCTTCCGCTTCGACCTCGCCGCGACGCTCGCGCGTGAATTGCACGATGTGGACCGGCTTTCCGCGTTCTTCGATCTGGTGCACCAGGATCCGGTGGTGAGTCAGGTGAAGCTCATCGCCGAGCCGTGGGACGTGGGCGAGGGTGGCTACCAGGTGGGCAACTTCCCCAGCTTGTGGACCGAATGGAACGGCAAGTACCGCGATACGGTGCGCGACTATTGGCGTGGTGAACCGGCGACATTGGGTGAGTTCGCCTCGCGGCTCACCGGGTCGTCGGATCTGTACGAGCCGACCGGTCGACGGCCCGGTGCGAGCATCAACTTCGTCACCGCGCACGACGGGTTCACCTTGCGGGACCTGGTGTCCTACAACGAGAAACACAACGAGGCCAACGGCGAGGGCAACCGCGACGGCGAAAGCCACAACCGCTCGTGGAACTGCGGTGTCGAGGGGCCGACCGACGACCCCGAGGTGGAGGCACTGCGGGCGCGTCAGCAGCGCAATCTGCTGGCCACGCTGATCCTGAGCCAGGGCACCCCGATGCTGGCCCACGGTGACGAGATGGGCCGTACCCAGCTCGGCAACAACAATGTGTACTGCCAGGACTCGCCGCTGGCGTGGATGGATTGGTCGCTGGCGCAGCAGAACGCGGACCTGCTCGAATTCACCCGCTCGGTGATCGCGTTGCGTACCGAGCATCCGATCTTCCGGCGCCGGCGCTTCCTCGCCCCCGGTCCGGCCGACGGCGAGGGGCATCGCCGCGAGATCGCCTGGTTCACGCCCGCCGGGGCGGAGATGACCACCGACGACTGGCACAGCGGATTCGGCAAATCCCTCGCCGTGCTGCTCGACGGCGACGGTATTCCCGAGCCCGGCCCGCGCGGGGAACGGATCAGCGACGACTCGTTCCTGCTGTGCTTCAATGCGCACGACGAAGCGCTCGATTTCGTGCTGCCCGGGCCGGAGTTCGGCGCCGAATGGGCGCTCGCCCTGGATTGTTCGACCCCCACCGGTGCCGCCGAAGCCGTTCATGCGGCGGCGACGGTGCTGCCCGTGCCCAGCCGCTGCCTGCTCGTATTGCGCCGAACCGCCTAGCGAGACGATGACCGAGACCTACGTGACCGATCCCCTGACCCGGCTGCACCGCGCGCCGATCCGCCCGAGCACGGTGCGCAGCACCTACCGCCTCCAGTTGCGTCCCGACGCGCTGACCTTCGGCGATGCCCGGGCGATTGCCGAATACCTGCAGCAGCTGGGGATTTCGCATCTGTACCTGTCCCCGATCCTGACCGCCGCGCACGGGTCGACGCACGGGTACGACGTCACCGATCCGACCACGGTGTCGGCCGCGCTCGGCGGGCCTGCCGGGCTCAAGGCGCTGTCGGACGAGGTGCGCAGTCGCGGGATGGGTTTGATCGTCGATCTGGTGCCCAACCACGTGGGAGTCGGCGATCCGCAGCAGAATGCGTGGTGGTGGGATGTGCTGCGGCTGGGCCGGAAGTCGCCGTACGCCAGGTACTTCGACATCGACTGGAGTCCGAGCAACGGTGCGGGCGGGCGACTGGCGTTGCCGGTGCTGCAGAACGAGAACGACCCGGCCGCGCTCACCGTCGACCGGTCCGGTCCCGAACCCATGCTCGCGCTGCACGATCTGCGGTTCCCGATCGCGCCCGGCACCGACGGCGACAACGCGCTGCGCATCCACGACCGCCAGCACTACCGGCTGGTGAGCTGGAAGGCCGGGGTGTGCACCTATCGACGGTTCTTCGCGGTGAACAGCCTGGCCGCCGTGCGCCAGGAGGACCCGGAGGTGTTCGAGGCGACGCACCGGGAACTTGCCGCCTGGTGCGAACACGACCTGATCGACGGTGTCCGGGTGGACCATCCGGACGGATTGGCCTATCCGAGTGCCTATCTCACGCGTTTGCGTCGTCTGATCGGGCCCAAGCGGTTGCTGCTGATCGAGAAGATCCTGGCCAATCGTGAACCGCTCGACGCCACCCTGCCGATCGACGGCACCACGGGTTACGACGCACTGGCCGACGTGGGCGGGGTGCTCATCGATCCGGCCGGTGAACCCGCGCTCACCGAGCTGTCACAGCAGGTGGCCGGGCACGGCAGCGATCGCGCCTGGTTCGGTGAGACCGAGCACCGGATCAAACGGGCGGTCGCCGAAACCATTCTGGCCCCGGAGATCCGGAGGCTGGTCGCCGCGATCAAACGTGACGGCAACGCGGGCAGTTTCGACACCCTTGCCGTGAGCAACGCGACCATCGAGGTGCTGGCGTTCATGCCCGTGTACCGGGTGGATTACGCGCCGCTGGCCGGGATGACCGCGGCGGTGGTCGCGGAGGTGGAGAAGCGCAATGCCGAGCTCACGGCGCCGCTGTCGGTACTGGTGACGGCGCTGGCCGTGGGCGGGGAGGCGGCGACGCGGTTCAACCAGGTGTGCGGGGCCATCACCGCGAAAGCGGTGGAGGACACCATGTTCTATCAGGGTGCGCGGTTGGTGTCGCTGCAGGAGGTGGGCGGGAACCCGGCGCGGTTCGGCCACTCCGTCAACGATTTCCACCTGTCCAACAGTGAGCGCTCGCAGCGCTGGCCGGCGACCATGACCACACTGTCGACGCACGACACGAAGCGCGGTGAGGATGTGCGCGCCCGGATCGGTGTGCTCTCGCAGGTGGCCGAGCTCTGGTCGGAGCGGGTGCGTGGCTGGCTCGAAACCACCCCGGCGCCCGACGGTGCCACGGCATTGTTCCTGTTGCAGAACATGTTCGGGGTGTGGCCTGCCGACGGGCGGCCCGCTTCGTCGGTGCCGGGGCTGCGTGACCGGTTGCATCTGTTCGCGGAGAAGTCGATCCGGGAGGCCGGGACCAAGACGTCGTGGGAGGAACCCGACGCGCAGTTCGAGTCGGCGGTGCACGCCTGGCTCGACGCGGTGATCGACGGGCCGGTCGGCACCGGGATCGGCGATCTGGCGCACGAGCTGGCACCGCATGCCTGGTCGGACGCGGTGTCGCAGAAACTGCTGCAGCTGTGCGCACCGGGGATTCCGGACATCTATCAGGGCACCGAGGTGTGGGAGGACTCGCTGGTCGACCCGGACAACCGGCGGCCGGTGAACTTCGCGGTGCGGGCGGGGATGCTCCAATCACTCACCGACACACCGACTCTTGACACCACGGGGGCGGCGAAGATGTGGGTGGTCGCCTATGCGCTGTGGTTGCGGCGGGAGCGGCCGGAATGCTTCGTCGGCGGGATGTACCGGCCGTTCTACGCGGTCGGTGAGCACGCGCACCGGCTCGTCGCCTATGGGCGCGGGCCCGCCGGGGAGGCGCCCGAGGTGATCGTCGCGGCCACCCGGCATTCGGTCGGGTTGGCCGCGACGGGGTGGACCGACACCACCCTGCCCCTGCCCGAAGGCACCTGGACCGACAGGTTGACCGGCAACACCTATGCGGGCACCGTGCGGTTGGACACGTTGTTCACCCGGTTGCCGGTCGCGCTGCTGGTGCGCTGAGAAACGCGGGACCGCCTCGGCGATCCCGCGTCCGGTTCAGCGTCGCAGGCCCAGGTACTGCAGGGCGGCGAAGGCGCCGACCGTCATCGCCTGCATCACGGCCCACACGGCGCCGACCGTCGTCAGGTTCAGGGCGCCGGTGACGACCGCGGCGAGGCTGGCGAGCACCCAGGCGGTGTTGCCGATCGCGACACCGGCCGCGGCTGTCCGGTTGATCGGCGACCTGGCACCGATGACGGCGACGGCCAGGCCGTAGGCGGTGAGGAAGGCGCCGATCGCCAGGCTCGCGGTGGTGTCGAGGCCGAGCAGACGCTCGAGCGGAACCGCGAGGGCGAGGTAGGCGATGCCGTTGGCGCCGGTGACGACGGCATCGGTGCGCAGGGACAGGCGGAGCAGGTTCTCACCCGAGGTGAGCAGGGCGGACGGGCGGCCGGGGCGGGTGGCGGTGGTCATGGCGGATCTCCTGGTGTGTGAAGGTGTTTCAGGCGGCGGCGGGAACGTGGTCGAGGAAGCCGTAGACGCGGTCGATGCGGCCGTCGACGAGGACGGCGACGTCGAAGCCGATCACCACGGCGTCACCGTCGGCGGGGCCGAGACCCCAGGTGAAGCGGACCTGGTCGTGGTGGGCGTCGACCGGGCCGGCCAGCCGGAAGGTCCAGTCGGGGAACTGGGTCTGCACGCCGGCGATGGCGGCTTCGAGTTCGGCGTGTCCGTTCACCGCGACCATCGGGTCGACGTAGCCGACCTGCGGGGTGAACAGCCGGGCGACGGCGGAGCGGCGGGCGCCGGGCTCGCGGGTGTTCCAGGCTTCCAGGTACTGTGCGACGACGGTGTTCATCTCGACCTCCGAAATAGTCTCTGAGCTGGTGTTTCGCTCGTTGTTTCTGCGATGACACCAACGTTATGGGTCGAGTGGGGGTCGGCGAATCAGTCGCCTATAGGTACTTTCGCGACGCGGCTACTGTCATCGCCGGTACGGCGATACGGTTGAGCACATGCTGCACGGACGCGACGCCGAACAGGCCATGCTCGACGACCTGCTCGCCGGTGCGCGTGCCGGGCGCAGCGCGGCCCTCGTGATCCGCGGTGAGGCAGGCATCGGGAAGTCGGCCTTGTTGGATTACGCTGCGGCCCAGGGGATTCCGACGGCGCGAAGCGCGGGTATCGAATCCGAGGCCGAATTGCCCTTCGCCGCACTGCATCTGCTGGTGAAACCGGGCATGGAACTGGTCGGGCAGTTGCCGCCACGCCAGCGCGACGCACTCGAGGCGGCCTTCGGCCTCGGCGAGCACGCACCGGCCGACCGGATGCTCATCGGCCTCGCGGTGCTGACGCTGTTGGCCGAGGAAGCCGCCGACGGCCCGCTGCTGTGCATCGTCGACGACGCGCACTGGCTGGACCAGGCCACCGCCGACGCCCTGCTGTTCGCCGCCCGCCGGCTCGACGCCGAGGGGGTGGTGATGTTGTTCGCGGCCCGCACCGGTCCCGATGACTTCCCGGCACCCGGACTGGCGGAACTCACCTTGACCGGTCTGCCGCCCGAGGCCGCCGCCGCACTACTCGATGCGGGCACGACGCGGTTGTCACCGGCCACCCGCTACCGTCTGCTCGCCGAATCCGGCGGCAATCCCCTTGCCCTGCTGGAACTTCCATCGGTCGTCGGCGACAGCGATGTGGATGCGGCGAACCCGCTCCCCCTGACTCAGCGCCTACAACTGGCCTTCCACAGCCGCATCACGAAGCTTCCGCCCGCCACCCGCACCGTCCTCCTGGTCGCCGCCGCGGCGGGCACGGCGGATATCGGGCGAGTGCTGCAGGCCGCCACCACCCTCGGTGCGGGACTGCCGGACCTGCAGCCGGCACAGGACGCGGACATGATCGACATCGACAGCGGACGACTCACCTGGCGCCACCCGCTACTGCGCTCGGCGGTCTACCAGGGTGCGGCATTGACCCAGCGACTCGCCGCCCACCGCGCACTCGCCGACGCTTACGCACCGCCAGCCCATCCGCCCCCGGCGGTGCACGCCGCGGCGTCTCGACCCGCTGGGCCCGGCGGTACCGGTGCCACCAGCTCGATGAGTGCCACCGACTATTCGGTGATCGATGCCGACTGCTCGACGACCGGCCCCGACGACTCGGAGAACGGTGCCGGAGGTTCGATCGGGTTCGACACTCGGGCAGTTTTCGACGACAACGATGCCGATCTGCGGGCCTGGCATTTGGCTTGCGCGGCAACTGGGCCCGACGAGGAGACCGCCGCCGCGTTGGAGAACACCGCCGATCGCACGCGTCGCCGCACGGGTTTTCACGGGGCGGTCGCGGCGTACGAGCGGGCGGCGACGCTGAGCGTCGACAGTGCGGCGCGGGTGCGACGGCTGGTGCTGGCTGCCGAGACGGCGACGGAGGCCGGGCTCACCGAGCAGGCCGCGCGGCTGGCCGAGCGCGCGGCCGCCCTTGCCGGTGGTGGCGAGTACGAACAGCGGCTCGAGCTGGTGCGGGCGCAAGCCGAGTTCGGTTCGGGCACACCGGGTTCCGCGCATCGGCGCTTCATGTCGGCGGCCCGTGCGGCGCGCACGGACGATCCGGGAACCGCAGCCCGCATCCTCACCAGGGCGGTGCACACCGCCTGGTATCTCGGTCCCGCCGAGCTCGACGAGGTGGCCGGGTTCCTGACGACGTTGCGGTTGGCGGAGGACGACCCGGCCACTCCGATCGCGCGCTATCTGACCGGCTCGGTGTCGGGCAGGCGCACCACCGACCTGCGTGCCGTCGTCGACGCCGCGCGTGCCGCAGGCGCCGACAACCCCGCCGACCTGGTGCAGCTGTGCGGTAGTGGGCTCGTCGTCGGACAGGACGACCAGGTCGACGAGGTGGCCGCCGAACTCATCGCCGAGTGCCGGGAGCAGGGGCGCATCGCCCTGCTCGCGCCGCTGCTGTTCTTTCGCGCCGAATGCCAGCTGTTCGGTGGGCGGCCACGGGAGAGCCGGGTCGCCGCCGAGGAAGGGCTGGGGATCGCCCGCGATATCGGACAGGCACAGTGGGTCAGCCAGTTGCATGCCTTCCTCGCCTACCTGGCGGCGCTGCACGGTGACGAACAGCGCTGCCACGCCGAGGCGGAGCAGGCGGTAGCCGATCAACTCGGCGGGCCGATGGCGGTCGGGGCGTCCTGGGCCCACGCGGCTCGGGGACTGCTCGCGCTCGGCGAGGGCAAGCTCGACCGGGCGCAGGCCGAACTCGAACACATGACGATCGAACCCGCGCGTCACCACGTGATCGGCCTGCGCACGCTGCCGGATCAGATCGAAGTCGCCGTCCGCCTCGGTGCCACCGACCGTGCGAACGAAGCCCTGACCAGGCTCATCGAGTGGTCTGAGCGTGCCGAGCAGCAGTGGATCGCCGCCTTGGCGGCACGTGGGCGGGCGCTGCTGGCCGAGGATCCCGAACCGCATTTCCGCACCGCCCTCGTCGGCAACCGGCCTTTCGAGGAGGCCAGGACCCGCCTCCTCTACGGCGAATGGCTCCGCAGGGACAAACGCAAGGTAGATGCGCGCTCGCAGCTCGAGCAATGTGCCGACGTCTTCGATCGGCTCGGTGCCACGCCCTGGCTCGAACGAGCACGAACCGAGTTGAGCGCCCTGGGCGCGGGGACAACAGCCCGGGCCGACGACGGACCGTTGAGCCTGCTCACACCACAGGAATCACAAATCGTCCGGTTGGCCGCGCAAGGACTGTCGAATCGGGAGATCGCCGCGCGGTTGTTCCTGAGTCATCGCACGGTCGGGCATCACCTGTACAAGGCCTATCCGAAACTCGGTGTGGTGTCGCGCGGCGAACTGAGCGCGCTCGACCTCGAGTGACCGGTCAGCTGCGGGAAGGTGTGCTCGCGGCGCCGACAACCCAGCGAAGAGCCGCGACCGATGCGGCGGCGAGTACGGCGACCTGCGGCGATCCGACGACGAGCAGGAGCAGCGCGGCGACCACGAGCCCGGCGACCAGCGCCTCGAGCTTGTAGACCGGCCACGCGACGCCGGCGACGTCGACCGTCGCGGATGCTGTCGATGGGGTCACCACTGCCATGCACACAGGATAGGCGCAAACAAGAGTTCGGTCCACCGAAACCTCACCGTCGGGTGGGGTCGGGAACATCACAGGCGGAACCGTCGTTGTGCTGGTCATGCCACTGACAGGAGAGTACGCACCGAGCACTTCCGATTGGGCGCGCGAACAGGCGGAGGCCTATGAGGCCTCCGGCGGTGCCGAGGCCACCTCGTTGCAAGGCAAACCGGTCATCCTGCTCACCACCAAGGGCGCGAAGACCGGCAAGCTGCGCAAGACACCACTGATGCGCGTCGAACACGACGGCGAGTACGCCGTGGTGGCCTCGCTGGGCGGCGCCCCGAAGCACCCCGTCTGGTACTACAACATCAAGGCCGAACCGCACGCCGAGCTGCGCGACGGCACAGTCAACAAGGACTACACCGCCCGCGAGGTCTTCGGCGAGGAGAAGGCGCTGTGGTGGGACCGCGCGGTGCGGGTCTGGCCCGATTACGCCGAATATCAGAAGAAGACCGACCGCGAGATTCCGGTCTTCGTGCTGACGCCCCGCTGACCGACCCGCCGACGCCGGACACCCGTGGCTGCCTCGGTAGCATTGTCGGGTGTCCTCCACCGTTGACGTCGCCGAAGTTTCCCTGACCCGTCCGCCGCTCACCGCGGACGAGATCGATGCGGCCGCGCAGCGAATTTCCGACATCATCGAGCCGACACCCCTGCAGTACAGCCCGCGTCTGTCGGCGAGCACCGGCGCGCAGGTGTACCTCAAGCGCGAAGACCTCACCGCCGTGCGCTCCTACAAGCTGCGCGGCGCCTACAACCTGATGGTGCAGCTCACCGACGCCGAACGCGCCGCCGGTGTGGTCGCGGCCAGCGCGGGCAACCACGCGCAGGGCGTGGCCTTCGCCTGCCAGGCGATGGGCGTACGCGGACGCATCTACGTCCCGACGACCACCCCCAAGCAGAAGCGTGACCGCATCCGCGTGCACGGCGGCGAGTTCGTCGAACTGATCGCGGTCGGCGAGACCTACGACGCGGCCGCCGCGGCCGCCGCCGACGACGTGGCTCGCACGGGCGCGACCATGGTTCCCCCGTTCGACGACCCGCGTACCGCGGCGGGCCAGGGCACCATCGCCGCCGAATTCCTCGAACAACTCGGTACCGCACCGGATCTCGTCGTCGTGCCGGTCGGCGGCGGCGGCTGCCTCGCCGGCATCGGCACCTACCTGCGTGAGCGCGCGCCCGGCGCCGGCCTGCTCGGTGTGGAGCCCGCGGGCGCGGCCTCGATGACGGCGGCGCTGGTGGCGAGCGGTCCGGTGACCCTGCCCGAGATCGACCCGTTCGTCGACGGCGCCGCCGTGCGCCGCATCGGTGACCTGCCGTATCAGGCGGCGGCGTCGTTCGGTGGCCGGGTCGTGTCGCACGCCTCGCTCCCGCTGCTCACCACCACCGAGTCCCCCACCGGCACAGCGTCTTTCCGGATGATGCAGGTCGACGAGGGCGCCATCTGCACGGCGATGCTCGACCTGTACCAGAACGAGGGCATCATCGCCGAGCCCGCGGGCGCGCTCGCGACGGCGGCGCTGGCCGAGATCGAAATCGACCCGGGTTCCACCGTTGTGGTGCTGGTGTCGGGCGGCAACAACGATGTGTCGCGCTACGGCGAGATCATCGAGCGGTCCCTGGTGCATCGCGGGCTCAAGCACTACTTCCTGGTGGACTTCCCGCAGGAGCCGGGTGCGCTGCGCCGCTTCCTCGACGACGTCCTCGGGCCCGACGACGACATCACCATGTTCGAGTACGTCAAGCGCAACAACCGCGAGACCGGCGCGGCGCTGGTCGGCATCGAGCTCGGTGCCACCGACGACCTGGCCTCGCTGCTGCACCGCATCGAGGAGTCGCCGATCCAGGCGGAACGCCTGGAGCCGGGCTCGCCCGCGTACCGCTACCTCACCTAGTGAGGCCGGTCAGGCCTTCTTCACGGCGTTGAAGATCAGCTCGCCGTAGATCCGCCACTGCTCGGGGTCGCGTTCCTGCTGGCGGAACAGACTGCCCGCGACACCACCGAGCAGTACGCGCACGTGGCGGGCCGTGACGTCCTCGCGGATCACCCCTTGCCGCTGGCCCGCGAGGATGATCGACTCCAGCGATTCCTCGCCCGCGGGCGACGGCTTCGCGGTCTCGGGCAGTGCTTCGGCGAGGGCCCGGTCGTTGGCGAGGCGCTCGACGGTTTCGGCGAGCAGGTCGCGCAGGATCGTCAACGGGTCACCGCCGGCGTTCAGCTGTTCCAGGGCGGCGAGACCGCGGCGGTAGAACCAGGCGCGCTGATACTGCGCCACCGCCTGCACCAGCGCGTCCTTGGTCGGAAAGCTGCGGTACACGGTCGCCTTGCCGACGCCCGCGCGGGCGGCGACCTGCGGAATCGTGGCCTCGATGCCGTGTTCGGCGAACACTTCGACGGCCGCCGCCACCACGCGCTCGTGATTGCGCCTGGCATCGGATCGCTTGGTGGACCAGTCGACGTCGTGGTCGGTCGTCGGGTCGCACTCGGGTGCAGTCACCCTGCGATTGTGCCGAATCGGACGGTCATGGCGATCACAGCCTCACCCTCTTCAGTAAACGGACTCCAGGGTCCAGTATAGTTCTCGATACGGACTGCAAGGTCCACTTACCGCGCGGAACCACACGGAGGCGTGAGCTCCCCATGATCGATCAGACGACCCGAGAGTCCGAAGCCCCGCATGATTCGGGGGGACTCGGCACCAATCTCGTGTTCCTCGCCCTGGCCGCCGCCGCGTTCGCGCTCGCCCAGACCGCGATCGTGCCCGGCATCATGATCCTCGGCCACGAACTGCACGCGAGCACGGCAGATGTCGGATGGGTGCTCACCGCCTACCTGATCTCGGCCGCGATCCTCACCCCGGTCTTCGGCCGCCTCGGTGACATGTACGGCAAGAAGAAGCTGCTCGTCATCGCGCTCGGCCTTTTCGCGCTCGGCAGCGTGGCCGCGGCGCTGGCGCCTTCGATCTGGGTGCTCGTGGCCGCGAGGGTCGTCCAGGGAGCGGGCGGCGGCATCTTTCCGCTGTGCTACGGCATCATCGGCGACACGTTTCCCGCCGAGAAGCGCGGCGGCGCACTGGGTCTCATCTCGGCGCTGGCCGGGATCGGCGCGGGCGGCGGCTTGCTCATCGGTGGCCTGCTGATCGATCACCTGTCCTGGCAATGGGTCTTCTGGTCGGGCGCCATCATGTCGGCGATCGCGCTGGTCGGCGTGCTGCGGGTGCCGGAACGGTCGATCCCGACGCCCACGCGGATCGACTTCGCAGGCATCGCGCTGCTCAGCATCGGCCTCACCATGCCGCTGCTCGCGCTGAGCCGCGGCTCGACGTGGGGCTGGACCGATGCGCGCACCCTCGGCCTCATCCTCGGCGGCCTGGTGGTCCTGATCGGTTTCGTCGCCTTCGAGACCCGCATCAGCGAACCGCTGATCGACATGCACGTGCTGCGGCGTCCGACCGTGCTGATCACCAATATCGCCATGCTGCTGTTCGGCGCGGGCATGTTCGCGGTGTTCTCGCTCATCCCCCAGCTCGCCCAGACCCCGGACACCGGCGAGTACGGCTTCGGCATGGACGCCACCGGGTCGGGTCTGCTGATGATCCCCGGTTCGATCGCCATGCTGGCGGCCGCGGTCGTCGCCGGGCGTCTCGTCGGTCGGGTCCGCGCCGCTGTGCCGCTGGTACTCGGCGCGCTCACCGCCGCCGCGGGCTTCGCGGCGCTCGCGCTGGCGCACGGCTCCCAGGGAGCTGTCATCGGGTTCACGGTCGTGACCTTCGTCGGCATCGGCCTCGGGATGGCGGCCATGCCGAATCTGATCATGTCCGCGGTACCCGCCGAGAAGACCGCCGAGAGCACCGGTGTCAACGCGCTGATCCGGTCGGTGGGGTCATCGATCGGGTCGCAGGTCGCGGCCACCGTGCTGGCGGGCAGTGTCGTCGCCGGGACGGCGCTGCCCGCGGATTCGGGCTTCACCACCGCGTTCTGGCTGGCTGCGGGTGCCATCGCGCTGGCGGCTGTGGTCGCGGTGTTCATCCCGCAGAGCAAGCCACCGGCCGCCACATCCGTACGCGAAGACCGTGAATCGGACCTCGCCGGCGCCCTCGCCGAGTAACCGGCAAGGGCGGCGGCGACTAGGCGGCGGCCCGGTCGATGCGCTGCCCACGGTCGCGGGTGGCGCGCACGCCCGACATCACCAGCGGCAGCAGCCAGCCCATGGCGAACTGGTCGTAGGCCAGCAGCGCCTGGTCGAGGCGATTGTGGACGAAGCCGACCGACAGACCCGAGCGCGGGTCGACCCAGCCGAACGACCCGCCCAGCCCGATGTGACCGAAGGCCGTGTGCGCACCGGGCGCCGGCATCGAGTGGTAGCCCAGATGCCACATCATCGGCATGTAGAACAGGGCGTGGTCGAGACGGTAGGTCTGCACGCGCCGGATGAGCTTGTGCGTTTCGGGGCGCAGGAACGGTGACCCGTCGAGGGTGACGCCGTCGGCCAGGCCCGCGTAGAGCTGGGCGAGCCCGGCAGCGGTGGCGACGCCGTTGCCCGCGGGCATCTCGGTGTCGAGGATCGGCGGGTCCTCACCGTCGAGAATGCCGTTGAGGCCGGTCAGGTACAGGCAGCGCGCCGCCGCGCCGAGCGCACCGGGGATGCGGAAGCCCACGCGGTTGAGGAAGCCTGCGGCCAGCGGGTGCCCGGCCAGGCGCAGGTGGGTGCCCGCGAGGCGGGCGTACTCGGTCGACGAACCCGCCGCCGGACGGCCGAGGTGGAAGCCCTCGACACCGAGCGGGTCGGTGACCTCGGTGCGGATGAGGTCGCTCATGCTGCGACCGGTCACCGAGCGCGCGATGCCCGCCAGCAGCCAGCCGTAGGTGAGCGCATGGTAGGTCGGAACACCGAGCAGCCGGTCGGGCTTGGCCATGGCCAGCCGGTCTTCCATCAGCTCGTGGTCGAGCAGTTCCTGGGCGCTGTCGGCGATCGGGGACAGCGACGACAGCCCGGAACGGTGGGTGAGCACGTCGGCCACGGTGATCGCGCCCTTGCCGTGCGCGGCGAAGCGAGGCCAGTACTCGGCGACCGGTGCCTGGTAATCCAGGAGCCCGCGGTCGGCGAGACGATGGATGACGGTGGCGGTGACACCCTTGGTCGCCGAGAAGACGATCGAACCGGTGTTCGCCGACCAGGGCTGGTCGCCCGCGCTGCCGGTCCACAGGTGTGCCAGGGGTTCGCCGTGCCGGTAGATCGCGATGGCGCCGCCCGCGTCGCGCCGATGTCCGATCAGGGCGGCGAAAGCGCGCACCAGCGGACCGAAACCGGCCGGCGCATAACCGCCCACACCGGTCGGAAGGGCAGCACTGTCCTGCCCGTAAGCCTCGTTGCTCATTGCTCAACCGTACGACCGTTATGTCGCTTCGGCAACGATCTCCCGTGCACCGTGGCCGAGCTGTGGCCGCCTGAGATCAGTCGGTGACCACGGTCCCCGTGCCCTCCCCTTCTTCGAGCACGACGAAACTGTGACCCGAAACAAGAGTTCCCCCTTCGTTTTCTGTCGCCGGTGCCCACGCCAGCAGCACCCGGCCGTACACCGGAACCACCGCCTCGTCCTCGGACAGGTTGCACACCACCGAGATCCGGCCGCGCCGCAGCACGAACCAGCGGGCGCCCTCGTCGTAATCGGCCCAGACCCGTTCCAGCCAGGGATCACCGAACTCGGGTCGCGACTTGCGCAGGGCGAGCAGGGCGCGATAGCAGGCCAGTAGCCGGGCGTGCGGTTCACGGCCGCGTTCGGTCCAGTCGAGTTTCGAGCGGGTGAAGGTGGCGGGATCCTGGGGATCGGGGACGTCGTCGGTGGCCCAGCCGTGTGCGGCGAACTCGGCGCGGCGGCCGTCGGCGGTCGCGGCGCCGATGACGGGGTCGGTGTGGGAGGTGAAGAACTGGAACGGGGTACGCGCGCCCCATTCCTCGCCCATGAACAGCATCGGCGTGCTCGCGGACAGCAGCACGAGAGCCGCTTTCACCGCCAGCTGGCCGGGGGTGAGGTAGTCGCTCGGGCGGTCGCCGAGGGCGCGGTTGCCGATCTGGTCGTGGTTGCAGGTGTAGCCGAGCAGGGCGCTGCCGGGGATCAGGTCGCGGCGGATCGGGATGCCATGGGTTCGGCCACGGAAGCTGGAATAGGTTGCGGCGTGGAAGAACCCGTGGGTGAGGGTCTGTGCCAGGCAGGCCAGTGAGCCGAAATCGGCGTAGTAGCCCTGTCTTTCGCCGGAGACGGCGGTGTGCACGGCGTGGTGGAGGTCGTCGTTCCACTGACCGGTCAGACCGTAGCCGCCTGCCGCGCGCGGGGTGATCAGGCGTGGGTCGTTGAGGTCGCTTTCGGCGATGAGGGTGAGCGGGCGGCCCAGATGGGCTGAGAGCGCGGTGGTTTCGACGACGAGTTCTTCGAGCAGGTGGGTGGCGGTGTGGTCGACGAGGGCGTGGACGGCGTCGAGACGCAGGGCATCGATGTGGAAGTCGCGCAACCAGCGCAGGGCATTGTCGATGATGTGGCGGCGCACGGCATCGGAGCCGGGGCCGTCCAGGTTCACGCTCTGGCCCCAGGTGTTGCGGCCGGTGGTGAGGTAGGGCCCGAAGCGTGGGAGGTAGTTGCCGGAGGGGCCGAGATGGTTGTAGACCACGTCGAGGCAGACCGCGAGGCCTCGGGCGTGGCAGGCGTCGACGAAACGTTGCAGGCCGTCGGGGCCGCCGTAGGTTTCCTGCACCGCGTACCAGAGCACACCGTCGTAACCCCAGTTGTGGGTGCCGTCGAAGGCGTTCACCGGCATGAGTTCCACGGTGGTGACGCCGAGTTCGACCAGGTGGTCGAGGCGTTCGATCGCGGCGTCGAAGGTGCCGTCCGGGGTGAAGGTGCCGATGTGCAGTTCGTAGAAAACCGAGCCGGCCAGTTGTCTGCCGGTCCAGGACTGATCAGTCCAGACGGCGGTGTCGAGGTCGTGGACGGCGGACAGGGCATGCACGCCGTTGGGCTGACGCGGTGAGCGCGGATCGGGCAGCACCGTCGGGTCGTCGTCGATGAGGAAGCCGTACTCCGCGCCCTGGTCGGCGTCGGCCCGCACCGACCACCAGCCGCCGCCGTTGCGGCGCATGGGGTGGACCACCCCCTCGAGTTGCAGTCGCATCGCGCTCGCCTCCGGCGCCCACACCCGAAACTGCCTCATACCGTCAGCATCGCACGGAGTACGGCGGCACGCCCGGGCAACGATTGCTGATCGGTCGCGATGCCCAGCGTCGGCTTCGGTGCACCCGGCGAGTCGGACGAGAGTCGCCGCTGCGGTCGGGGCGACCACGTCGTTGTGGCCTCGGGGGGGTAGCGGCATCGCGTTCGTGCCGGCCGCCGCGCAACTCGGCAAGAAATGCCTGCGCGGGGCGCCATGAATCCTGGGTAGTCCGATCAGCGCGGGAAGGCGGCGACGCCGACCGGTCCCACCCCCACACACAGCGACTGTTCAGGCTCGAGCGGCCTGACCCGCAGGGCGTCGCCGCCGCCGAGCAGCCGGACGTACACCGTGTTCAGGCCCTGTCGCACGTCGGCGACGGTTTCGGTGTCGCCTTCGAAGGACACCGCGATCCGGCCGTCACGGTCGGCGAAATAGTTGATCTGGGCGGTCCAGTCGCGGATCTGCATGGGGCCGTCCAAGGGGATCGATGTGCTGCCGCGCACTCGGTGGCCACATTGCGGTTCCGGACCCGGGGTGACGGCGCGGTTCCACCAGACATACGCGTCGACGATCTCACCGGTGTCGGTGATCATTCGCAGCGTCGGAGTGGCTGCGGCGAACGTTGTCGGTGTCGCGATCGGGGCGAGGACGTGGTCGGTCATATTCTGCGGGAAAGCCAACGGGTTCAAGACATTCCAGGGGACTTCCTGCGGCAGCAGTGGGGCGTCCGTCGCTGTCGGGAGGGCCGCGCGCACGCCGGTGATGTAGGTGCGCGCCGGGCTCGGTTCCCATGACCGGGTGAAGGTGATTGTGGAGATGACGCTGCTCAGCAGGAATAGGACGGCAGGTATCGCGAACAGCGTCGAGGTGGGCAGGTCTCTCGGGATGCGCGATGTCGGGCCGGTTCGCAGGCGTTCGCTCGGCTGGGATCCTCCGACCGAGCCGGTCCTGAACCGGAAACGGCTGCGCGGCAACATGCCTGCGGTGCGTGGGCGAGCGTCCGCCGTGTCGGACCCGCGACGGTCGGGTGACGAATCCTCCTGCGCGGCACCGGAACGCCGTGCCTGCACAATCAACGCAAGGGCGATTGTGGCAATCACGGCGAAGTCGGCGAAGTAGCGCATGGACTGGAGTAGCAGGGCGGCGGTGCCGGGCCCGTCGCGCAGCACAATCACCGGGGCTATGGTCGCGATGGCGTAGGCCGCAGCGCACAACCAGACCGCAGTCACCCGCGCCCGGGAGCGAATTGTCCACGCCGCCAACAGGATCAGCAATAGCCAACAGATGAGGACGGCAAGGCCCGGCGGGTCGGCCCAGGGCGTGGCCGGTTGCCACCGCTCCCAGCGCCACGGACCACCGAACAAGGCAGGCACCAGTCCGTCCGACAGCGCCCGGCTGAGCAGCGCGCCGGGATCTTCGGGCCCGGTCAGCCCGCGCGGGCGCTGGATGACCAGCAGGAACACAGCGGCCCAGGCGAGCAGAACGGCGCCACCCGCCACCCAGAGTGCTCCCCCGCGACGAACCGCATCGCGCCAGGGACGCCCCGCGACATGCGCCGACAACGCGACCACCGCGCACGCGACCGGTAGCACGACGATCGACTTCTCGAACGACAGCAAGGCCACGGCGAAGACGAACGCACCCGATACCACGTACCGACGCCTACCCGTCCGCGCCAGCATGACGGCGTCCGCGCTCACCCAGGCCAGCGCGATCTGCAACGGCAGGGCGTTCACCGCCGCCGCCCACCAGGCGAACGCGGGCACGGTCAGGGGCACGAACAGGTAGAACAGCAGCGGACCGAGCAGCCGCACCCGCCATCCCATCAACACGACGAGCAGCCGTAGCACCGCGAGCGAGGCGAGCAGCTGCAACCCGACGAGCACCGCCGCCGCGACAGGCCAGCTCAGTGGCGCCACCTTCGTCACCAGCCAGGTCAACGCGATCGCCAACGGCATCACGTGCCCGTCGTGGCTGGTCAGCAGCAACTCCGCCGACCACAGGGGGTATCTGCTCACCTGTCCGATAAGGATGAAATCGTCCCAGTAGAAGAAGCCCGAAAACGCCACCCAGCCCCGCAGAACCAGCTGGGCGATGATCAACGCGGCGGCCACGCCGACCACCCCACGGGCAGGCAACCGTGACCACATCTGTCGAGCGGACGATGCGGTCGACAGGGGCGAGTCGAGCAGCGTCACAGACATCACGCCTCTCGACGCTAGCCCGTCCGCCCCTGTCCGGCCATCACCCCGCCGGGGGCTGGGTGTCGGCACCAACTAGCGTCCGGAAGTTCGGTAGGTCTCCCGATCGGGCATTCAGCCGTCCTCTCAGAGGAACCCGAGCACCGCGGTGGTGAAGCGGAGCGGTTGGTCTTCGTGGAGCATGTGGACCGCGTCGCGGAACTGCACTACCGCATCCGTTATGGCTGTGAGGTCCAAGTCGGGAGCGCATGATCGACCGGATCGGCCTATGCGGGCCCGGGCGCCGACTGCCATATCGCCGCCGCGAGCAACACACCGACGGCTTTGCTCCACCGCATTCGCGTAGTCCTTCGCCATGACCCCGGTGGGGTCTCTCGTCTCCTCGGACGAGACGACGACGGCGAACGCGACCGCTTATGCGGTGGATCACATCACCGGGCTCAGCCCAGGCAGCCCGGGCCGAGCAGTGCTTTCAGGTCGCCCATCAGTGCCGAGGACGGTGATACCCGCCAGGCGTCGTCGAGCTTGAGCAGGGTGGTCTTCTCTCTGGCGCCCACGTGGCGGATGTGCACGTCGGAGGTGCCTGGATGGCGCGAGAGGACCTTCTTGAGTTCCTTGACCTTTTCCGGCGTGCACATGCGGGTGGTCATCACCACCGACACCGGCTTGGCTACGCCGATCGCCGAAAGGTCGGGCACCACAAGGTCGTTGGCGATCAGCGAGATGCGGTCGTCGCGGACCGAGACGCGGGCCTTGACCAGCACCACGGCGTCCTCGACCACATCCATGCCGTACACCGAGTAGGACTGTGGGAAGAAAAGCACCTCCACGCCACCGGTCAGGTCCTCGAGTTGGGCCGAGGCCCAGGCCAGGCCGTTCTTGTTGATGCGGCGGTTCACCGAGGCCAGGATGCCGCCGATGGTCACCTGGGCGCCGTCCTTGACGTCGCCTTCCAGGATGGCCGGGATGGGGGTGTCCACCTGGGCGGCGAGGACGTGTTCGACGCCGTTGAGCGGGTGGCCCGACACGTACAGGCCGAGCATCTCCCGCTCCAGGGCCAGCTTGTGTTTGGTTTCCCATTCGTCGTCGGGCACCTTCACGTTGAACACCGATGCCATCGACTCGTCGGCGTCGTCCATGCCGCCGAACAGGTCGAACTGGCCGATCGCCTCGGCCTTCTTCGTCGACATCACCGCGTCGATCGCATCCGAATGCACCAGCATCAGGCCCTTGCGCGGATGCCCGAGCGAGTCGAAAGCACCTGCCTTGATGAGGGATTCGGTGACCTTCTTGGAGCAGGCCGTGGCGTCGATCTTGTTCAGGTAGTCGGAGAAATCGGTGAACTTCGACTTCTCCTTGCGGGCGGCGATGATCGAGGACACCACATTGGCGCCGACATTGCGCACCGCGCCGAGACCGAAGCGGATGTCCTTGCCCACCGAGGCGAAGTTCTGCTCCGACTCGTTGACATCGGGCGGCAGCACCGTGATGCCCATCTTGCGGCAGTCCGACAGGTAGACCGCGGCCTTGTCCTTGTCGTCACCGACGGAGGTGAGCAGCCCGGCCATGTACTCGGCGGGGTAGTTCGCCTTCAGGTAGGCCGTCCAGAAGGAGACGAGGCCGTATCCGGCGGCGTGCGATTTGTTGAACGCGTAACCGGCGAACGGGAGGATCGTGTCCCACAGTGCCTTGATGGCCGGTTCGGAGAAGTTGTTGGCAAGCATGCCCTCGCGGAAGCCGGCATAGGCCTCTTCCAGCACCGACAGCTTCTTCTTACCCATGGCGCGGCGCAGGATGTCGGCTTGACCGAGCGAGTACCCGGCCACCTTCTGCGCGATCTGCATGATCTGTTCCTGATAGACGATCAGGCCGAAGGTGTCGGCCAGGATGTCTTTCAGTGGCTCTTCGAGCTCGGGGTGGATCGGTTTGACTTCTTGCCGCCCGTTCTTGCGGTCGGCGTAGTCGTTGTGGGCGTTCATGCCCATCGGGCCGGGACGGTAGAGCGCGAGCACCGCGACGATGTCGCCGAAGCCGGTGGGCTGCATGCGGCGCAGCAGGTCGCGCATGGCGCCGCCGTCGAGCTGGAACACGCCGAGAGTGTCGCCGCGGGCGAGCAATTCGTAGGTGGCCGGGTCGTCGAGCGGCAGGTTGTCCATGTCGAGATCGATGCCGCGGTTGGCCTTGATGTTCTCCAGGGCGTCACCGATGACGGTGAGGTTGCGCAGGCCGAGGAAGTCCATCTTCAGCAGGCCGATGGCCTCGCACGACGGGTAGTCCCAACCGGTGATGATCGCGCCGTCCTGTGCGCGTTTCCACACCGGGATGGCGTCGGTGAGCGGCTCCGAGGACATGATGACCGCGCAGGCGTGCACGCCCGCGTTGCGGATCAGTCCTTCCAGACCCTTCGCGGTCTCGTAGATCTTGGCGACATCGGGGTTGGTGCTGATGAGTTCGCGGACCTCGGCGGCTTCCTTGTACCGCTCGTGGTCGGGATCGGTGATGCCGGCGACCGAGATGTCCTTGGCCATGATCGGCGGGGGCAGCGCCTTGGAGATCTGGTCGGCGATGGCGAAACCGGGCTGGCCGAACAGGACTCGCGCGGAGTCCTTGATCGCGGCCTTGGTCTTGATGGTGCCGAACGTGATGACCTGGGCCACCCGGTCGCTGCCCCACTTCTCGGTGGCGTAGCGGACCATCTCACCGCGGCGGCGATCGTCGAAGTCGATATCGATATCGGGCATCGACACGCGCTCGGGATTGAGGAATCGCTCGAACAGCAGACCGTGCGGGATGGGGTCGATATTGGTGATGCCCATCGCGTAGGCGACCAGCGAACCGGCGGCCGAACCACGGCCGGGGCCGACGCGGATACCGACCTCGAGTGCGTGCTTGATGAGGTCACCGACGACGAGGAAGTAGGCGGGGAACCCCATGTCGCAGATGACTTTGAGCTCGAAGTCGGCGCGATCGAGATATTCGCGTGTCGGACCGTCGGGGAAGCGGCGATCCAGGCCTTCGAGGACTTCCTTGCGCAGCCAGCTGGCCTGGGTGTGGCCTTCGGGGACCGGGAAGATCGGCATCCGGTCGCGGTGTTCCCACACCTCGTCGTAGGGCTGGACCCGTTCGCCGATGAGTTCGGTGTTGTCGCAGGCGCCGGGGACCTCGGCGTCCCAGATGGCACGCATCTCTTCGGCGGACTTCAGGTAGTAGCCGTCACCGTCGAATTTGAAGCGGGTCGGGTCCGAGAGCGTTTTGCCGGTTTGAATGCACAGCAGCGCTTCGTGATTGGTCGACTGATCCTTGGTGACGTAATGGCAGTCGTTGGTGGCCAGCGGGGGGATATCGAGCTGCTTGCTTACCATGAGCAGGCCCTCACGCACACGGCGCTCGATCGACAGACCGTGGTCCATCACCTCGAGGAAGAAGTTCTCCTTACCGAAGATCTCCTGCCACTTCGCCGCCGCCTCGAGGGCTTCGCGCTCATGCCCCAGGCGAAGGCGGGTCTGCACCTCACCGGAGGGGCAACCGGTGGTGGCGATGATGCCCTCGGCGTGCTGGGCGATGATCTCCTCGTCCATCCGCGCCCATTTACCGAGCTGGCCTTCGATGGAGGCAAGACTCGACAGCTTGAACAGGTTGCGCAGACCGGTCGCGTTCTCGGCGACCATCGTCATGTGGGTGTAGGCACCGGAACCGGAGACGTCGTCGCTCTTCTGCGACGGATCACCCCACAGCACACGCTTGGTGTCGAACCGCGAACCCGGCGCGATATAGGCCTCGATACCGATGATCGGCTTGATGCCCGCCTTCTTCGCGGAGTTGTAGAACTCCGAAGCGCCGTACATGTTGCCGTGGTCGGTCATCCCGACCGCGGTCATCCCCAACCGCTCCGCCTCCGCGAACAACGGCGAAATCTTCGCCGCACCGTCGAGCATGGAGTACTCGGTGTGGTTGTGCAGGTGAACGAACGATCCGGACGAAGCCAAGACGGTCCTTCCTCCCATGGTGTCGACGGGGGTTGGCCTTGGCATTCTAGGCATGGGGGTACGACAAGTTTTCCCGTGCCACACGGGCGCCCCGCCTCCGCCTGGCAATGGTCCGGCGTGTCGTGGTCAAGGTCACCGGCGCGTCCTCGGCGGTGTCCGTTTTCCGCCGGTCGGGTCCCGGCGGCGAAGACGTCGACGGCGTGCGGTCACGGTCATAATCGGAGCGTGCGGACTGAGCGGATCGATCGATGACCACCTTCGTGGTCGCTGTCGCGGTGGTGGCGGTGATGGCGTTGGTCGTGTTGCTGATCTGGCGGCGGACGCAGCGGGTGGTGACGACTCCGGCGCAGCGGGCGGTGCATCAGGCGTTGCATACGGCGTCGTTGGCGGCGGTGCCGTTGCGGCGGGGGTTGACCGAGGAGTCGGCGCGGGCGGCGGCGCCACATCTGCGGACGTTGGCGGCGGCGGAGGGGTTGGGGGTCGCCGATGCGGAGGGGGTGTTGCTGGCGTGGGACGGGCCGCATACGGGGATGCTTGGGTCGTTCGGTGCGGCGGCGCGGCGGGCCATCGCTTCGGAGCGGCCGGTGCTGGTCGACGGTGACGAGCACACGTTGATCGCGCAACCGTTGCTGATCGATGTGGGGGCGGCGGTCGGTGCGCTCGGGATGGTGATCACCGGTAAGCCGGGGCCGGGGATGCTCGGTGCGGCGGCCGAGGTGGCGCGGTATGCCTGTGGGCAGCTGGAATTGGCGGAACTGGATGCCTCGCGGGCCCGGGTCGATCGGGCGGAGGTGCGGGCGTTGCGCGCCCAGATCAGCCCGCATTTCATCTACAACGCGCTCAATACGATCGCCTCGTTCGTGCGCACCGATCCCGACCGGGCGCGCGAACTGATCCTCGAATTCGCCGACTTCACCCGGTACTCGTTCCGCGCGGCGGGCGAATTCACCGTGCTCGCCGATGAATTGCGCAATATCGAACGGTATCTGGCATTGGAGCAGGCGCGTTTCGGTGACGCGCTCGACGTGCGGTTACGGATCGCCCCGGAGGTGCTCGGCGTCGTGCTGCCCTTCCTCGCCCTGCAACCGCTGGTCGAGAACGCGGTCCGGCACGGACTCGGCGGCGGCAGGCACGGCGGCCAGTTGAGCATCGTCG
The DNA here is from genome assembly GCF_051843015.1 of Nocardia sp. JW2. Lineage (NCBI taxonomy): Bacteria > Bacillati > Actinomycetota > Actinomycetes > Mycobacteriales > Nocardiaceae > Nocardia > Nocardia sp. JW2. Next base: position 27,526 of record NZ_JBPXLK010000040.1, read on the forward strand.
CCAGCGACGAGGGCACCGACTGCCTCATCAGCGTCGAGGACGACGGCATCGGCATGGACCCCGACCTGCTGCGCTCCGGCGCCCTCGACGCCGTCGACACCTCCGGCCCCACCCGCACCGGCGAAGCCGCCCACGTGGGCCTGTCCAACGTCGACGACCGCCTCCGCGCCGCCTTCGGCAACGACTACGGATTGGTCGTCGAAACCGCACCGGGCGCAGGCACGAAAGTCAGCATGCGAGTCCCCAAGTTCCGCCCCGGAATCCGCGCCTGACTCTTCGCGGCCGAGTCAGCGGCACTCATGCAACCTGATGGTCGGCCGGCTCACCGAGCGCCAACGCGACGAAGCAAGATCCCGCTGCGGTAACCCGCGCGAATCACGCAGGCGCAGCGGTATGTGGTCGGTGTCTGAAACCCAGCCGCTACGATGAACGGGCTGTGACCTGGAACACTGATGACACTTCGGCTGCTCTGCGGGTGCTGGCTGTCGATGACGAGAAGCCCGCGCTCGATGAGTTGGTGTATCTGCTCAACGAGCAGGTCGGGGTGGGGGAAGTGCACGGGGCGTCCGAGGCGACGGGGGCGTTGCGGGTGTTGCGGGCGCATCCGGTCGATGCGGTGTTTCTCGATATCGACATGCCGGGGCTGACGGGGATGGAGCTGGCGGGGATTCTGTCGGAGTTCGCCGAACCGCCGGCGGTGGTGTTCGTGACCGCGCACGACGATCACGCGGTGGCCGCGTTCGATCTGGGGGCGGTCGATTACCTGCTCAAACCGTTGCGGGCGGCGCGGCTGGCCGAGGCGGTGCGGCGGATCGCGGCGGCCAGGGCGACGGTGCCGGCTTCGCCGCCGGAGCAGGCGCATCCGAGCGAGGTGATCCCGGTGGAGCTCGGTGGGGTCACCACGCTGGTGCACCGGGCCGATGTGGCCTGGGTGGAGGCAGACGGCGACTACGCGCGTCTGCACACCAGGACCGGGTCGCACCTGGTGCGCATCCCGCTCACCGCCCTCGAATCACGGTGGGAGGGTGCGGGTTTCCTGCGGGTGCACCGGTCGTACCTCGTGGCGTTGCGGCTGGTCACCGGGTTGCGCAGCACGGGAAGCGGCACAGTTGTGTGCCTGCGCGCGGAAGGCGCGTCCGGTGCGGTGGAGTTGCCGGTGAGCAGGCGCCAGGTGCGTGAACTCAAGCAGCGGCTCGTGCACGGGCCACGGCAGAACTGGTCGCAGCGATGACCGGTCCGCAACGACCACAGCGCGAGCGGGTGGTGCTCGCGCAGCGGCGCGGCGCCCGCCAGGTGCGTACTCGTACCGAGGTGGTGGAGCAAACCGATCTCGGGGCGGCGCTGATCGGCGGGCTGATCCGCGCCCAGCTCGGGCTCGCCCTCCGCCTCGGTTTCGTGGTCGTCGCCGGATTCGGTGCGCTCCCGCTGCTGTTCGGTATCGACGCCGTCGCCTCGGCGACCGTCCTCGGTATCCGCCTGCCGTGGTTGATCCTCGGCCTGCTCGCCTTCCCGCTGCTGTACGCGGTGGGCCGGGTCTATGTCCGGCTGGCGGAACGCAACGAGGACGACTTCCTCGAACTGGCCGGGGACTGAAATGAGCTCGGGCATTCCGATGCTCACCGTGGCAGCACTGCTGCTGGCAGCCCTGGCCACGATCGGTATCGGCCTGTACGGAGTCCGCCTGTCACGCACGACGTCGGACTTCCTGGTCGCCTCCCGCACGGTCGGTTCACGCTGGAACGCGGCCGCGATCTCGGGCGAATATCTCTCCGCCGCGTCCTTTCTCGGCGTCGCCGGCCTGATCGCCAAGTACGGCGCCGACGCACTCTGGTACCCGGTGGGGTTCACGGCGGGTTACCTGGGTCTGCTGATGTTCGTCGCCGCTCCCCTTCGCCGCTCCGGTGCCTACACCGTCCCCGACTTCGCCGAGTTCCGGCTCGGTTCGATCCGGCTGCGGCGGATGGCCGCCGGGGTGGTCGTCGTGGTGTGCGCGGTGTACCTGATCCCCCAGTTCCAGGGCGCGGGCCTGACCCTGCACCTGCTGCTCGGGGTGCCCGCCTGGGTGGGCGCGGTCGCGGTCGGCACCATCGTGCTCGCCAATGTGATCGGCGGCGGAATGCGCTCGGTGACGCTGGTGCAGGCCTTCCAGTACTGGCTGAAACTGACCGCCGTCGCGATTCCCGCCCTTGTCCTCGGGCTGCACTTCCTCGCCGACGAACGCCCGCTCGGCACCCCGGCCCCGCCGACGGTCGACCGGCTCACCACCGTCGACATCACCACGGATGTGGTTGTACACCTGGACGTTTCCCAGGTGGTCACCGTGCACGGCACCCTCGACGGGCAGGACACCGCAGGCCAGGTGACGCTGACACCGGGCGACCACACCCTGACCGAAGGCACCGAACTGCTCCTGGCACCCGGTTCGGCGGTACCGGTCGTCGCAGGCGCGCCGTCCGACGGCACCGGCTGGGTCGAACCCGGCGGCGGCTTCGGCGGGAATCATCCCCGGTACCAGGTGTTCTCGCTGATCGTCGCGACTTTTCTCGGCACCATGGGGCTACCGCACGTGCTCGTCCGCTTCTACACGAACCGGGACGGACCGTCGGCGCGGCGCACGGCGCTGACCGTGATCGGCCTGGTCGGCCTGTTCTATCTGTTCCCGATCCTGCTCGGCGTCTTCGCCCGGCTGTACGTGCCGCAACTGCTCATCACCGGCGCCTCGGACGCGGCGGTCGTGCTGTTACCCGGTGCCGTTCTCGGCGGGCTCGGTGGTCAGGTGCTCACCGCGCTGGCGGCGGCCGGAGCGATCGCGGCGTTCCTGTCCACGTCGTCGGGATTGCTGGTGAGTCTGGCCGGGGTGCTCAGCACCGACGTGCTGCGCGGCCGGATCCGTGACTTCCGGGCGGCGGCGCTGGTGGCCGGGCTCGTTCCGCTCACCCTCGCGCTCACCGTCGCCTCGCTCGATCTGTCGCGCACGGTCGCGCTCGCGTTCTCGGTGGCCGCCTCGACCCTGTGCCCGCTGCTCGTGCTCGGCATCTGGTGGCGTGGGCTCACCGCCACCGGCGCGGCGTGCGGCATGCTCGTCGGCGCTGTCACCGCGGGCGGGGCGACCGTCCTCGCGGTGCTCGGCGGCGTACCAACGCACGTGGCGAACGGCTGGGCGACGGCGATCGTCGACTATCCGGGCGCGGTGAGCGTGCCGCTGGCCTTCGCGGTGACCATCGTGGTGAGCCTGCTCGGCAAGCGGCCGGACGGGCGGGTCGTCGCGGGCATCTTCCTGCGCATGCACGCACCGGAACGGCTCGGGATGGGTGCGGACCGCAACCCGGTCGACCGCTGACCGGCCGACCGTTCATCGCACGCCGACGACCGTTCACCGCACAGGTGAGCACCTTCACCGAGTGACCCACACCACAGAACGCCGTGCGCCCTACCGTCATCACAGAGCACCTCCCCCTTCACGCTAGGACCCGGCATGACCGAAACCGACACCGAAAAAGCGCCCAACCGGCGCCCGCCGAGTGCCGCCGAATTCCTCGCCGTGCAGGCGAGCCCGCAGTTCCAGGATCTGCGGAACCGGCTGCGCCGCTTCGTCTTCCCGATGACCGCACTGTTCCTGGTGTGGTACCTGACCTATGTGGTGCTCGGCGCGTACGCGCACGACTTCATGGCCACACCGGTCTTCGGCAATATCAACGTCGGACTATTGCTCGGCCTCGCGCAGTTCGTCACGACCTTCGTCATCACCGGCGCGTATGTCCGGTTCGCCAACCGTGAGCTGGATCCGCGGGCCGCGGCCATCCGGGAAGAACTCGAAGGGGACCGCGCATGAGCATTCTCGCCGCGGATACGACGGTGGGTAACCCCGTCGCCAATATCGCAATCTTCGGGCTGTTCGTGGTGGTCACCATGGTCGTGGTGATCCGGGCCAGCCGCAACAACGCCAGTGCCGCCGACTATTTCACCGGTGGTCGCGGGTTCTCGGGACCGCAGAACGGCATCGCCATCGCCGGTGACTACCTGTCGGCGGCCAGCTTCCTCGGTATCGCAGGCGCCATCGCCGTCTACGGCTACGACGGGTTCCTGTACTCGATCGGGTTCCTCGTCGCCTGGCTGGTCGCGCTGCTGCTGGTGGCCGAAATGCTGCGCAACACCGGCAAATTCACGATGGCCGACGTGCTCAGCTTCCGGTTGAAGGAAGGCCCGGTTCGCACCGCGGCCGCGCTGACCACGCTCACGGTGTCGCTGTTCTACCTGCTCGCGCAGATGGCGGGGGCGGGCGGTCTGGTCGCCTTGCTGCTCGACATCTCCTCGCGTGCGGGGCAATCGGTGGTCATCGCGATCGTCGGCGTGCTGATGATCGTGTACGTGCTCGTCGGCGGGATGAAGGGCACCACCTGGGTGCAGATCATCAAGGCAGTCCTGCTGATCGCCGGTGCCGCGCTGATGACGGTGATGGTGTTCGCCAAGTTCGGCTTCAACCTGTCCGACATCCTCGGTGCCGCACAGGAATCGGTGAGCGAGTCGGCCAACAAGGCCGTCGCGAGCCGCGATGTGCTCGCCCCCGGCGCCCAGTACGGCGGCAGCGAGATGTCGAAGCTGAACTTCCTGTCGCTGGGTCTGGCACTCGTGCTCGGCACCGCCGGTCTGCCGCACGTCCTGATGCGCTTCTACACGGTCCCGACCGCGAAAGAGGCTCGCCGCTCGGTGGTGTGGGCGATCGGTCTGATCGGCGCGTTCTACCTGTTCACCCTGGTGCTCGGCTACGGCGCGGCCGCCATCGTCGGCCCGGACAAGATCCTGGCCGCGGCGGGTGGGCAGAACGCGGCGGCACCGCTGCTGGCCTTCGAGCTCGGCGGCGTGATCCTGCTCGGGGTGATCTCGGCGGTGGCGTTCGCGACCATCCTCGCGGTCGTCGCCGGACTGACGATCACCGCGTCGGCGTCGTTCGCGCACGACATCTACGCCAGCGTGATCAAGAAGGGCAACGTCGACGAGCGCAAGCAGGTGCGCGTCTCGCGGATCACCGCCGTGGTGATCGGTGTGCTGGCCATCGGGCTCGGCATCCTGGCCAACGGCCAGAACATCGCGTTCCTGGTGGCGCTGGCCTTCGCGGTGGCGGCGGCGGCGAACCTGCCGACCATCCTGTACTCGCTGTTCTGGAAGCGATTTAACACCACCGGCGCGCTGTGGTCCATGTACGGCGGCCTGATCTCGACCATCGTGCTCATCGTGTTCTCCCCGGCGGTGTCGGGCACCAAGACCTCGATGATCACCGGGACCGACTTCCACTGGTTCCCGCTGTCCAACCCGGGCATCGTGTCCATCCCGCTGGCGTTCGTGCTCGGCGTGGTCGGCACCTACCTGGGTGGGCGCGGCGAGAAGGTCGACCTCGGCAAGGCCGCGGAGATGGAAGTACGTGCCCTGACCGGCGTCGGTGCGGAGAAGGCGATCTCGCACTGATGTCCCCCACGCCCGTTCCGGTGGTTCGCCCCACCGGAACGGGCTGTCCCCCTGAGTGTTTCGAAGGAGAATTGTTGTGACCGGCGCAGTGACCAATCCCGCGACCAGCTTCGGACCGAGTGCGGAGTTCGCCGCCCAGGCGAACGCGACCGCCGACCTCTACGAGCGGGCCGACGCCGACCGCGACGGCTTCTGGGCCGAACAGGCGCGCCGGTTGCACTGGCACACGCCGTTCACCCAGGTACTGGACTGGTCGGACGCACCGGTGGCGAAGTGGTTCGCCGACGGCGAGCTGAACGTGGCCTACAACTGCCTCGACCGGCATGTGCTCGACGGGCACGGCGACCAGGTCGCCATCCTGTGGGAAGGTGAGCCGGGCGATTCGCGGGCGATCACCTACCAGGAACTGCTCGACGAAGTGTGCCGGGCGGCCAACACTTTCAGTGCGCTCGGGCTCGTCGCCGGTGATCGGGTGGCCATCTACATGCCGATGGTGCCCGAGGCGATCGTGGCGATGCTGGCGTGTGCGCGGCTGGGGCTGACACATTCGGTGGTGTTCGCCGGGTTCTCGCCGAGCGCGCTGCGTCAGCGGGTCGACGACGCGCAGGCGCGGCTGATCGTGACGACGGATGGGCAGTGGCGGCGCGGTAAGCCGGCGCCGTTGAAGTACGCCGTGGACGAGGCGCTCGGTGACGACCCGACCAGCGTCGAGCATGTGCTGGTGGTGCGGCGGACCGGGTTGGATGTGCCGTGGACCGAGGTCCGTGATCTGTGGTGGGACGAAACGGTTTCCACCGCTTCGCCGTCGCACGAGGCGCAGGCTTTTCCCGCCGAGCATCCGTTGTTCATCCTCTACACCTCCGGGACCACCGGGAAGCCGAAGGGGATCCTGCACACCAGCGGCGGATACCTCACCCAAACCGCCTACACCCACCACAACGTGTTCGATCACAAAGCGGGACAAGACGTCTATTGGTGCACCGCCGACATCGGATGGGTCACCGGCCACAGCTACATCGTCTACGGACCGCTGGCCAACCGCGCCACCCAGGTCGTCTACGAAGGCACCCCGAACTCACCGAATGAGCACCGCCACTTCGAGATCATCGAAAAATACGGCGTCACCATCTACTACACCGCCCCGACGCTGATCCG
>NZ_JBPXLK010000041.1:0-31771 GCF_051843015.1 Nocardia sp. JW2
GGCCGGAAGTCCTCCGACTTCCGGCCGCTGCCGGTGTTTCGAGTGTTCAGTGGTGCGTTTGCAGCGAAGCGCTCAGGTTCTCGGCCGCTGCGGTGTCACTGTTTCAGCGATTCCCTTGCAGCCCGGGCGTGACGGCGTCGATCAGGGCGACCGCGTCGTCGTAGGGAATGTCGACCACCAAGTACGCCTTCTTGCCCGCAGCCGTCGCGGCGACCACCGTGGCCAGGCCGGCGCGGCGCTGCCAGAAGGTCTGGCGGATGGTCCAGCCGATGATGCCGGGGGCTTCGAGGCAGTCGCGATTGCGGTCGAGGCTGCCGCGGCGGGTGATGAGCCAGGTGGGGCCGGTGTCGGCGGGGAGGACGCGGTGACCGAGACTGCGGTACCTGTCCTCGGCCAGCGCCGCCATCAGCCCGGCGAACACCACGGGCACGACCCAGATCCACACGGGCAGTGGACCTTCGACCAGCGCGAGCACGATCATGGCGACCAGCAAGATGCCCACCGGCCAGGCCGCCCGCACATACCGCCGCCGGTGCGCCGCGCGCCCGTGCGAGATCAAGTCGGCAGTGCCCAGCATGGTGCCGGAAATGCCCTGCGGCACAGCCGAGTCCGGCTTTGTCAGCTGTGGCCGTCGATGAGTGCGCAGGAGTTCGTCGAGGGTGCGTTCGACGGCCGCGCGCGGCGCCTGGGGGAGCACCTTCTGACGCGGATTCTCCCCGGTCATGATCATTTCCAGCTGGGCGGCGCGGGCCGCACGCAACAGCAGCGGATCGTTGAGCGTGGCGCCACGGAAACGGGCCAGGTCGAGGGTGATCTGGCGGGTGGTGAAGAGCCCGTGTCGCAGGTGCAGCGTCGAACCGTTGTCGAGCACACGCAGTCCGTACCACGTGGCCAGGTACTGCCCGCAGGCGGCGAGGCTCACCAGCAGCAGGGTGAGGACGACCATCGCGGCGATCACGAGGGCGACCACGGCGACGCTGTCGTGCCCGATCTCCTGTGCCGGAGCGGATTTCACGATCCACTCGAGCACCCCGTACTGCGCCGCCAACCCGGCGATCGGGGCGACGATGGCCAGCCCCGTCAGCGACAACGGCGCGTACCGAACCCACGCGGGTCGCCAATGCCCGATCTCGACACCGGATTCGTAAACGGGCGTGGCGTCGTCGGCCGGCCGTTGTTCGGATCGGCCTGTGTGCGAGAGCAATTCGGTGCGCAAGGTGGGAATCCGGCTCGTGTCGAGCGCGTCGAGCTTGAATTCCTCGTCCTTGGCGGTATCGGTTCCGGTGCCGATGGTCAGCACCGCGAGACCCAGAACCCGGTGCAGCAGATCGGCTTCCACGTCCACCGAGCGGATCCGCGGCCGTGGCACCGACAGCGTCCGGCGGCCGACGACCCCGGTGCGCAACTGCACGTGATCGGCGTCGATGCGATAGGTCGTGGTGAACCACCGCAGCACACCGAACGCGGCGACGAGCAGCACCGGGATCAGGCTCCACAGCGGATTGCCGCTGGTGGTACCGACGATCACCGAACCGAGCAGGACCGGAATGTATTTCACGATCTCGGTGACCGGATACACCAGCAGCATGCGTGGATCGAGCCGCTGCCATGGTGTCTCGCTCATGTGGCGTCTCCGCGATGCTGGGCGGCGATGGCGGTCAACCGAAGCACCGTCTGCTCGGCGACGGGCAGGTCGAGCGCGCTGATCTTCACCGCCCCGGCCGACGACGCCGTGGTGACCGTCACCGTGGCCAACCCGAGTATCCGCTCGAGCGGGCCGCGCTCGGTGTCCACCGTCTGCACGCGCGAGATCGGCGCCACCCGGGACTCCTGATCCAGCCAGCCCACCCGCGTGTACACGGCCTCGTCGGTGACCTCCCACCGGTGCACCGCGAACCGCCACAGCGGAACCACGACCAGCCCGAGCACCGCGAGCACGACCAGCGCCAGCCCGGCGACCAGCTGCCAGCCGCGCCGGTCGTCGACGAACATCCACACCCCGAGTGCCACCGCGAGCACCGCGATGCCGACGGCGTTCTCCAGCGCCCACAGCAGTTTCGCCTTGGGACTCGGCCGCCAGGCCGGGTCGGCGAGGATGGTTGAACGCGGCAACGACATGCTGACATCGTGGCACGAGGGTGCGACGAGTTCGCCCGGCTCGGGAATATGTGCCCGCGCGGCCGAGGTTGTGGCCGAGGAAGACGACCCTCGCGCGCCCGCAACGGGCGGCGTGACCAGCCCACCACACGTTCGGGAGAGAAGTAGCGCATGATCGACGGGGTGAGCGACCTTCCACTGCCGAGCGTTCCGCCGAACCCGCCGAGTGCCTCGGCCATGCGCCGGGCGCTGCGACGGGCCCGCGACGGCGTCACGTTGAACGTCGACGAGGCAACCGTCCTGCTGCACGCCACCGGCGACGACCTGGCCGATCTGTGCGCCAGCGCCGCCCGGGTCCGCGACGCCGGGCTCGAATCCGCGGGCAGACCACGCACCATCACCTATTCGCGCAATGTGTTCATCCCGCTCACCCGCCTGTGTCGCGACAAGTGTCACTACTGCACCTTCGTGACCGTGCCGGGCAAGCTGCGGGCCGAGGGCAAGGGGATGTTCCTCGAACCCGACGAGGTACTCGAGATCGCCAGGCAAGGCGCGGCGCTCGGCTGCAAGGAAGCCCTGTTCACCCTGGGCGACCGCCCCGAGGACCGCTGGCCCGAGGCCGCGCAGTGGCTCGACGAACGCGGCTACGACTCCACCCTCGACTACCTGCGCGCGGTGTCGATCCTCGTGCTCGAGGAGACCGGCCTGCTGCCGCACCTGAACCCCGGCGTGATGAGCTGGAACGAGATCGCGCGGCTCAAGCCGGTCGCCCAGTCGATGGGCATGATGCTCGAGACCACCGCCACCCGGTTGTTCACCGAGAAGGGCGCCTGCCATTTCGGCAGCCCCGACAAGGACCCGGCGGTACGGCTGCGCGCCATCACCGACGCGGGCAGGCTCTCGGTGCCCTACACCACCGGCATCCTGGTCGGTATCGGTGAGACGCTCGCCGAACGCGCCGACTCGATCATGGCGATCCGCAAGCTGCACCGCGAGTTCGGGCACATCCAGGAAGTGATCGTGCAGAACTTCCGGGCCAAGTCCGACACCGCCATGCGCGACGCGCCCGATGCCGATGTGGCCGAGTTCCTGGCCACGGTCGCGGTGACCAGGCTGCTGCTCGGCCCGGATGTCCCGGTGCAGGCGCCGCCGAACCTGGTGTCGCACAGCGACTGCCGCGCCCTGATCGACGCGGGTATCGACGACTGGGGCGGTGTGTCGCCGTTGACGGTCGACCACGTGAACCCCGAACGTCCCTGGCCCAATCTCGACACGCTGCGTGAGATCACCGAGGCGGCCGGGTTCACCCTCGCCGAACGCACCTCCGCGCACCCGAAGTATGTGCGCGCGGGCCACCCGTGGATCGATCCGCGCATCGGCGCGCACGTCGCGGCACTCACCGATCCGGCCACCGGGCTGGCCAGGTCCGAGGCGATGCCCGTGGGGCTGGCCTGGCAGGAACCCGACGAGTCGTGGGACTCGGCGGGCCGGGTGGACCTCAACACCGCCATCGACTCCGAGGGACGCATCACCGACAGCCGCAGCGACTCCGGCCTCGGGCAGGAGGTGGTCGGCGCGTTCGGCGACTGGGAGACCGTTCGCGAACATGCCCGCGACCTGGCCGTCACCGCACCCGAACGCCTCGATTCCGAGGTGCTCGACGCGCTGCGCGCCGCCGAGAACGACCCGGCGGGGCTGACCGACGACCAGTACCTCGCGCTCGCCACCGCCGACGGTGTGGCGCTGGATGCCGTTGCGGCGCTTGCCGATCAGCTGCGGCGCGAGGTGTCCGGTGACGAGGTCACCTACGTGGTGAACCGCAATATCAACTTCACCAACATCTGCTACACCGGCTGCCGGTTCTGCGCGTTCGCCCAGCGCAAGGGTGATGCCGACGCCTTCACCCTCAGCACCGACGAGGTGGCCGACCGCGCCTGGGAAGCCCATGTCGACGGCGCCACCGAGATCTGCATGCAGGGCGGCATCGACCCGGAGCTGCCCGTCACCGGGTACGCCGACCTGGTGCGTGCCATCAAGGCTCGCGTTCCGTCGATGCACGTGCACGCCTTCAGTCCGATGGAGATCGTCAACGGCGCCTCCCGTGGTGGGCAGAGCATCCGCGACTGGCTCACGGCGCTGAAGGAGGCCGGGCTCGGCTCGATTCCCGGCACCGCCGCCGAGATCCTCGACGACGAGGTGCGCTGGGTGCTCACCAAGGGCAAGCTGCCGACCTCGGCCTGGATCGAGGTGATCACCACCGCTCACGAACTGGGCATCCCGTCGAGTTCGACCATGATGTACGGGCACGTCGACAACCCGAAGCACTGGGTCGGTCACCTGCGCGTGCTGCGCGAGATCCAGGACCGCACCGGCGGTTTCACCGAGTTCGTGCCGCTGCCGTTCGTCCACCAGAGCGCCCCGCTGTACCTGGCGGGCGCCGCGCGTCCCGGCCCGACCAACCGCGACAACCGCGCCGTCCACGCCCTGGCGCGCATCATGCTGCACGGCCGCATCCACAACATCCAGACCAGCTGGGTGAAGCTGGGCACGGTCGGCACCCAGATGATGCTCTCGGGCGGCGCCAACGACCTCGGCGGAACGCTGATGGAGGAAACCATCTCCCGCATGGCGGGCTCCCAGCACGGCTCGGCCAAGACCGTCGCCGAACTCACCGAGATCGCGGCGGGCATCGACCGCCCGGTCCGCGAACGAACCACCACCTACGGAACCGTCGACCACACGCCCCACGCCCTTCCGCTGACGGTGAGCTGACCCTGGTCAACGGAGCGCACGGGGAGTATCGTTGGCGCCGACGACCACATTGGCGCCAATGACTGCATCCCGGGGAGGTTGCGATGGCGAGATTGACCGTTCGCGATCTACCGGACGACGTCCGGGAAGCGCTGCGAGTGCGCGCGGCACAGCACGGGCGAAGTACCGAGGCCGAAGTGCGTCAGATCCTCATCGACGTGGTGTTTCCCGGCACCCAGGTGCAGATCGGTTCGCTCCTCGCCGACATCGGCCGCGAAGCGACGTTGACCGACGACGAGGTCGACCAGCTCGCCGCGCGGGACCGGACTCCCGCCACCCCGCTGGAGCTCGGATGATCGTCCTAGACACGAACGTGGTGTCCGAGCCGCTGCGCGCCGCGCCCGATCCGCGAGTCGTCAAGTGGCTCGATACCCAGCAGCTGCACACCCTCTACCTCTCGGCGGTGACTGTCGCCGAACTGCGCTTCGGCATCGCGGCCATGCCCGCGGGGCGCCGTCGCGAATTGTTGGCCGACCGGGTGGAGTCGAAGGTGTTGCCGCTGTTCACCGGTCGTGTACTGCCCTTCGACCTGGCCGCATCGGCGGCGTACGCCGAGCTCTCGGCGACGGCTCGCACCCGCGGATGTGCGATCGCGGCGGCCGACGGCTATATCGCGGCAATCGCCGCCGCGGCGGGAATGTCTGTCGCCACCCGGGACGGCTCGCCGTTCGCCGCGGCCGGAGTGCCGGTGGTGGACCCATGGGCCTGAGCAGGTTCGATGAACTAGTTAGGGCAGGCTGACCTGGGGGTAGCGTGTAGTTCGGGATAGGGTTCGGGGGGCGGAGTTGGCCCCCGCAGCTGTGGACAGACTAGGAGAACGGCAGTGCCGTACATCATCGCTGAACCGTGCGTTGACGTGAAGGACAAGGCGTGCATCGAGGAATGCCCCGTGGATTGCATCTACGAGGGTGGCCGCATGCTCTACATCCAACCCGACGAGTGCGTTGACTGTGGTGCGTGTGAGCCGGTCTGCCCCGTGGAGGCGATCTTCTACGAGGACGACACTCCGGACCAGTGGAGCGGCTACATCAACGCCAACGTCGACTTCTTCGACGAACTCGGGTCGCCCGGCGGCGCGACCAAGGTGGGCAAGGTCGACTACGACCCGGCCTTCATCAAGGCGCTGCCCCCCATGGCCGAAGAATGAGCGCAGGGGTGCCGACCCGTGGCCGGGTGAGCAGCCTGCTGCCCGACTTCCCGTGGGACACCATCGCCGCGGTCAAACAGAAAGCCGCCGCGCATCCCGGTGGGCTGGTCGACCTGTCCGTCGGCACACCGGTCGACCCGGTCGACCCGCTCATCCAGGCCGCACTCGGCTCCGTCGCGGCCGTCCCCGGGTACCCGACCACGCACGGCACCCCTGAACTGCGCGCCGCGGCCGTCGCCGCGCTGGCGCGCCGGTTCGGGATCACCGGTGTCGACCCGGCGGCCGTGCTGCCGGTGATCGGCACCAAAGAGCTCATCGCCGGACTGCCGCGCCTGCTCGGCATCGGCGCCGACGACCTCGTCGTCATTCCCGAGATCGCCTACCCCACTTACGAAGTGGGTGCTCTGCTGGCCGGTGCGAAGCCGTGGCGCGCCGACGGCCTCACCCAGATCGGCCCGCAGAACCCGGCGCTGATCTTCGTGAACTCCCCGTCCAACCCCACCGGCAAGGTGCTGCCCGTCGAGCACCTGCGCAAGGTGGTTGCCTTCGCCCGCGAACGCGGCGCGGTCGTCGCCTCCGACGAGTGCTACCTGGGCCTGGTCTGGGAGGGCGAGGCGGTCTCCATCCTCGACCCGCGCGTCTGCGACGGCGACCACACCGGCCTGCTGGCCATCCACTCCCTGTCGAAGACCTCGAACCTGGCCGGCTACCGCGCCGGTTTCGTCGCGGGCGACCCCGAACTGGTCGCCGAACTGCTCGAGGTGCGCAAACACTCCGGCATGATGCTGCCCTTCCCCATCCAGGCCGCCATGACCGCCGCCCTCGCCGACGACGCCCACGAGGCGGCGCAGCGCGAGCGGTACCGCGCCCGCCGCGACACCCTGCGAAAAGCCTTGGAGCAGGCCGGTTTCCGCATCGACTTCTCCGAAGCCGGCCTCTACCTCTGGGCCACCCGCGGTGAAGCGTGCCGGGTCACCCTCGACTGGCTCGCCGACCGCGGCATCCTCGCCGCCCCCGGCGACTTCTACGGACCACGCTCCCCGGAGCACGTCCGGATCGCTCTCACCGCCACCGACGAACGCATCGCCGAAGCGGCCGCCCGGCTCTCCTGAGACGTCCGGTCCGGTTGCCCCGCATCCTGTCTCGCGCGCGAATCGGTTAGTGTCCGCACAGTCGACATCGGCGCGAACAGGATCGAAAGGCTCGCAACACATGCACGGGGTGGATTTGGTCGCGGGCACGGTGTTCGCCGGATATCGGATCGAGCGGGTGCTCGGGCGCGGCGGAATGGGCACCGTGTACCTGGCCGCACATCCACGTCTGCCACGACGGGTCGCACTGAAACTGCTGAATCGCGACCTGTATTCGGACCAGGAGGTGCGGGCCCGGTTCGAGCGTGAGGCCGACGTATCGGCCCGCCTCGACCACCCCGGCATCGTGTCGGTGCTCGATCGCGGTGTCGAGGACGGGCTGATGTGGATTTCCATGCAGTACGTGGACGGAACCGATGCCTCGGTGTTCCGTGGTCGCCCGCTGGACCCCGCCCGCGCGGTCGACATCATCGCCCAGACCGCCGAAGCGCTCGACTACGCCCACGAGCGCGACGTGCTGCACCGGGACGTGAAACCCGCCAACATCCTGCTCTCCGCCGGCCGGGGCCGGGATCGCGTGCTGCTCACCGACTTCGGGATCGCCCGCCTGCGCGGCGACGCCCGTCAGCTCACCCGCACCGGCGACTTCCTCGCCACCCTCGCCTACGCCTCGCCCGAACAATTGTCCGGTGCGACTGTGGATCACCGATCCGACCAGTACTCGCTCGGTTGTTCCCTGTACACGCTGCTCACCGGCGAAAGCCCGTTTCCCGCGGACAATCCCGGTGCCGTCGTCGCCGCACATCTGACCAAGCCCGTGCCGCGGGCCTCGGACCGGGTAAGCGGTCTGGCGCCCGGCCTGGACGCGGTGATAGGTCGTGCCATGGCCAAGGATCCGGCTGAAAGATTCGGCAGCTGCGCCGAATTCGGTCAGGCAGCGGCCGCGGCATCGGCTGTCGCTCCGGCGCTGACCGGCGGCCCGCAGCGCACCGGACCGGCGCTGTCGCCCGGCGAAACGCGGCGCTACCCGGCCATGAGTGCTTCCGCCGCACCGTCGAGTGCTCCCACCGGAACTCCTACCACTCCAGCCGACCTGCCAACGGTTGCCGCGGCCCATCCGGGTGCTCGCGCGGCGCGTCCGCGCGCGACCGAGGTTCCGGGCAAAGCTGTCTCGTCTCGATGGCGGGCGCTCGCTGTGGGTCTGCTCGTCCTCGCGATGATCGCCGGTGTCGGCGTTGTCGGTGCGGGCGCGGTCTACTGGAAATTCGTTCGGCCGCAGCGGGTTCCACCGCCGCCGACCTGGGGTGAACACTCTTCGATCGCCACGGCGTTCCCGAGCTTGATCGCCTCGAATCCGGCCGATCGTGGCTGGCGCGGTGCCGTCTGTTCGCCGACTTCCACGTTCGTGGTCGCCCCCGGCGACCCGGCGCCCCTTCGCCAGATCTCGTGCACCGACGCCGACGGCGTCGTCACCTGGTTCACCGCGTACCCGTCCGCCGCCGACGTCGAGAACTATTTCTCCCGGCACACCGTCGTCCACGACGTCCGAACCCACCCAGCGCGAAATTCGGCCGTCGCCGTCGCCCGCCCGAGCGACCCGGGCGCCCCCTTCACCCTCGCGGTGCGGGAACGTGATCACAGCGCCACAGCCGACATTCTCGTCGAGGTCTCCTGGCCCGGCCACACCTTCGACGAGACCTACGCATCCTGGTTCGACCAAGCCCCGCTCTGAGTCGGCGGATCAGCTCAGGGGACCAGCCATGCCCCTACATCTGAAACACGCGTTGGTCAATGCCCCTCAACGCGGGACGGCGGTCCCGTAAGCGGTGAACCTGGAGCGATGACGTTTCCGGTGGCGAAGCGGTCGGCGAGGTGACGGCGGGGTGCGGCGTTCTGTGATCACCCAGGTGAGTGGCTCGGTATAACAGGTTCTCATTTGCAGTCTCGATGAGGAGCCGCACAGTGCGTGAATTCTTGTATGAAAACCCAGGTCGAACCCGATACGCGAGAGGGTTCACGCGACGGCGGTTCCTAGCTGCAACAGGTGTCACTTTGGCGGTGGCGACCGTGGGGAGCCGGGCGCTCGCCTCCGCCGCACCGCTGGCCGACGGGGACACGGTTCCCGCGTTGGTGATCGGCAGCGGGTACGGCGGGGCCGTCGCCGCGTTGCGATTGGCGCAAGCGGGCGTGGACGTGGCGATCGTCGAGATGGGGATGTCGTGGGATGCGCCGGGCCCCGATGGGCGGGTGTTCTGTCCGGTGCTGAAACCGGACGGGCGGTCGTACTGGTTGCGCGAGCGCACCGATCAGCCGGTCGGGTACTTCATGGGCGGCTCGTACAACAAGGACATCGACAGGTACACAGGCGTTCTCGACTCCGAGGACTTCGGCGGGATCCGGGTGTACCAGGGGCGCGGGGTCGGCGGCGGATCGCTCGTGAACGGCGGGATGGCGGTGACGCCGAAACGGGAGAATTTCGCCGCGATCCTGCCGTCGGTGAATGCCGAGGAGATGTATTCCACCTATTACCCGCGCGCGAATACCGCGCTCGGCGTCAATCACATCGACAAGGCGTGGTTCGAATCGGCGGAGTGCTACCAATTCGCGCGCGTGGGTCGCAAGCATGCCGAAAGATCCGGTTTCGGTTGGACTTTCGTGCCCAATGTCTACGACTTCGAGTACATGAAAAAGGAGCAGGCGGGCACGGCGACCCGCTCGGCCCTGGCGGGCGAGGTGATCTACGGCAACAACTACGGCAAACGCTCGCTCGACCGCACCTACCTCGGCGCGGCCGCCGCCACCGGCAAGGTGCGGATCAGTCCGCTGCACAAGGTCACCACGGTCACGCCCGGTGCGGGCGGGTACCGGGTGGAGATGGCCCAGCTCGATTCGAGCGGCAAGACGGTCGCCGTCAAAAACGTGACGGCCCAACGGGTCTTCTTCGCGGCGGGCAGTGTGGGCACGAGCAAATTGCTGGTGGCGATGCGGGCGACGGGCAAACTGCCCGACCTCCCGGGCGCGGTCGGCCAGAAGTGGGGCAACAACGGCAATGTGATGGTCGGCCGTGCCAACCACATGTGGGACGGCACCGGCAGCCTGCAGTCCTCCATGCCCTGCCTCGGCATCGACAACTGGGCGGACCCGGGCGGCCCTGCCTTTGCCGAAGTCGCGCCGTTCCCGGCCGGCCTGGAGACCTACGTGAGCCTGTATCTGGCGATCACCAAGAACCCGAACCGTGCGGCGTTCAGCTTCGACTCCGCCACCGGAAAGGTGAACCTGAACTGGCAGAAGTCGTGGAATCAGTCGTCGATCAACGCGGCGAAACGTATCTTCGACAAGATCAACGCCAAGGAAGGCACCATCTACCGGACCGATCTGTTCGGTGTCACCAAGACCTGGGGTGACGACTTCACCTACCACCCGCTCGGCGGGTGCGTGCTGAACGAGGCCACCGACAACTACGGCCGCCTGCACGGGTATCCGGGCCTCTACGTTGTCGACGGTGCGCTGATCCCCGGCAACACCAGCGTGAACCCGTTCGTCACCATCACCGCGCTCGCCGAGCGCAATATCGAACGGATCATCGCCGACGACCTCTGAGCCCGCGCGAGCTGCCCGGCACCGGGCAGCTCGCGACGCCCTCAGATCAGCGGCTTGCCCCGGCGCCGCCTGCGCCGCATGTCGGCGAGGGTGGCGTTGAAGGGGAAGCTGCGGATGGGGCGCGGCATACGGCCCCAGACCGCGCCGGTGGTCCGCAGCAGGCGGGCCAGGCGGCGTTCGTCGCGCTCGGTCCAGGTGAGTCCGAGTTCATCGCGCAGGTGCTCGGGGAGCAGGCCGGTGGTGAACCAGCGATGGAAACGGGCGAAGACCACGCGCAGGGGTGGGTAGAGCATCCGCAGGTCGAGCAGGCCGTCGAAATAGGCCTTGATGGTGTCGTCGACGCTGGTCTTGGCCAGGTTCTCGGTCCAGTACGCCTCGAAGGCCGCGCGGTCGGCGGGCCACATCTCGCGCGGCACCTGCAGGGTGGTGCCGAAGCGGTGGGCGTACTCGTAGAAGGAGTCGGCGGTGTCGTCGTCGATGGGGCCGTGCAGGCGTTCCATCAGGTCGACCGAGCCCCAGTACAGGCAGGCGGCCACCCACATCTGCAGGTTCTTGTCGAAGGCGTTGTACTTCACCGGGCTCTCGGGCGTGGAGTGCACGTGCCGGTGCGCGCCGTTGATCGCGGTGCGATAGGCGGCGCGGTCCTCGTCGGTGCCCATCATCGCCACCGACAGATAGGTGATGGTGGTCCTGGTGCGCTTGAAGGGGTGCAGCATGATGCTTCCGCTGTGCACGCGCGATTCCGCGACGCCGTAGCCGACCGGGGCCAGACTGAGCTGCATGATCACATTCGCCGTTGCGCCGAAGAAGACGGCGGCGCCGTCGACGTGATCCCGGATGTCGAAGTCCGCGGGTCCGGTGTGGCTGGACCGCGAATGCGCGAGGCTGGTCATCGTTGACCCCAATTCGTCGGTGAGAGAGTTGTAGCTTGAATGTCTCATTCTGTCGTCGGGGTGTCAACGGGCGGTGGCGCGTGCCGCCGGAACGCGCCGGGCTAGCGTGGACGGATGTCCTACGGTCCGCCGCTGCTGCTCGCCTCGTTGAATCCGCTCGCCGTCGCCGCCGGGGACGACCTTCCCGATGCCGTCACCATCGATGATGCCACCGTCTCGCGCAGTGATCTGCTGGGTGCGGCCACCTCGGTCGCCGAACGGATCGGGCGCGCCGAACGGGTCGCGGTGCTGGCCGAGCCGACCCTGCGGACCGTGCTCGCCGTGGTCGGCTGCCTGATCGCCGGAGTCACGGTCGTCCCCGTTCCGCCCGACGCGGGAACCGCTGAGCGCGAACACATCCTGCGTGATTCCGGTGCCCAGGCCTGGCTCGGAGCCGCGCCGGCGGACACCGCTCTGCCGGTGGTTCCGGTGCGCCTGCACGCCCGGTCCTGGCACACCTACCCCGAGCCCGACCCGTCGGCCATCGCCTTCATCCTCTACACCTCGGGCACCACCGGCGCCCCCAAGGGCGTGATGCTGAGCCGGGGCGCCATCGCCGCCGGGCTCGACGCGCTCGCGGACGCCTGGAACTGGACGCGCAAAGACACACTCGTGCACGGACTTCCGCTGTTCCACGTACACGGCCTGATCCTCGGACTGCTCGGACCTCTGCGGTTCGGCAGCCGCTTGATCCACACCGGCAAGCCGACCCCCGAGGCCTACGCCGCCGCCGAGGGAACGCTGTACTTCGGGGTGCCGACGGTATGGTCACGCATCGCCGAAAAGCCGGAAGCGGCCAAGGAATTGAGCCGGGCACGGCTGCTGGTTTCGGGCAGCGCGCCGCTGCCGGTCCCGGTCTTCGAGAAGCTGGCCGAACTCACCGGGCACGCGCCGGTGGAGCGGTACGGCATGAGCGAAACCATGATCACCCTGTCGACCAGGGCCGATGGTGAACGCAGGCCGGGCTGGGTGGGTACGCCGGTGCGTGGCGTCGAGACCCGGCTGCGCGACGAAGCGGGCAATCCCGTCCCGCACGACGGCGTGAGCATCGGCGGCCTGCAGGTTCGCGGCCCGATGCTGTTCGACGGCTATCTCGGCCGCCCCGACGCCACGGCCCGTGACTGGACCGAGGACGGTTGGTTCCGCACCGGCGACGTCGCCGTCATCGACGCCGACGGCTTCCACCGCATCGTCGGCCGCGAGTCCATCGACCTGATCAAGTCCGGTGGGTACCGGATCGGCGCGGGCGAGATCGAAACCGCCTTGCTCGGGCATCCGGCGGTCGCCGAGGTCGCGGTGGTGGGGCTGCCCGACGACGATCTCGGACAGCGGATCGTCGCCTTCGTCGTCGCCCGCGACAGCGGCTCCGACGAGCTCGCGACCGAACTGATCGCGCATGTGGGCGACCAGCTTTCGGCCCACAAACGGCCGCGCGAGATCCGCTTCGTCGACGCGCTGCCGCGCAATGCGATGGGCAAGGTGCAGAAGAAGTCGCTGACCTAGCGGTTCGTGCTGCCCCGCGCGCTCAGCCGGCGGATCGGCCCGATCAGGGCGTGATACACCGGACGAACCACGCGCCCCGGCAGATACCGGTGCCGTTCCTCGGCCCACACCCGTGCCCTGGCGTGTGAGGCCAGTGGCGACCACTTGTCCGGGTCCGGCGGGGCGGCGGTGTGAACTTCGATGCGGCACAGGTGTTTCGTGTTGACGAACCCGTACTGCTTCGGGCTCACCAGCCGGATCGGGGCGCCGTGGTCGCTGTCGAGCGGTTCGCCGTCGAGGCGGTCGGCGAGGAAGACGTCGTCGGCGAGGGCGTCTTCCAACTGCACGACCGAGCGGAACTCGTCCAGGCCCTCGAAGCTGAGGTGGGTGATCGTCGCTCCCGGTGCGAGCGCGGGCTCGATCACCAGCCGGTAGAAGTCGCGGAACGGTGTGCCCTCCCAGAGCAGGTCGGTCGCCGACCACCCTGCGACGCAATGGAAATCGGCCTTCTGCTCGCGCCGGGGCAGCTGCGCCAGTTCGGTGAGCGCGATGGTGACGGGCTCGACCACGGCCCCGCAGACTTCGATCACGGGGTGCTCGGGAACCGGCGGCGGCGGGTGATGCAGATGCGTACCGAAGCGGGGGAACCCTTCGACGGCGCGTTGGCCCGGGGGAAGAAGTGCCATGCCGATCCTCCTGTTATACGACTCCGTATAACAGCTGAAACTACTCCGTGCCGGCGGCCGCGTCGAGTATCGGCTTCGTCACCTGGGCAACGAAAAGGCCCCGCACTCGGGCGAGTGCGGGGCCTTTCGGTTCAGCGGATCAGGGCTGGCCGGTCGCGAACGCGATCACCGCGTCCAGGAACTCCTGACCACCCATCACGTAACCACCGATCAGCATCCCGGCGGGGATGGTGAACAGCCACAGGAACGGGAAGAACGCGCCGATGATGCCACCGATCGCGATGCCCGGCAGGTTCTTGTTGACCTGGGCCATCAGGCGGTCGTAGGAGCTGATGTCCTTCAGTTCGGCGATATTGCCGAGCTTGGCGGTGTCCTCCGGCGTCATCGAGGCGGCCAGCTTCACGCTACGGCCGTCCTCGGCGATCTGCGGGGTCACCGAGATCGGCAGACCCGCGACCTCCGAGCGCAGCGCCGTCTGGTCGACGGTGACGCCCTCGGCGTTGCGCAGCAGCACGGCCGAGCCGTCGGCGGCCAGCTCGAAGCGGCCGTTGTCGACCGCCCAGGTGATGGTCTTGTCGGTGGGCGACACCGCGGTGGTGTAGTCGATCCCGTTGCTCACACCCGAAGTCACGCCCCCCGCAGCCACCACCGCGGGCTGTTCGGTCGCCACGGCGGGCTGACCGTTGGCGGTGGCCGCGGTAATCCCCACCGCGACAACCGACATCACAACAGCAGTAGTGAACTTTCCGAACTTCATACTTGAATCCCTCCACATTCGAAAGCCCCCCGACCGGGTGGGCGAATTCAAGCTAGCGGACCCGAAAAGCCTTGCCGCAACGGGATACCCGTCGTCAACAAACCGCAATAAATGCGATATTGCCGAATGCGGGATTCAGTCGTTGGCGTGCAGCGCGGCATTGAGCTCGATACCGGTGCCCTTGCGCGGCACCACTTCCACCGCACCGGTGGTCGAATTGCGGCGGAACAGCAGATTGTTCTGCCCGGCCAGGGTGGCGGCCTTGACGACGGTGCCGTCGGGCGCGGTGACCTTGGTTCCGGCGGTCAGGTACAGGCCCGCCTCGAGCACGCAGTCGTTACCGAGCGGAATGCCGAGACCCGCGTTGGCGCCGAGCAGGCTGCGCTCACCGACCGAGATGACGGTGGTTCCGCCGCCCGACAGCGTGCCCATCGTCGACGCGCCGCCACCGATGTCGGAACCGTCGCCCACCACGACACCGGCCGAGATACGGCCCTCGACCATCGAGTTGCCGAGGGTGCCCGCGTTGAAGTTCACGAAGCCCTCGTGCATCACGGTGGTGCCCGAGGCCAGGTGCGCACCGAGGCGGACGCGATCGGCGTCGCCGATCCGCACACCCGAGGGCACCACGTAGTCGACCATGCGGGGGAACTTGTCGATGCTGTACACGGTCACCGGGCCGCGGGCGCGCAGCTTGATCCGGGTCTGCTCGAAACCCTCCACCGCGCACGGGCCGTGGTTGGTCCACACCACATTGCTGAGCAGGCCGAACTGGCCGTCCAGGCTCAGGCCGTGCGGCTGGACCAGGCGGTGCGAGAGCAGGTGCAGGCGCAGGTACACGTCGTGGGCGTCGGTGGGGGCAGCCGACAGGTCGGCGATGGTGGTGCGCACCGCGACCACCTCCACGCCGCGCGCCTTGTCGGGGCCGAGCAGGTCGGCGAACTCCGGCGCGTCGGCCGCGTCGAGGCGCTGGGAGCCGGTCTCGGTGAACTCGCCCAGCTCCGGGCTCGGGTACCAGGTGTCGAGGACGGTGCCGTCCGAGGTGATGGTGGCGATACCGACTGCGCTTGCTCCTTGAGTGCTCACGAGACCACATTTTGCCGCCTCGATCCAGGTCGAGGTGGCGCGGGGGCTGTGCGATGGACCACCCGGTCCGATTCCCGCACCCGGACACGGCGTCGTACGCGCGTACTACTGTCGAGATGTGACTCTCGATTTGCGCGCCGACCCCGTCCAGTTGACCGCCGCCCTGGTGGATGTGCCGAGCGTTTCCCGCGACGAGGCCGCCATCGCGGACCTGGTCGAGCAGGCGCTGCGCGATCAGACCACCGGTTTCGAGATCAAGCGGCACGGCAATGTGGTGCTGGCGCGCACGAACCTCGGCCTGCCGACCCGGGTGATCCTGGCCGGGCACCTGGACACGGTGCCCATCGCCGACAACGTGCCGAGCAGGCCCGCCGAGGTGGACGGGGAGCCGGTGCTGTTCGGCTGCGGCACCGTCGACATGAAGTCCGGTGACGCGGTATTCCTGCATCTGGCCGCCACCATCACCGACCCGGCCCACGACCTCACGCTCATCTTCTACGACGGTGAGGAGATCGCCGCCGAGTTCAACGGCCTCAACCACATCGAACGCGATATGCCCGAGTGGCTCGACGGCGACCTCGCCGTGCTCGGCGAACCCTCCGGCGGCTGGATCGAGGCGGGCTGCCAGGGCACGCTGCGCGTGCGGTTGAGCACGTCCGGTGTGCGCGCGCATTCGGCCCGGGCCTGGCTGGGGGAGAACGCGATTCACGCGCTGGCGCCGGTGCTGGAACGGCTGGCCGCCTACGAGGCGCGCCAGGTCGACATCGACGGCTGCGTGTACCGCGAAGGGCTCTCGGCGGTGCGCGTGTCCGGTGGCGTCGCGGGCAATGTGGTGCCCGACGTGGCCGAGGTGGACGTGAACTTCCGCTACGCCCCCGACCGCACGGTCGAGCAGGCCATCGCCCACGTGCGCGAGGTCTTCGACGGACTCGACGTGAGCTTCCGGGTCACCGATTCCTCGCCCGGCGCCCTGCCCGGTCTCACCGCACCGGCCGCGCGCAGCCTCATCGACTCGGTCAACGCCCACGGCGGCGGCGGAGTGCGCGCCAAGTACGGCTGGACCGACGTCTCGCGCTTCGCCGCCCGTGGCATCCCCGCCGTGAACTTCGGCCCCGGCGACCCCAACCTCGCCCACAAGCGCGACGAACACGTCCCGCTCAGCCAGATCACCGCCGTCACCGCCATGCTGCGCACCTACCTCACCGCGGGTGCCCAGTAGCGTGGAGGACATGTCGAGCGAATCCGTGGATGAACAGGTGGGGAAGGCCAAACCGAAGTTCCGTGGGCCGGTGATGTTCCGACGCGAACGCAAGCCGGGAGCACGGACCGCGGACCGCAATCTTCTCGACACCCGTCAGGACAGCGAGTGGGTGCACACGGACCCGTGGCGGGTGCTGCGGATCCAGGCCGAGTTCGTCGAGGGCTTCGGCGCGCTGGCCGAGGTGCCGCCCGCCGTCACGGTGTTCGGCTCGGCGCGCACGCCGGTCGACCACCCGGAGTACGCGGCGGCACGGGCGATCGGGTCCGCGCTCACCGACGCCGGTTTCGCGATCATCACCGGCGGCGGGCCGGGGGCGATGGAGGCGGCCAACCGTGGGTCCTCGGAGGCGGGCGGGTATTCGATCGGTCTCGGCATCGAGTTGCCGTTCGAACAGGGCCTCAACGACTGGGTCGATCTGGGGATCAACTTCCGCTACTTCTTCGTCCGCAAGACGATGTTCGTGAAGTACTCGCAGGCCTTCGTCTGCCTGCCCGGCGGTTTCGGCACCCTCGACGAACTGTTCGAGGCGCTCACCCTGGTGCAGACCCGCAAGATCACCCGCTTCCCGATCATCCTGTTCGGCACCGCCTACTGGTCCGGGCTGGTGGAGTGGATGCGCAATTCGCTGGCCGGGTCGGGCAAGATCTCGCCGGAGGATCTCGACCTCATCCAGGTCACCGACAGCGTCGAAGACGTGGTGCGCATCGTCAAGGAGGCGACCGGCAGCGGCAACAGCGACATCGAACGGCTCGGCACCGAGGATCAGTGGTGAGCTACTCGATCTGCGTTTACTGCTCGGCGAGTACAACCGAACCGGAACTGATCGACCTGGCGTCCCAGGTGGGCACCGAAATCGCCCGTCGCGGTTGGCAACTGGTGTCCGGCGGCGGCCGGGTGTCGATGATGGGCGCGGTCGCGGCGGCCGCGCGGGCGGGCGGCGCGCACACCGTCGGGGTGATCCCCAAGCATCTGGTGCACCGCGAGGTCGCCGATACCGCCGCCGACGAACTGCTCGTCACCGACACCATGCGCCAGCGCAAACAGCTGATGGAAGAACGCGCCGACGCCTTCCTCACCCTGCCCGGCGGCGTCGGGACGCTCGAGGAATTCTTCGAAACCTGGACCGGCGGTTACCTGGGCGAACACACCAAACCCGTGGTGGTGCTCGACGCCGACGGTTTCTACCGCGGGCTGTTCGGCTGGTTGGACGAGCTGTTCGAGCGCAAGATTGTCACACAGCAGGCGCGCGACCGCATCGTCGTGGCCGCCGACCTGCCAGCCGCGTTCGCCGCGTTGACACCGGCCGCGGCCCGAGGGTAGGAGATCGACGTGAGCAACGACGCCCGCGACACCGTCAGTGTGTTCGACCTGGCCAAGAAGCTGCCCGGCATGGCCATGGACGCACCGCGCATGCTGCGCAACGCACCGGGAATGCTGGTGGGGCCCAAGGACAAAGCCTCCATCGGCAAGTACTTCCAGCGGCTCGCCCACCGGCGGCCCGACCGGGTGTTCCTGCGCTTCGAAGGCCGTTCCTACACCTATCGCGCCGCCAACAGCGAGGTGAACCGGTACGCCGCAGTGCTTTCCGCGCGCGGAGTCGATCGCGGCGACGTGGTCGGCGTGCTCATGACCAACCGTCCCGAGACGCTGTTCACCGTCCTCGCGGTGCTCAAGCTCGGCGCCACCGTCGGGTTGCTCAACTACAACCAGCGCGATCAGGTGCTGGCCCACAGCATTGGTCTGCTCGACAGCGTGCTGGTCGTGGTCGGCGAGGAATGCGTCGAAGCGCTCGAGTCGCTGCCCGAGGCACCGGCGACCGTGCTCATGTCCGAGGAGCTCGCCGAATCCGCGCGTGGCGCAACAGCTTCCGATCCGGCGGTCTGTGAGCAGGTGACGGCGGGCGAACGCGCGTTCCTGATCTTCACCTCCGGCACCACCGGCATGCCGAAGGCCAGCGTGATGACCCACCTGCGCTGGACCAAGAGCATGGCCGGGCTCGGCGGGCTCGGCGTGCGGTTGCGCGGCGACGACGCGCTGTACTGCTGCCTGCCGCTGTACCACAACAACGCGCTCACGGTGGCGCTGTCGGCGGTGCTGGCCGGTGAGTCGACCTATGTGCTCGCGCGTAAGTTCTCCGCCTCCGGTTTCTGGGCCGAGATCGCCCGCGAAGGGGCGACGGCGTTCATCTATATCGGTGAGCTGTGCCGCTACCTGCTCAACCAGCCCGTACACCCCGAGGAGAAGAACAACCGAGTACGGCTCGTCGTCGGCAACGGGCTGCGGCCGGAGCTGTGGGACGAGTTCCGGCGCCGCTTCGGCATCGACCGGGTGGTGGAGTTCTACGGGTCGAGCGAGGCGCCGCTCGCCTTCGTCAACGCCTTCGGGGTCGACCGCACGGCCGGGCTGTGCCCGCTGCCGTACGCGGTGGTCGAATACGACGACGAGACCGGTAAGCCGCGTCGTGGACCGGACGGGAAGCTGCGCAAAGTGCGTTCCGGTGGCGTCGGACTGCTGCTGGCGAAGGTGAACAACCGTCAGCCCTTCGACGGTTACACCGATGCGAAGGCCTCCGAATCCAAGCTGGTCCGCGACGGGTTCAAGAAGGGTGACTGCTGGTTCGACACCGGCGACCTGGTGCGCGACCAGCACTTCTGGCACATCGCGTTCGTCGACCGGCTCGGTGACACCTTCCGCTGGAAGGGCGAGAACGTCGCCACCACCGAGGTGGAGGGCGCGCTCGATCAGCACCCGAGCGTCGAGCAGGCGGTGGTGTTCGGTGTGGACATCCCCGGCACCGACGGCAAGGCGGGCATGGCCGCGATCACCCTGCACCCCGATGCCGAATTCGACGGCAAGGGGCTGGCCGCCACCGTCTACGAGCGGCTGCCGCTCTACGCGGTGCCGCTGTTCGTCCGGGTGGTCGCCGAACTCGAGCAGACCTCCACCTTCAAGAGCCGCAAGGTGGAACTGCGCAAGCAGGGCTACGCCGCCGACGCCGAGGGGCAGCTGTATGTGCTCAGCGGACCGACCGAGGGCTACGTCCCGGCCTACGACGGCTACGCCGACGACGTCGCCGCGGGTAGAGCTCCGCGATAGCGATGCCTGAACCAACCTTCTGTGGTCGGCCCGTGCCGACCGATCGCGCGCTGGTGATGGCGATCGTGAACCGCACCCCCGATTCGTTCTACGACCGGGGCGCCACCTTCACCGACCGGGCCGCGATGGACCGGGTGACGCGGGCCGTCGACGAAGGCGCCGATCTGGTCGACATCGGCGGGGTGAAGGCCGGGCCGGGCGACACGGTCGACGCGGCCGAGGAAACGCGACGGGTGGTTCCGTTCGTCGCGGCGATCCGGGAGAAGTACCCGGAGCTGTTGATCAGTGTGGACACCTGGCGCGGCAAGGTCGCCGGGGATGCCGTTGCGGCCGGTGCCGACCTCGTCAACGACACCTGGGCCGGGGCCGACCCTGAACTGGTGCACGTGGCCGCCGACCTGGGTGCCGGGATCGTCTGCAGCCACACCGGTGGCGCCGTGCCGCGCACCCGTCCGCACCGGGTCCGCTACGCCGACGTGGTCGCCGAAGTGACCGCCACCGTGGCCGCCGCGGCCGAACGCGCGGCCGCCGCCGGGGTGCGTCGCGACGGAATCGTGATCGATCCCACTCACGATTTCGGAAAAAACACCTATCACGGGCTCGAGTTGTTGCGTGGAATCGACAGTCTCGTAAAAACCGGGTGGCCAGTGCTGATGGCCCTGAGTAACAAGGACTTTATCGGGGAGACTCTAGGTGTCGGTCTGACCGAGAGGGTCGAGGGCACACTGGCGGCAACCGCGTGGGCGGCCGCCGCGGGCGCTCGGGTCTTCCGGGTTCACGAAGTCGCCGAGACCCGGCGGGTCGTGGACATGATCGCCGCAATCCAGGGCATCCGGCCCCCCGCACGAACTCTGCGAGGTCTGGCATGAAAATCCAACACCGCGAGCCCGCCTGGGCCACTACCCACACCTGGGACACCCCTGACTGGACGGTCGGCGACCTGGTCGCCGCCAAAGCGGGTCGCACCGTTTCGGTGGTGCTGCCCGCCCTCGACGAACAGGACACCGTCGCCGACGTGGTGGCCAGTATCCGGCCGCTGCTCGGCACCCTCGTCGACGAACTGATCGTGCTCGACTCCGGATCCACCGATGCCACCGCCGAACGTGCGCGGCGCGCGGGTGCCGAGGTGGTGACCCGCGAGGAGGCCGTGCCCGAGCTCGAGCCGGTCGCGGGCAAGGGCGAGGCGCTGTGGCGGTCGCTGGCCTGCACCTCCGGTGACCTCATCGCCTTCGTCGACTCCGATCTCATCGATCCCGATCCGGCGTTCGTGCCCAAGCTGCTCGGCCCGCTGCTGACCATGCCCGGCACCCACCTGTCCAAGGCCTACTACCGGCGCCCGCTGCGCCAAGGCGAGTCCGTGGACGCCAACGGCGGTGGCCGGGTCACCGAACTGGTCGCCCGCCCCCTGCTGGCGGCGCTGCGCCCCGAACTGGTCCAGGTGTTGCAACCGCTCGGCGGTGAATACGCGGGCACCCGCGAACTGCTCACCGCCGTCCCCTTCGCCCCCGGCTACGGCGTGGAGATCGGCCTGCTGCTCGACACCTACGATCGCCTGGGCCTCGACGCCATCACCCAGGTGAACCTCGGCGTGCGCACCCACCGCAACCGCCCCCTGTCCGACCTCGGCGTGATGAGCCGCCAGATCCTCGGCACCGCCCTGCGCCGCAGCGGCGTCCCCGACTCCGGCGCCCCCCTCACCCAATTCCCCCTCATCGCAGGCGAGTTCATCCCCCACACCACCGAGGTCTCCCTCGAAGACCGACCGCCGATGAAAACCCTCCGCCCCGAACAGGTCGCCGCCTGACACCTTCCCCCGACCGCCTCGTCGTCCTGCGATGAGGCGGTCGTCGGCGCGCGCACCCCTTGCCGCGTGGCTCGACTGTGGGGGCTGCCGACGACGCTGTTCGTCCACTCCGAGCGGGAGTTCGTTGTGTGTATCGGTCCACGTGACCGAGTGGGCGCGGTCGACCTTTCCCGCGCGACCGACGCCGAACTCGACGGCCTACGTACCGATCGGCCGCGGCGCGGCTATCGGAAGCGAAAACGGTCCGCGCGGCATCAGCGTCGAGGGGCTCAGGGTGTTCGGGGGTGGATGGGGCCGGTCAGGGTGGTGAGGGGGCGGGCCGAGGTGTCGGTTCGGGTGGCGAGGATCTGGGCGAGGATGGAGACGGCGGTTTCCTCGGGGGTGTGGGCGCCCAGGTCGAGGCCGAGGGGGCTGTGGATGCGGGCGATGGTGGTGGGGGAGAGGCCGTGGTCGCGGAGGCGGGTGGTGCGGTCGCGGTGGGCTCGGCGGGAACCGAGGGCGCCGATGAAGGCGACTGCCGGCAGGTCGAGGGCGGTGGCCAGCATGGGGACGTCGAATTTGGGGTCGTGGGTGAGGACGCAGACGACCGTGCGGTCGTCGATGCGGTCCGCCGCGGCTTCGGCGGCCAGGTAACGGTGGGGCCAGTCGACGACCACTTCGTCGGCGGTGGGGAAAAGTGCGGGGGTGGTGAAGGTTTCGCGGGCGTCGACGACGGTGACGCGATAGCCGAGCTGAGTGGCGGCCGTGGTGAGGGCGCGGGTGTAGTCGTTGGCCCCTGCCAGGATCATGTGGGCGGGGGAGCGGAACACCTGGACGAAGGTGCGGGGGCGGGTCGCGGCGGCAGGCGTGCAGTCCTGGGCGCCGACCATGCCGTTGTGGCCCGCGGTGAGCAGCGCGGCCGCGTCCTGGTCGAGGCCGCGCCACGGCGTGACCTGCCCGGGCCGCAGCAGCCGGCGATCCGGGGTGGATTCGAGAGTCGTGGCGTAGGCGATGGGCTGGTGCGCGGTGAGCGCGCCACGCAGTTCTCGCAGCAGCGGAAGATCGGCGTGGTCGAGCCGTTCGACGAAGACCTCGATCTCCCCGCCACACGGCAGTCCGACGGTGAGCTCGTCGGCTGCCGCGAACCGCTCCACACAGGCGGAGCCGTCGGCGAGCACCTGTTGGGCCGTCACCAATAGCGCCGCCTCGACGCATCCACCCGAGAGCGAGCCGACGACCCGACCATCCGGGGTGACCACCATCGCGGCCCCGGTATCGCGCGGCCCCGCCCCGATCCGGTCGACGATCCGGGCCAGCGCCACCGGCCCCTCGGCGAGCAGATCGAGCACCTGCCCGAGCAGATCGCGCATCGCCCACCGGCCTCTCCACCGACTGTGACCTTTCGGTCCAGCCTAGCTAACCGCGAGCATCCCGGCGCGGTGAAAGCTCAGTCGAGGATTTCGCGGTGCTGGAGACCGGCGGGCACGGCGCCCTGATGGAAGAACTCGTGGAAGATCTGCGCCGCGTACTCGGCGGTGAAGACCTCCTCGGGGTAGACGTAGGTGTCGTCGTCGCCGTGCGGCACGTACACCGTGGGCAGCCCGAGGCGGCTGCCGGGGAACCCGAGGGTGTAGCGGCGCGGCAGATGGTCGACCGTGGTGCGCAGCTGCAGCGTCATCGCGTCGGCGGAGCCGGTGCAGCGCAGCGCCAGATCGCCCCGGGCCGCGCTCACCGATGCCGTCACCTCGGTGGCGGGCATGGGCTCGGGCAGCACCGTCAGATCGAGCGCGAAGCGCTGATGACCGTCCATCCGGCGCAGCGGGCGCAGGAAGCTGTCCACGTCCTCGTGCGGGCCGATGAAGACCTTCAAACGGTCGCTGTAGGTCACGCGGTGGGTCGTCACGACCACCTCACCGCCGACGGAGTCGATGTCGGACGCGGGAACAGGCCGGGGGCCCGCGACGCCGGCCGCTCGCACGGGCAGGACCCGGCAGGCATTGGCCTCGGGAGACGAGAACATGTGAAGCTCACCTACTCACACTCGGTTACTCGCTAGCAATCTAACCATCGGGCTCGGGTTGTGATCTATAACATTACCGTGATGCAGATCACAAAGTGTCCGTTGTTTAGATGCAGTTATGGGCGAGTCCGGTTCGCAGCGGACTTTTGGTCGGTTTCGTGCCGATAAACCGGGGTGAGTAGGTCTGCATCGACCGGTTCGCCGGTCGTGCGGTCGTATCGCACGGCGATGAGAACCGAGAACAGATGCGTGCTCGCCCGCTCGTGCAGCGTCGCCAGCCGGGTGGCCAGCAACCGGATCGCACCCAGGGAACCCGGCGGGTGCAGCCCGTCGATGAGCATCACGGTGCCGCGCCGGTCGGGTCGGGGCAGCCTGGCCAGGTAGGCGATGTCGTGTGGTTCGGTGCCGCCGGGCCGGTAGACGCGGCGCGCGGCCCGGTCCTCGATGCCGCGCCGGGTGTCGCCCGCGCGAGTGACGGTGCGCCGCAGTCGTGGATCGGCCGCCACCAGCTGACGCAGGCTCGGCGACAGCTCGGGCCCGCCGAGGATCACCAGGCCGTCACGGTTGAGATCGATGGGTCTGCCCGGCAGGAACGTTTCGACCGTCGCCACGAAACCGAGCTGGCGCAGCAGCTCGGCCAGCCGTTGCGCGGCCGCCGGATCGGGTGCGCCGAGCAGTCTGCCCGTGCGGGCCTCCGGGGCCAGCACGGTGAGCGTGCCGTGTCCGAAGAACAGCCCTTCGGGCACCGGACCCTGGGTGCTCACCTGGTGGATGCGCGCCCGCGACAAGCCCGCTGCGGCGCCGATGCGGGCGAACGTCCAGCCCTCGGCGTGGAGTTCGCGGATCACGGCGCGGCGGATCCTGGTGAGTTCGTTGATGGTCTGCTGGGCAGCCGCCACCCCGTCGGTGGCTGCTTTGAGTCTCTCGACCTTGTCTTCGATCGCGAAGACTCGTGCCACGTCATCGGCCGACATGTGCGAAGTCTAGACAGCTGGACGGCGATTCGTGTCTATAACGATTGACATCGAATGTCTTGGCGCACAACGCCGATCGAGGTATGCCTGTCGGCAACCACAAAGACGGCGAGGTCGGCACGGACATCGGCGGTACGCGCGATCGGGTGGCAAATGACGACCGTGTGGTCTGTTCGCCGGGGTCAGGTGGCGTCGGAGTCGATCGGCGGCCGCTCGTTGTGCTCCAACGGCTTGGGCGCCTTCGACAACGAGGGCCCGCTGCCGGGCATTCCGCTGCTCGTGCCGAACAGCTCTTTGCGGTCCGGCACGGCCTTCTCCAGATCGCGCAGCACCGAGTCGTCACCGCCGAGTAGATGCTTGGTGACCGCGGCACGCGGTGTCATCCCGCGCAGCTCGTTGAGTTCGGCGAGCGGTTTGCGCAGCTCGTCGAACTCCGGACCGAGTTCCTGCTTGAGCGTGGAGGTGGCCCCGCTGGCGTAGTCGCGCACCTGACGCAGCGACGACGTGGTCCAGCGGATCGCCCCGGGCAGGCGCTCCGGGCCGAGGATCACGAGGGCGGCGACGAGCAGGATCATCATCTCGCTCCACCCGATGTTGCTGAACACGATCCCAGGTTACCCGGCGCGCGTCGTCGCAGCTCAGTCGGATTCGAGGGTGACGGGCACGTCCACCTGCCTGCCATCGCGGATCAACTGCACGTTCACCCGCTCGCCGATCTTGTGCGACTGCACCGCGACGACCAGTTCGTCGGGGCCCTCGACGATGCGGTCACCGACCTTGACGATCACGTCGCCCTCGACGATGCCCGCCTTGGCCGCAGGTCCGCCCGCCACCACGTCGGCCACGGCGGCGCCGCTGCGCAACTCGTTGGCGACGGCCTTGGTGCGCGCGCTGAGCCCGAGCTGCGGGTGGTTGACCTTGCCGTCGCGGATCAGGGTCTGCGCGATGGAGGTGACCACATCGATCGGGATGGCGAACCCGAGACCCACCGAGTTACCGGTGTTGCTCTTGATAGCCGTATTGACGCCGATCAGCCTGCCGTCCATGTCGACGAGGGCGCCACCGGAGTTACCGGGGTTGATCGAGGCGTCGGTCTGCACCGCGTCGATCACGGCATTGGTGTCGGTGCCCTCGCCACCGAGGCTCACCGGACGGTGCAGCGCGCTGACGATGCCGGAGGTGACGGTTTTCTCCAGGCCGAGCGGCGAACCGATGGCGAGCACGTCGTCGCCCACCTGCACGTCGTCGGAGCGGCCGAGGTTCGCCTCGGTGAGGTTGTCGGCGTCGACCTTGAGCACCGCGAGGTCGGTCTTGGGATCGCGCCCGACGATCTGGGCAGGCACCCGGGTGTTGTCGGAGAATTCGATCTGGATCTTGGCGTTGCCGGACTTGTCGGTGGCCGCCGCCGAGATCACGTGGTTGTTGGTGACGATGTAGCCCTGCTCGGCGTCGAGGACGACACCCGAGCCGGACGGCCCGCCGTCACCGATGATGACCTGGATCGACACCACCGACGGCAGCACCGCGTCGGCGACGGCCGCGATCTTGCCGTGCGGGGAATCGGAGCTCTCGCTCTGCTGGAGGGTGACCTTGCGCGAGGTGAGGGTGGACGCGGTCTCGGCGGTGATCCGCCCGACCAGCCCACCGACGACGGCGATACCGAGCGCGATCACGGCGAGCAAGGCCAGTGCCTTGGGCGCGACACGGGAGCCGAACAGCACCTCGCGGGCCGACAGTTTGGGAGCCACAGGCAGCGGAGCGGCTTCGGGTGTCTCGATCGCCGGGGCGCCGAGGCGCGCGCCCGCGGCCGGGTCGCGCCAGGGGTCGACCGGACCCGCGACGACGATCTTGCGTTCGCCGGAATCGGGTTCGCGCTGCAACAGTTCGTCGGAGCCCTCGGGGCGGGCGAACGCCTCGGCGAGCACACCGTCCGGCGGCCGGCGATCGACCAGCTCGCCGTCGTCGGAACGCTTGCCATCGCGCATCGGGTCGTGCGGGGCGAACGAACCCGTCTGGCCGTTCGGGCGGCGGAACGCGTGCGCGGTATGGCTGTCGATGTGCGGCCGGTACACCGGACGCGGGCCGAGGGTCGGCGCGTCGGAGGGCCGCAGATTCCCCCGTGACGCCGCCGAATCCGAGTTGTCGGTCGATCCGGGATTCGTCGATTCGCCTGTCACGCCCGTGACTCTACTTGCGCCGCCACGTAGTCCACCGGGCTGCGGGGAACGAATCGGTCAGGAATCCGAGAAATGCCTCGTTACGGCGGGGAGGTTCGGGTGCGGCGGCGGGCAGTTCGGCCAGCGGGATGCGGCTGAGGCTGTCGTGCAGGCTGCGTGGGACGGCGATTTCGCCCGCCCGGCGCAGCGCGATCCGCGCCTGCTGCTGGGCGTCGACTTCGGCGGCGCATTCGGGGCACACCGAGAGATGCTGGGCGGCACGCAGATAGGCGTTCATGCGCAGCTCGCCGTCGACGTAGGCCGCGATCGCCTCGCTGGCCAGATGCTCGGTGGGCTGAAAGCGCGGTGTGCGACCTGAGGATGCTGGATCCACGCTCATGCGGAGTTCTTCCTTCCGACCGACATCAACCCGACCAGGCCGGGTGTGGCCGCTCGCGGCCGTCACCCTGCGTAGGTGTCAGCGGAGTATCGCTGCTCTATTCCATTATGCGCAAGGTAGTCGCGCAGTGCCTGGCGCCCGCGGTGGATGCGGCTGCGCACAGTGCCCAGCTTGACGCCGAGCGTGGCGCCGATCTCCTCGTAGGACAGGCCCTCGATGTCACACAGCACCACGGCCGCGCGGAACTCCGGCGCGAGGGCGTCGAGCGCCTTCTGCAGGTCCGGGTCGAGGCGGGAGTCGTGGTAGGCGTCCTCGGGCGTCGGCCCCTCGGCGGGCACCCGGTCGTAGTCCTCGGGTAAGGCCTCCATGCGGATGCGATTGCGCCTGCGGACCATGTCGAGGAACAGGTTCGTGGTGATGCGGTGCAACCAGCCTTCGAACGTGCCCGGCTGGTAGCTCTGCAGGGATCGGAACACCCGGATGAAGGTTTCCTGGGTGAGGTCCTCGGCGTCCTGGGCGTCGCCGGACAACCGGTAGGCGAGGCGGTAGACCCGGTCGGCGTGCTCGCGGACCAGTTCGTCCCACGACGGCATCACCGTGCGGTCACCGGTGGCGTCGAAAGCCGCAGTGCCGGTGAGTTCGGCATCGAGATCGTCCTCGACGGACGGCGGAAAGTCGGTGGGAAGGGTCTGGGCGGGCAGTGTGGCGTCGGAACGCGCCGTGTCTACCATCGGGATGGGACACCTCCTACTCGGGACCGCCGGCACGAAACCGAACCGGTCCGGGTCAGCGGACCTTGTCTTGTCAGAAACAACCGCCGGATGTCTGCGGTTGTTCCCGCGCCTCGTACCCGCCGCGATCGGCTGGTGTGGCAACTATTTCCTGTCGCGATATGGGGCACGTGTGGAGACCCTGAGTGGCACCTGAGAATCCTGATGTGCCCCGACACTCACCCCGCGTGGGCGCCTTCGCTGAATACACAGACCCGGTCGGTGACATAGCCTCTTAGCTGTGGCATCGAACGTGGAGCGGAACCTGGCCTATGTGGAGGAGTCCGTCGTCGAGGACGAAGTCCTCCTCGACGCGCGCGAGCGGGCCACCGAATTGGGCGCCGCGCCCGTGCCCGCCTCGGTCGGCGCGCTGCTGAGCATGTACGCGCAGATGCTCGGCGCCCGCTCGGTCGTCGAGGTGGGCACCGGCGCGGGTGTGAGCGGATTGTGGCTGCTCGACGGCATGCGTGAGGACGGAACCCTCACCACCATCGACTCCGAACCCGAGCATCAGCGGGCCGCCAAGGAGGCCTTCCGCACCGCCGAGATCGCGCCCGCGCGCACCCGGCTCATCAACGGCCGCGCCCTCGATGTGCTGCCGCGCCTGGCCGACGGCGCCTACGACCTGGTGTTCGTCGACGCCTCGCCCATGGAACACCCGCTCTACGTGGAGCAGGGTGTGCGATTACTGCGCGAGGGCGGTGCGTTCATCCTGAACAACGCGCTGCTCGGCGGGCGCGTCCCCGATCAGTCCCAGCGCGACCCGGCCACCCAGGCGGTGCGTGCCGCGACGAGGGCGATCGCGGAGAATCCCGAGCTCACCAGCGTGCTCATCCCGATCGGCGACGGGTTGCTCTGCGCGTCGCGCGGGTAGTCACCCCACCCAGATACCCTTGCCGACGGTGACCACGCCACCGTTGCTCACGGCGAATCGTTCCCGGTCCCGGTCCAGGTCAACGCCGATGATCTCGCCCTCGCCGACCACCACGTTCTTGTCGAGAATGGCGTGGCGGACCACCGCGCCGCGCCCGATGCGCACGCCGGGCATCAGCACGCTGCCCTCCACCGTCGCGCCGTCGTCGATCATCACGTTGGAACTGAGGACCGAGTTGCGCACGGTGGCCGCCGACAGGATCGAGCCCGCCCCGACGATGGACTCCTGAGCGAGCCCGCCACGCGCGAACTTGGCGGGCGGCAGGTTCTCGGCGGCGCCGCGGATGGGCCAGTGCTTGTTGTAGAGGTTGAACACCGGGTGCACCGAGACCAGGTCCATGTGCGCCTCGTAGAAGGCATCGATGGTGCCGACATCGCGCCAGTAGCCCCGGTCGCGATCGGTGGCGCCGGGTACGTCGTTGTCGGCGAAGTCGTAGACGGCGGCCTGCCCGGCCGCGACCAGCGACGGGATGATGTCGCCGCCCATGTCGTGATCGGAATCGGAGTTCTCCGCGTCGGCGCGGATCGCGTCGACGAGCACGCGGGTGGTGAACACGTAGTTGCCCATCGACGCGAAGGTCATGTTCGGGTCGTCCGGGGTGCCGGGCGGATGGGCGGGTTTCTCCAGGAACTGGGTGATGCGCCCGGACTCGTCGGAATCGATGCACCCGAACGCGCTCGCCTCACTACGCGGCACCCGGATCCCCGCGACGGTGACGCCCGCGCCCGAGGCGATATGGCTGGCCACCATCTGTTCCGGGTCCATCCGGTACACATGATCGGCCCCGAAGACCACGATGTAGTCGGGGTCCTCGTCGTAGATCAGGTTGAGCGACTGCATGATCGCGTCGGCGCTGCCGGTGTACCAGCGCGGTCCGAGCCGCTGCTGCGCGGGCACCGGGGTGATGTACTCCCCGGTGAAACCCGACAGCCGCCAGGTCTGGGAGATGTGGCGGTCCAGCGAATGCGACTTGTACTGGGTGAGGACGCACAGGCGCAGATATCCCGCGTTGACCAGGTTGCTGAGCACGAAATCGATCAGCCGGTAGGCCCCACCGAACGGAACCGCGGGCTTGGCGCGGTCGGCCGTGAGCGGAAACAGTCGTTTGCCCTCGCCACCGGCGAGCACGATCCCGAGTACGTGCGGCTGGCTCCTCACCCTGTCAAAGTACAGGTCCCGGGCCCACCCGGTGGCCCATGTCGACCCGAGCGTCTAATTTGGACCGCGTGAGTGATGGCACCGACGGGGAACGAGCGATCGCGGATCCGTTGCGGGTGGCCATGCTGACCCGGGAGTATCCGCCCGAGGTGTACGGCGGTGCGGGCGTGCACGTCACCGAGCTCACCGCCCGGCTGCGCGCACTGTGCGAGGTGACCGTGCACTGCATGGGCGCGCCGCGCACGGGCGCGGTGGTGCACCGGCCCGATCCCGAGCTGTACGCCGCCAACGCCGCATTGCAGATGATGTCGGCGCAGCTGCGGATGGCCGACGCCGTCGGCGCGGTGGACGTGGTGCATTCGCACACCTGGTACGCGGGCCTGGCCGGCCATCTCGCCGGTGCGCTGTACGGCATTCCGCACGTGCTCACCGCGCATTCGCTCGAACCGCGCAGGCCGTGGAAGGCCGAACAGCTCGGCGGCGGATACCGCCTGTCGTCGTGGTCGGAACGCAACGCCATGGAACAGGCCGACGCCGTGATCGCGGTGAGCGAGGGCATGGCCCACGACGTCCTCGACGCCTATCCCGCCATCGACCCCGGCCGGGTTCACGTGGTGCACAACGGCATCGACGCGGGCGTATGGCATCCCGGTGCCCCCGTCGGCACTGAGCAGCCGGTACTCGACCGCCTCGGAGTGCGTGCCGATCTGCCGATCGTCTCGTTCGTCGGCCGCATCACCCGGCAGAAGGGTGTCGGCCACTTGCTGGCCGCCGCGGCCGATTTCGACCCCGACATCCAGCTCGTGTTGTGCGCCGGTGCGGCGGACACGGTGGAACTCGAGCAGGAAGTGGCCGCCGCGGTCGACGAGCTGCAAAACCAGCGCGGCAACGTGTTCTGGGTGAAGGAGATGCTCCCCACCGAACAAGTGCGTCAAATCCTCACGGCCTCAACAGTTTTCGTCTGCCCATCGGTATACGAACCCCTCGGCATCGTGAACCTGGAAGCGATGGCCTGCGCCACCGCCGTCGTCGCCTCGGACGTGGGCGGGATCCCAGAAGTGGTCGCCGACGGTGTCACAGGACGATTGGTGCACTACGACCCGGTCGCCTCGGGTGACTACGAACGCGCACTCGCCGCCGCGGTGAACGCGGTGGCGGCCGACCCCGAACTGGCGACGCGCTACGGGCAGGCAGGCCGCGCGCGAGCCATCGCGGAGTTCGATTGGGCGAGGATCGCAGAGCAGACTGTGAATGTCTATCGCGAAGTCATCCGCTGAGAGCCTCCGCGCCACGTGCGCCTTGCCGCATCCCAGCCACGCGGCACCACTCGAGTCCGTCACCTACCGCACTCCAGCCCACACAGCACTCGGGTCCGCCGCCTACCGCATTGCCCAGCCGCACGGCACTACTCGAGTCCGCCACCTACCGCCTTCACAGCCGCACGGCACCACTTAAGTCCGCCATGACCGCATTCCCAGCCCCGCACGACCCGACCTCGAGGAGGGTCCGCCGCGAAGCGGCGTAGCGGCC
>NZ_JBPXLK010000042.1:0-27228 GCF_051843015.1 Nocardia sp. JW2
CAGCTGCCACGCGCACCGCAACACGCTCAGATGGGACTACTTGACCTCGTACATCCAGATCTGGATGTTGGCCAATTCGCCGGTCTCGCCCCACTTGTACTCACGGGCCACACCGGTGCCGGTGTAGGCACGGACGTACTCGACCAGGTCGGCGCGGGTCACCTTGCCGGAGTCGATGCCCTTGAGCAGGATCGTGGCCAGGTCGTAGCCTTCGACGGAGTAGACGCCGGGGGCCTGTCCGTTGAACGCGGTGTACTCGGCGGCGAACTTCTCCGGCGCCGGGCTGCACGGGCACGACAGCAGCGCGTCCTTGGACGACGAACCGGCCTGGCGCACGAACTCGGGATCGTTGCTGCCGTCGGCGGAGACGAAGGTCGCGGTCACGCCACCGGAACGCAGCTGCTGCACGAACGGCGCGGCCTCGGCGTAGTACCCGGCGTAGAAGATGGCGTCGGGCTTGGCCGCCGACAGCTTGGAGACCGTCGCCGAGAAGTCCTTGTCGCCTTCCTTGACGTTGGCCGCGCAGGAAGGATCGGCGGCGCCGCCGGCCGCGGTGAGGAAGGCCTGCGCGAGACCGGCACCGTAGTCGGTGTTGTCCTGCACGACGCAGATCTTCTTGAAGCCCTTCTCCTTGGTGAGGTAGTTCGCCACGGCCGGGCCCTGCGAGTTGTCGTTGCCCAGGCCGCGGAAGAAGGTCTTCCAGCCGTTCTGGGTCAGCGTCGGGTTGGTGGCCGAGGCGGTCAGCGTCGGCATGCCCGCCTCGCTGAGGATCTGGCCGGTCGCCTTGGTCTCACCGGAGAAGGTCGGACCGATCAGGCCGACGATGCTGGGATCGGCGACGATGGTCGGGATCTTCTGGCTGGCGTTCTGCGGCTTGCCCTCGGTGTCGAATTCCTTGAGCGAGACCTGGCAATCCGGGTTCGCCTTGTTGTGCTTGTCCAGGGCGAGTTTCACGCCCATGGTGATGTTGATGCCGAGCGCGGCGTTGCCACCGGTCAGCGGTCCGGCCATCGCGATGCTCGTCGGCGCGCACTTGGCCTTGCCGTCACCGGCCGGGTCGGCGGCCGCGCCCGCGTCGCTCTGGGGAACGGCCTTGCCCTCGGTATCGAGCTGCACGACGGGCTGGATGGAGAGGTCGGTGTTGCCGCCACCGCCGCCGTCGGACGACTTGTCACTACATCCGGACAACACCAACGACGCGGCAGCTCCGATTACCAGAACTCCTCGCGTCGAACGACTGCGCCATGTCGAACTGAGCACGTCTCACCTCTATGTCCTGTGCACCCCGGGGTCGCCGAGGGGGCCGACCCACGTTCGACCCGGTGAGAACATATCGCCGCTTTGTTAGATCCGCATCACATTCGCATCATGTCGGATGCTTCGTGTGCGGTCATAGTTCACGTTATTGTTTCGCTTACGTAAAGTTTTTCCGGTTTCCTGGGCGCGCACCGGAGCTTTACGGTTCGGCGTCACTGCGGGGTGAGGTTCTCCAGCACGACTTCGGCCACCGCCTTCATGGTGGTGCGCCGATCCATCGCCGTGCGCTGAATCCATTTGAACGCCTGGGGTTCGGTCAAACCCTGAGTCTGCATGAGCACACCCTTGG
This sequence comes from Nocardia sp. JW2, assembly GCF_051843015.1. Classification (NCBI taxonomy): domain Bacteria; kingdom Bacillati; phylum Actinomycetota; class Actinomycetes; order Mycobacteriales; family Nocardiaceae; genus Nocardia; species Nocardia sp. JW2. The sequence continues at coordinate 1,607 of NZ_JBPXLK010000042.1, forward strand.
CACGCTCGACCAGTTTGCGGGTCTCGAGCCGGTCGGACAGATTCGCGACTTCTGTTTCCAGCGCGGAGATTTCGTGAAAGCGGCTGGCCGCGAGTTCGATCGCGGGCACCAGATCCGACTTGGTGAACGGCTTCACCAGATACGCCATCGCGCCGGCGTCACGCGCCCGCTCGACGAGGTCGCGCTGACTGAACGCGGTCAGGATCACCACGGGCGCAACACGTTTCGTCGCGATCTCGGCGGCGGCATCGATGCCGTCGCGGCGCGGCATCTTCACGTCCATGATCACCAGATCGGGGCGCAGCTGCTCGGCCAGCTCGACGGCCTGCTGACCGTCACCGGCCTCGCCGACGACGTCGTAGCCCTCTTCTTTGAGCATTTCCACGAGGTCCATGCGGATGAGGGCCTCGTCCTCGGCCACGACAACGCGCTTGGCCACCACGTCACCCGCGGCGCCAGCGCCTGCTGCATTCGTGCTCATAGGTTCGACCCCTCTGGATTCCGACTGCCGATGTCGAGAGTACCTATCGCGTCCACTTCCGAATGCGTGGAGCTGCCGGAACCGCGGGTGACACGTGTGCGAGGTCATCGCGTGCCCCGCGACAGATACTCCCCCGCGGAGCGCGGCCGATGCCGCGCTTCCGCCGTGGTGCCGAGTGTGGGACTCGAACCCACACGTCCTTTCGGACAACGGTTTTTGAGACCGTCGCGTCTGCCAGTTCCGCCAACCCGGCGCACCGCGGTCACTATAGCGTCCCGGCACACCCGGAAGCGAACCGGCCCTCGCCCACGGTCGGCCCCCGGCCCGCCGCGCGGGTTCGCGGCAATGACCGGCCGATCGGAATTTATTTCCGAACCGAATTATCGCGGTCCGGAACCAGTGATGATCGACACATCTGGAACGAAGGTTTACCACCCCGATCACACGGGTATCACGGTCACACACAACGGATTTCGCGTCGCAATGAATGTACGGAATTCAACCGAAAGGTGAATAAATAGCAGCACGCTTGTGATGGTTACAATTCTGGCCTACTGCACGACAATGACCGGGATTACGGTATCGGTATGCACGTGCTGTTCGTCTGCAACTCCAATGTCTGCCGCTCGGTGATCGCCGAACGGCTCACCCGGGCATTCGCGGCGCACAACGGACTGCCAGGCCTCACCGCCGAAAGCGCGGGAACCCGTGCCCTCGTCGGTTTTCCGGCCGAACCGCTCGCGGCCGAGACGATCGCCGGGCTCGGTGGCGACACCACCGGATTCAAGGCCCGCAAACTCAAGCCCGAAATGGTCGATCGCGCCGATCTGGTGCTCACCATGACCGAGGCATTACGCGACCAGGTGGCCGAACTGGCCTTCGGCGCCGCACCGCGCACGTTCACCCTCATCGAGGCGCACCGTATCGCCAAGGTCACCGGCGCGAAATCCATTGCCGCACTGCACCGCGCCCGCAACGACCTCGCCTATGTGGGCCGGGAGAACATCGCGGACCCGATCGGACTGTCCGCCGAGGCCTTCGTCGAGGTCGGCGACCGCATCGCCGAGGTGCTCTTCCCCCTGCTGAGCGCACTCGCACCGCACGAGCAGACCAAACTCAGCGAGGACGAACGACCGGGACTGGTGATCGAGCCCGGTGGCGCACGCCCGCTCGCGGCCTTCCTCGCCGCGCAACGCAGGAGATGAAGGTCTGTTCGCGAGAGCGGACACCGATTACACTTCGGCGCGGACGTGGAAGTTTCCCATGCTGGTTCGACACACGACAGGACTCGGACATGCCGAAACGCATTTCGGATGTTTCTCTCCATGTGTATGTGACCCCGGACGTCCTCGACCGCATCGTCGCCGATATCCGAGGCGTCCTCGCCGACCACATCCAGGACCGCGACGTCTTCGCCTGGCGCTTCACCCTCCCGGTCGACGCCACCGACACCGTCCACCAGGACCTCGAAAACCAATGGCTCGCAAGCCATCCCGGGCACCAGCCGGAGACCGAGGCGACCTTCGAGATCGCGCTGAGCCTGGTCGGTGAACCCACCGACCTCAGCGACGACGACATCGCCGACCTCGAATCCGGGCTGGCGCTCGCCGTGTACGGCGCGGACCGGACGGTGCCGTTCACACTGCGCGCTCATCAGCGCAGCGACGTCGAGTTCGAACCCGACGTCGAGCGCCTCTGAAATACCTGCCTCAGCGCGCCGGGAAGTGGCGGATGACGCCCTCTTGCACCGTGGTGGCGAGCAATTCGCCACTGCGCGAATAGAACCGGCCTGTCGCCAGCCCACGCGAACCCGCCGCTACCGGCGACTCGGTGGCGTACAGCGACCAGTCGTCGAACCGGAACGGGCGATGGAACCAGATCGAATGATTCACCGTCGCCGCGAGAATCCGGTCCAGCCCCCACGACAAACCGTGCGTGGTGATGATCGAATCGAGCACCGTGGTGTCGGACGAATAGCCGAGCGCCGCCACGTGCAGCAGCGGATCGTCGGGCAGGGAACCGTCGGTGCGCATCCACACCCGGTTGTGGTTGAGCTTGGCGCCGGTGCCCTTGAGAATCCACGCCGGATCGTTGGTATAGCGCATATCGATCGGGTGCGGGGCGTTGATGAACATCTCGAGCTTGTCCTCGAACCCCGCGAAATGCTCCTCGATCCGGGGTAACGACTCCGGATCGGGCACCACGGGCGCGTCGTGGGCGTGCTCGAGGCCCTTGCCCCAGTCCTGGAACGCGGCCAGCATGACGAACAACTCCTGGCCGTCCTGGCTGGCGGTCACCGTCCGGTTGGCCAGCGCGCGCCCGTCGCGATGCCGCTGCACGTGGTACTCGATCGGCTTCTTCACGTCGCCGCCACGCACGAAATGCGCGTTGATCGCGTGCAGCGGGCGATCACCCGCGGTACGGCCCGCGGCGACGATCGCCTGAGAGACGAGCTGACCACCGAAGGTGCGGCTCCACACCTTCTCCGGGTGGTTGCCCAGGTAGACGTCCTCGCTGATCTGCTCCAGGTCGAGCAGGTCGAGCAACACCCGCAGGTCGGATGACGGCTCGCCGGGCCCGATGTCGATCATCTCGTCTACCGAACTACTCACTGCTAATGGTCCTCTTCTCCGATGCGGTGCACGTGGATCAGGTTGGTGGAACCGACGGTACCCGGCGGGGAGCCTGCCACGATGACGACCAGGTCGCCCTTGCGGTACCGATCCAGCGACAACAACGCCTGATCCACCTGGTGGATCATCGCATCCGTGCTGTCGACCATGGGCACGATGAAGGTTTCGGTGCCCCAGGTGAGCGTGAGCTGACTGCGCACCTCCGGCAGCGGCGTGAACGCGAGCAGCGGCAGCGGGGTGTGCAGGCGGGCCAGGCGCCGCACGGTGTCACCGGACTGGGTGAACGCGACGAGAGCGCGGGCGTTGAGCCGCTCGCCGATGTCGCGCGCGGCGTAGGAGATCACACCGCGCTTGGTGCGCGGCACGTGGGTCAGCGGTGGCACCCGCGACGTCTCGGACTCCACGGCGGTGACGATGCGGGCCATGGTGCGCACCGCGTCGATCGGCCAGGCACCGACCGAGGTCTCCCCCGACAGCATCACCGCGTCGGCACCGTCGAGCACCGCGTTCGCGACGTCGGAGGCCTCCGCGCGGGTGGGGCGGGAGTTCTCGATCATCGATTCGAGCATCTGGGTGGCGACGATGACCGGCTTGGCGTTCTCGCGCGCCATCTGGATCGCGCGCTTCTGCACCAGCGGCACCTGCTCGAGCGGCAACTCGACACCGAGGTCGCCACGCGCGACCATCACCGCGTCGAAGGCGAGCACGATGGCCTCGAGGTTCTCGATCGCCTCCGGCTTCTCCAGCTTGGCGATCACCGGCACCCGGCGCCCGACCCGGTCCATGATCTCGTGCACGAGTTCGATATCGGAGGGCGAACGCACGAACGACAGCGCGATGAAGTCGACGCCGAGCTTCAGCGCGAACTCGAGGTCCTCGATGTCCTTGCCGGACAGGGCGGGCACCGACACGTTCATGCCGGGCAGCGACAGCCCTTTGTTGTTGCTCACCGGGCCGCCCTCGGTGACCCGGCAGACGACATCGTTGCCCTCGATGGCCTCGACCGTCAGACCGACCTTGCCGTCGTCCACCAGCAGGCGGTCACCTGCCTTGGCGTCCTGGGCGAGTTCCTTGTAGGTGGTGGAGACGCGGTCGTGGGAGCCGTCGACATCGTCGACGGTCACGCGCACCTGCTCGCCGGTCGCCCAGTGGGTCTTGCCCTCGGTGAAGCGGCCGAGGCGGATCTTGGGGCCCTGCAGGTCGGCGAGGATGCCGACCGCGCGACCGGTCTCGTCGGAGGCCGCGCGGACCATCTTGTAGTTGTCGGCGTGGTCGGCGTGCTCGCCGTGGCTGAAGTTCAGCCGGGCTACATCCATGCCGCTTTCGACGAGCTCACGAATTCGGTCCTGGGAGGCAGTGGCCGGCCCGAGGGTGCACACAATCTTCGTTCGTCGCATCACGCCCCCAGCCTAGTGCTTGTCCGCCTCCCCGCGAATTCTGCCGGCCGCAGGGTTGTGGTCAGCTATCGACCGGACCGGCGGTTTTCGACGGGACGGGGGCCGAGCGTTCCCGACGAGTTACCCATGTGTTCACGAAATCAGTTGTCACCTGACGGCGACGTGTCTGGAAAGTCTTGTTTCCAGGCGGGTTTGGGCGAAGCCGAGGACCAGGCAGATGGCCCAGTAGTAGAGGGCCGCGACGCCGTAGAGGGCGAAGAAGTCGAAGGTGGGGGCGGCGGCGAGCTGGGCGGTGCGCAGCAGTTCGGTGACCAGGATGGTCGAGGCCAGTGAGGTGTCCTTCACCAGCGAGATCAGGGTGTTGGACAGCGGGGGAACCGCGATCCGGGCGGCCTGCGGAAACACGACGTACCACAGTGTTTGCACATACGTCATGCCCAGCGATTCGGACGCCTCCCACTGACCGTGGGCCACGCTCATGATCGAGGAACGAACCACCTCGGCGGCGTAACCACCCACATTCAGGCTGAACGCGATCACCGCCGCCGGAAACGGATCGATGACGACGCCGAACTGTGGCAGCGCGTAGAACACGATGAACAGCTGAACCAGCAGCGGGGTGCCGCGAATGATCGAGATGTAGAAGCGGGCGGGCCACGACAGCACCCGCCGCGCCGACATCCTGGCCAGCGCGACACCCACCGCGATGGCCAGGCCGATGACGAAGCTGATCGCGGTGAGCGGCAACGTCATCGTGACCGTCGCCTCGAGCATCGGCCACAGGTTGCGCCGGATCAGCTCCCAGGTCGCCTGATCCATCCGCTACTTGCTGACGTCGGTGCCGAAGTACTTGTCCGACAGGCGGGCCAGGGTGCCGTCGGCGGCCAGCTCGGCCAGCGCCCGGTCGACATCGGCGACCAGCGCGGCGTCGTCCTTGCGGCCGGCGAAGGCCTGCTTGCTGACCTCGCCGGTCTTGGCGGCGATCTTGATACCGGTGTCAGCGGTCTTCTTGGTGTACTCACCCACCGCGAGCGTGTCGTTGACGGTGGCGTCGACGCGACCCGCCTTCAGCAGCTGCACCGCCTGCACGAAGCCCTCGACCGCCTCGACCTTCGCGCCGGCGTCCTTGGCGACCTGGCTCCAGTTGCTGGTGGCCGACTGCGCGGTGGTCTTGCCCGCGAGCGAGGCCAGGCCGGTGATGTCGGTGTTGTCGGCGCGCGTGACGATCACGCCCTCGGAGGTGGTGTACGGCTGCGACAGCGAGTACTTCGCGGTGCGCTCGGGATTGATCGTCACCTGGTTGGCGACCAGGTCGAAGCGCTTGGATTCCAGTCCGGCGAAGATCGAGTCCCACGGTGTCTGCACGAATTCGACCCGCTTGCCCAGCTTCTCGCCGACCGCGCGGGCGACCTCGACGTCGTATCCGGTGAGCTCGCCGTTCTCCTGGTAGCTGAACGGCGCGTAGGTGCCCTCGGTGCCCACCTTCAGCACATTCGGGTCGGACGCGGACGAGCAGGCCGACAGACCCGTCGCCGCGACGACGGCGAGTACGACGGCGGCAAGAACTTTGCGCACGGACATCCCTTTCTCCGCTGCGCGCCGGAACACGCGCAGGCCAAGCGACGCTACGGCGCCGCGCACGACCGACACAGAGTATCGCTCATCGCGATCGGAATGGGGGCGGGGAAACACGACGGGTGCCCTGCCGAGGCAGGACACCCGTCGGCGACGCGTGCCGGATCAGTCGCGCAGCGGGCGGCCCTGCGCGTCGGGCACCTTGCCGGTGAGCATCATGATGCCGTCGATCAACGGCCAGATGGCGCCGAGACCACAGGTCAGCCAGACCACGGCGATCTGGGCGATGCCGAGACCGGTGTAGCCGAGGTAGAACCGGCCCACACCGAAGCTGCCGAGGAAGATCTCGAGCAGACCGGCCATCAGCTTCTGCTTGTCCGAGAACGGAACCCCGTACATGTCCCGGCCGTAGGGGGCCTCCGGGTCGGCCGGGTTGTACCCCTGCGGCATGCCGTACGGCTGCGGCTGGCCATAGCCCGGCTGCTGCTGGGCGTACGGGTCGGCGGGCTGACCGTACTGCGGCTGCGGCGCGCCGTACTGCGGCTGACCGTAACCGGGCTGCTGGGCGTACGGGTCCGACGGCTGCTGGCCGTAGGCCGGCTGACCGTACTGCTGGTGCGCGCCCGAATCGGGCTGCTTGCTCAGATCAGGGCCGTATTGCGGATTGGGGTTGTAGGGGTCGGTCACTCATGTCCTCCATCATTCGTGCGGGTACCCGTCGTGGCCCCCGGCCATGTGGTGATCGGCCGAACGGCGGTGCGCCCGCGACGATCACGGTCATTGTGGCCGGTACCACCGGCCGTTGTCTTCTCGGGTGCCTCGTCGTCACGAGCACGCAGCACTCACGGGAATATCGCGACGGGTGTTCGTCGTGTTGACGAACACCCGTGGATCAGTTCGGTTTCTCGAGAGATCAGGCCTTCTTCGCGTCCGATTTCGTCGGCTCGCCTGCCTCGTCGGCCTCGGTGGCGGACTCTTCCCCGGTAGCAGCCGCGACCTCGGCCGGTTCGGTGGTGGTCACAGCCGAATCATTGTGTTCCCCTGCGGGTTCCGACTTCTTCGCGAGGTCGACCTGTCCGCCGTCGGCGTTCTCGGCCGCACCGAGCGCGCGCAGTTTCGACAGCTGCCACGGCCACGGACGCGGCGCCGCGCCGGGCTGCAGCAAGGCCGGGTCCTCGCGGCCCTTGGTCGCCAGCGCGAAGTAGGCCATGGCGCCGAGGAAGACGAGCGCGGAGGTGAACGAGTTGACCCGGATACCGAGCACGTGGGTCGCCTCGTCGCTGCGCATCAGCTCGACGAAGAACCGGCCGAAGCTGTATCCGGCGACGTAGAGCGCGAACAGGCGGCCGTGCCCGATCCGGTACCGCTTGTCGATCTGCACCAGCAGCACGACGACGAGCACGTTCCAGATCATCTCGTAGAGGAACGTCGGGTGGACCACCTCGAGCACCTGCCCGGTGGACACCCCGTTCATCATGTCGCGCGCGCCCGTCTCGGTGTCGTAGCGGGCGTAGATCTCGAGACCCCACGGCACCTCGGTGGTGCGACCGTAGAGTTCCTGGTTGAAGTAGTTGCCGAGCCGGCCGATGGCCTGGGCGAGCAGCACGGCCGGGGCAATCGCATCGCCGAGCGCAGGCAGCGGGATCTTGTAGATGCGGCAGGCGATCCAGGCGCCGATGCCACCGAAGAACACCGCACCCCAGATGCCGAGCCCGCCCTGCCAGATATAGAGCGCCTCGACGGGGTTCTTGTCCGGCCCGAAGTATTTGTGCCAGTCGGTGGCCACGTGATAGACCCGCCCGCCGACCAGTCCGAACGGCACCGCGAACATGGCCACATCGAGCACCGCCCCGGCCTGCCCACCACGCTGCTGCCACCGGCGTTCACCCCACCAGATGGCGACGATGATGCCGAGGATGATGCACAGCGCGTACGCCCGCAACGGAAAGGGCCCGAGCTGCCAGACACCCTGCGGCGGACTCGGGATATAGGCCAGGACTGAGTTCACGGCCACCACGTTAGTGGAGAGCCAGGATTCGGGTCAGCCCGTCCCCTGGCGAGTGACCCGTGTCCCGGTGAAACCTGCTTCGGCTACGAGCGCACCGTTGCGGCGCGGACGCCTTCGGCGAGCTCGGAAGTCAGTGCGCGCACCGCGTCGAGGCCCTCAGCGGCGGCCGAGACCAAGGCCGAGCCGACGATGACGCCGTCGGCGTAGGCGGCGATCTCGGCGGCCTGGGCGCCGGAGCGGACGCCGAGGCCGACGCCGATCGGGATGTCGGAGTGGGCGCGGATGCGGGAGCACAGGGCGGGGGCGGCCGAGGAGACGGCGTCGCGGGCGCCTGTGACGCCCATGGTGGAAGCGGCGTAGATGAATCCGCGGGAGGCTTCCAGCGTCTTGACCAGTCGCTCCTCGGTGGAGGACGGGGCGACGAGGAAGATGCGGTCCAGGTTGTGGGTGGACGACGCGACGAACCAGTCGTCGGCCTCGTCGGGGATCAGGTTGGGGGTGATGATGCCCGCGCCGCCCGCGGCTGCCAGGTCGCGGGCGAAGTTGTCGACGCCGTACTTGAGGACCGGGTTCCAGTAGCTCATCACGACGGCCTGACCACCGGCGTCGGTGATCGCCTCGACGACGGAGAACACGTCACGCACGCGGACGCCGCTGCGCAGCGCCTGCTCGGCGGCGGCCTGGATGACGGGGCCGTCCATCACCGGGTCGGAATAGGCGACGCCGACTTCGACGATGTCGCAACCGGATTCGACCATCGTCCGGCACACCTCGATGGAACCGGCCAGATCGGGGTAGCCCGCGGGCAGGTAACCGATGAGCGCCGCCCGGCCCTCGCTGCGCGCGGCCGCGAACGTATTGGCCAGGCGCGACTGCTGACTCACTGTTGGTTCTCCTCATCGAACAGACCGAACCAGCGGCCCGCGGTGTCCATGTCCTTGTCGCCACGACCGGACAGGTTGACCAGGATGATGGCGCCCTCGCCGAGTTCCTTGCCGAGCTTCAGCGCACCGGCCACGGCATGGGCGGACTCGATCGCCGGGATGATGCCCTCCGAACGGGAGAGCAGCAGCAGCGCGTCCATCGCCTCGGTATCGGTGATCGGCGCGTACTCGGCGCGGCCGATGTCCTTGAGGTGGGCGTGCTCGGGGCCGACACCCGGGTAGTCCAGACCGGCGGAGATCGAATGCGATTCGATGGTCTGGCCGTCCTCGTCCTGCAGCAGGTACGAGTAGGCGCCCTGGAACGCACCGGGTGTACCGCCGGTGAAAGTGGCTGCGTGCCTACCGGTTTCGACACCGTCGCCGGCCGCTTCGTAACCGACGAGACGCACGCCCGCGTCGGGGATGAAGGCGTGGAAGATGCCGATGGCGTTGGAGCCGCCACCCACACACGCCACCACGGCGTCGGGCAGGCGACCGGCGCGCTCGAGCATCTGCTCGCGCGCCTCCATACCGACCACGCGCTGGAAATCACGCACCATCAGCGGGAACGGGTGCGGGCCCGCGGCGGTGCCGAAGCAGTAGTAGGTGTCGTCGGCGTGGGTGACCCAGTCGCGCAACGCCTCGTTGATGGCGTCCTTGAGGGTCTGCGAACCGCTGGTCACCGAGATCACCTCGGCGCCGAGCAGGCGCATCCGCGCCACGTTGAGCGCCTGGCGGGCCGTGTCGACCGCGCCCATGTAGATCACGCAGTCCAGACCGAGCAGCGCGCAGGCGGTGGCGGTGGCGACACCGTGCTGACCGGCACCGGTCTCGGCGATGACGCGGGTCTTGCCCATCCGCTTGGCGAGTAGGGCCTGGCCGAGCACATTGTTGATCTTGTGCGAACCGGTGTGGTTCAGGTCCTCACGCTTGAGGAAAATCCTTGCGCCACCGGCGTGTTCGGCCAGCCGGGTGCATTCGAACACCGGCGAGGGGCGACCGGTGTAGTCGCGCTGCAGCCGGTCGAGTTCGTCGAGGAAGGTGTGGTCGGAGCGCACCTTGTCGTATTCGGCGGTGACCTCCTCGATCACGGCCATCAACGCCTCGGGCACGTGCCGCCCGCCGTAGACACCGAAGTGCCCGCCCGCGTCGGGTTCGTAGTCGCTGTGTTGGGCCACCCCCGCGCTGGCCTGGGGCAGCGCGCTCATCGGATGCTCCGCCGTGCGGGCTTCGGGCAGGAGGGGTGGGCGCCCGCGGTCACCAGGTCGGAGACGGCCGCGCGCGGGTTTCCGCTGGTCACCAGGCCTTCACCGACGAGCACCGCGTCGGCGCCCGCGCCGGCGTAGGCCAGCAGGTCGGCGGTGCCACGGATGCCGGACTCGGCCACCCGGATGACCTCCGAGGGCAGACCGGGTGCGATCCGGGCGAACACGTCGCGGTCGACCTCGAGCGTCTTGAGGTTGCGCGCGTTCACACCGATCACCGAGGCGCCCGCTTCCAGGGCACGATCGGCTTCCTCTTCGGTGTGCACTTCCACGAGAGCGGTCATACCGAGTGATTCGGTGCGGTCGATCAGCGAGGACAGCACGTCTTGTTCGAGCGCGGCCACGATCAGCAGGATCACGTCGGCGCCGTGGGCGCGGGCCTCGTGGATCTGGTACGGGCCGACGACGAAGTCCTTGCGCAGCACCGGGATGTTCACCGCGGCGCGCACGGCGTCGAGATCGTCGAGCGAACCGCCGAAGCGGCGCTGCTCGGTGAGCACGCTGATGATGCGGGCGCCACCGTCTTCGTAGGCCTTGGCCAGGACGGCCGGGTCGGGAATGTCGGCCAGCGCGCCCTTGGAGGGGCTGGACCGCTTCACCTCGGCGATGACACCGATCCCGTCCTCGTGCAGCGCGGCGCGCGCGTCCAGCGGCGCCTTCGCGGCGGCCGCGGCAGCTTTGATCGCCTGAAAATCGAGGAGGGCTTCGCGAGCGGCAACATCCGCCCGAACCCCGTCGAGAATCGAGTCGAGTACCGTCATCTGGCTCGAATCCTTTCTGGGGAGACGAACTTCTCACCCGAGAGTCCCCCCGGGCGCTGTCTCACCGATGCCTGACAAGAATAAATGGCCGCCGCGCGTGTCACTGCGGCGGGGGTGCCGGGGGTCACGTGCCCGGTCACGGCTCGCGCCGGCCCGGGCGGTCGTCGTCGTCCGGGGTGTCTGCGGTGTCGGTGGGGTCGGTGCCCGCGTCGAGGGCATCCCACAGCACCCGGTCCGACAGCGGCGCGGCGCCGTCGGACTTGTTCACCTGGGCGCTGGCGTCGGCCCGGCGGAAGACGGGGTTGTCGTACTTGCCGGACAGCTGGGCGGTGGTCTCGGCCCGCCTGGTCAGCAATACGCCCGCTGCCAGGGCGCACGCCGCCGCCAGCACCGACAGCACGGCCGGGAAGACGTGGGCTTCGGCACCGGTGACCGTCGCCCGGCCGGGCAGCTCGGCGAGCGTGCCCGCCCGTTCGGCGGTCCTGCCCGCCCCGATGGTCAGGGCGAAACCGGGAACGGCCGCCACCGCGGCGACCACCGCGACCACCACACCGAGCAGCTGACGCAGCACACCCTTCACTGCGAACACGGCGGCGATCGCGGCGACGAGCACCAGCGCGAGCGGAGTGAGCGCCCCGAACCAGGTGCCGCCGTCGAGGTTGTCGGTGCGGGGTTCGGTGAGGCCGTCGGCCGACTGCACCGTCACCCACGTCATCCGGGACGACGCCCACAATCCAGCCGCCGCCACGGCCAGCAAGATCACCGGAACCACCGGTTTGGCGGCAGGTGCGGCCACTTGCGCGCCTGCTGTCAGGCCGTCGGCGTCCCGCGCACTCACTCGGCGCCGCCCTCGTAGGTGCGCAGGGTCTTGGCGGCCGCGATCGCCTTGAGGACCGCCATGGCCTTGTTGCGCGCCTCGGTGTCCTCGGCGACGGGGTCGGAGTCGGCGACGACGCCCGCGCCCGCCTGGACGTAGGCGGTGCCGTCCTTGAGGAGGGCGGTGCGGATGGCGATGGCGGTGTCGGCGTCACCGGCGAAATCGAGGTAGCCGACCACACCGCCGTAGATCCCGCGCCTGGTCGGTTCGAGTTCCTCGATCAGCTCCATCGCGCGCACCTTCGGCGCACCGGAGAGGGTGCCCGCCGGGAAACACGCGCGCACGGCGTCGAGCGCTATCTTGCCCTCGGCCAGCTGACCCGACACCGTCGACACCAGGTGCATCACGTGGCTGTAGCGCTCCACGTGCCGGTACTGGGTGACGCGCACCGTGCCGGGACGGCACACCCGGCCCAGATCGTTGCGGCCCAGGTCGACGAGCATGAGGTGCTCGGCGTTCTCCTTGTCGTCGGCGAGCAGGTCCTTCTCGAGCAGAATGTCGTCCTCGGCGCTCGCGCCGCGCCAGCGGGTGCCCGCGATCGGATGTGTCGTGGCGACACCGTCTTTCACGGTCACCAGCGATTCCGGGCTGGAGCCGACGATCGAGAACGCGGTGCCGCCGTCGCCGTCGGGGATGTGCATCAGGTACATGTACGGGCTCGGGTTCGAGGCCCGCAGCATCCGGTAGACCGCGAGCGGGGAACCGGTGTACTCCATTTCGAAGCGCTGCGAGAGCACCACCTGGAACGCCTCGCCCGCCTCGATCTCCTTGATGAGCCTGCGCACGCCCGAGCAGAATTCCTCGGTGGTCCGCCTGCGCAGGTAGTCGGGTTCGGGCTGGTCGAAGACCGACACCGTCGACGATGCCGGGGTGGCCAGCGCGGCGGTCATCCGGTCGAGCCGGGCCACGGCGTCGTCGTAGGCGGCGTCGACGTGTTCGTCGGTGCCGTTCCAGTTCACCGCGTTGGCGATCAGCGTGATCGCGCCCTCGTGATGGTCGAAGGCGGCCAGGTCGGTGGCCAGCATCAGCACCAACTCGGGCAGCTGCAGATCGTCCTCGGCCAGCTCGGGCAGGCGCTCGATGCGGCGGACCGCGTCGTAGCCGAGATAGCCGACCATGCCACCGGTGAGCGGGGGCAGCCCGGGCAGGCGTTCGGTGCGCAGCAGTTCGAGGGTTTCGTGCAGCACGCGCAGCGGGTCGCCGCCCGAGGGCGCGTCGGCGGGGACGGTGCCGAGCCAGGCGGCCGCACCGTCGACGACCGTCAGTGCCGACGGGCTGCCCGCGCCGATGAACGACCAGCGCGACCAGGAGCGCCCGTTCTCGGCGGACTCGAACAGGAAGGTGCCCGGCCGGTCGTCGGCCAGTTTGCGGTAGGCCGAGAGCGGAGTCTCGGAGTCGGCCAGCACCTTTCGGGTCACCGGGACCACCCGGTGCTCGGCGGCGAGCAACCGGAACTGCTCGCGGGTGGTGGTGGTCGGTGTCGGCGCGCCCTGCATTCGGCCATCATCCCAGGCGCCGCGACGTGGCCGCATCCTGCCCCGACCACCCCGCCGAAGGCGGTCACGACCGGGCGCCGAATGCGGTCGTGACCGGCATCACTACACTCGCGCGCGTTCCATGTCGCATGCGGTATCCCTTCTTCCGAGAGGAGCCATGTTGAATCCCTCGCATCAGGGCGCACAGATGGGCAGGCAGGCCCCTGTGTCGCAGCACTACAACGGTCCTGGACAGCAGTCCGCGGCGAGCGCGCTCACGTCGTTCGTCACCTATGCCAAGGCCATGCAGGATCTGGACGAGAAGTCGTTCCCGGTCGAGTACGAAGCGCACCGCGATCGTCTCCTGAAGCTGGAGCCGATGCTGCGCGTGCACGGCATCCTCGACGTGATGGAGATCCGCAACCCGGAGATCAAAGCGCTGTTGCGGATTCCCTAGAGCCGCAGGGCTGGTCGAAAAGGCGGGTCCCCGTTCGCGTCCGTGGACGGGGACCTTTTGCGCTCGGGCACCGGCCGTTAGGGTCGTGCGCATGCAGCCAGGTCAGACCGCGCCCCCGTTCGAACTTCCCGATCAGTCCGGCGAACTCCGCTCCCTCGACGCCCTGCTGGCAGGCGGGCCGCTCGTCCTGTTCTTCTACCCGGCCGCCAACACTCCGGTCTGCACCGCCGAGGCCTGCCATTTCCGTGATCTGAGCGCCGAGTTCGCCGCCCTCGGTGCGTCGTGTGCCGGGATCAGCACCGACAGTGTCGAGGTGCAGGCCGGTTTCGCCGGCAAGCAGCGACTCGACTATCCGGTCCTTTCCGACGCAGACGGGGAGGTCGCGGCCGGTTTCGGCGTCAAGCGCGGACTGCTCGGCAAGTTGGCCCCGGTCAAACGGCACACCTTCGTCATCGATACCGATCGCACGATCCTGAAGGTCGTCACCGGTGAACTGCGCGCGGCCGTGCACGCCGACGAGGCGTTGCGCTTCCTGCGTGAACGGGCGAAATCCGCCGGATAGCGAGGAGAAACGCCGGGCACGGATCGGTGCCCGGCGCCGTCGGCGCACCTACGCTGGGGGAATGACATCCGGCGAAGTGCGGTCGAGCGGTCAGAAGTCCACAGCTACCGTGTGGCGCAACCGGGCGATCATGATCCTGGCGACAGCGGTCGTGCTGGTCATCGCCTATTTCATCCTGGCCTCGTTCATCCCGCGATGGTGGGCGCAGCGCCTGGCGAGCCTCGTGCACGGCAGCTTCACCCAGGGCATCTGGTGGGGCCTGGTCTACGGCCTGGTGTTCACGCTGGTGCCGTTGCTGCTGTTGCTGCTCGCGGTGCGGATGTGGAAGCGCAAAGGCGGCAAGTTCATCGCCGGGGTGGCAGTCGTCATCGCGCTGCTCGGCTCCCTGCCGAACCTGATGACGCTCACCATCGTGCTCGGTGGCAACAATGCGGCGCACGCCGGTGAACGCATCCTCGATGTCGACGCGCCCGCGTTCCGCGGTGCCTGTCTGGTCGGTGCGATCGTGGCCGCGATCATCTTCGCCCTGGTGCTCGGTCTGATGGGTAAGCGGGGCATCAACCGCCGCCGGGCCGCCAAGGCCACCCCCGAACCGACGGTCCCGCCGCAGGAGTCTCGCGAATACTGATGCTTCGATGACGCGTCCCGGGTTGTGAGTGACCTCACGACCCGGGCGATCCGGCGGACGCCACAGCGACGTCGTGGCAAACTCGGTCCGGTGCGCGTCCCACTCCTCGATCCGTGCCGCCCGACCGCGAGGCGGCCTCAGCCATGACCAGATGGCTGGATCCGGTAGAACAACGCGCCTGGCAGGCGGTAGTCGCCCTGATGACAAGGGTTCCGGCCGCCCTCGACACCCGGTTGCAGCGCGAGTCCGGGCTCACGCATTTCGAATTCCGGGTGCTGAGCCTGCTGTCGGAGGAAGCCGGGCACCGGATGCAGCTCAGTGATCTCGCCCACAAGGCAAATGCTTCGCTATCGCGTCTGTCGCATGTGGTGTCGAAACTGGAGCGACTCGGCTGGGCGCGCCGCGATTCGGCGGCAGGCAGACGCGGGGTGTACGCGGTGCTCACCGACGCCGGTTTCGAGAAGGTCGTCGAGGCAACGCCCGGGTATCTCGAGGCCGTGCGCAAGCTGGTGCTCGACGGTCTCGACTGCGCCCAGACAGCCCAGTTGGCCGCCCTCGGCGAAAGCCTGTCCAGCCAATTGGACCATGTCCTCGCCGAGGGGTGCGACTAGACCTCGAATCCGGTTCAGCCGAACGTGCGCCGGTAGCTCTGCGGGCTGACGCCGGTGGTGCGCTTGAAGCGCTCCCGGAAGGCGGTGGCCGACCCGAAACCGACCTGGCCGCTGATCCGTTCGACGGAATGCTGTGTGGTTTCGAGCAGATGCTGTGCCTGCCGGATCCGGACGCGGTGCAGCCATCGCAGCGGGGTGGTTCCGGTGTGTTCCCGGAAGCGCCGGATCAGCGTGCGGGTGCTGGTTCCGGCCCGCTCGGCGATATCGGCGAGAGTGAGGTCCTCGGCCAGGTTCTCCTGCAGCCAGGTGAGCAGCGTTTCGAGCTCACAGCCCTGCGGTGTCGGGACGTGGTCGTGGACGATGAACTGCGCTTGTCCGCCTTCGCGTTCGAGCGGCATCACCGACAGCCGGGCGGCGTGCGCGGCCGCGGCCGAGCCGTAGTCACGGCGAATCATGTGCAGGCACAAGTCCATTCCCGCCGCGGCGCCGGCCGAGGTGAGGAACTGACCGTTGTCGACGTAGAGGACGTCCGGGTCGACGTCGATGTCGGGATGGGCGGTGGCCAGTGCGCCTGCCGCATGCCAGTGGGTCGTGGCGCGCAGCCCGGCGAGCAGACCCGTGGCGGCCAACGGGAAGGTGCCGACACAGATGGACGCGATACGGGTGCCCTCGGCGGCGGCCGAGCGTAGTGCCTCACGGACGGCGGGTGAGAGCGGCGCCGTCGGATCGGCGATGCCCGGCACGATGATCGTGTCCGCGTTCCGGAGGCCGTCCAGGCCCCACGGGGCGCGCAGGGTGAAGGCGCCCGCGTCGACCTCGGCGTGCTCGGCGCAGACCCGCACCTGGTAGCCGGGTCGTCCGTCGGGCAGCCGGGTCCGCGAGAACACCTCGATCGGAGTGGACAAGTCGAACGGGATCACCTTGTCCAGTGCCAGGACTGCGACGGTGTACATGGCCCGAGAGTACCGAGGTTGGCATTTTTCCGTCGAAACCTGTCGCCAGTGCCACTGTGCTCTCGCGGCGAGCACCGGTTGACTGTGGGATGTCCAGTGGATATCGACGCGAGGGAACTCATCCATGCATATTCAGATCGTCCTTTTCGACGGCTTCGACCCACTCGATGCCATCGCTCCCTATGAAGTGCTGTACGCGGGCGGCGTGGCGTCCGACGGTGCGGTCACCGTCGAGCTGGTCTCCGCCCAGGGCCCTCGCGAGGTGATCAGCGGCACCGGCGGACTGACATTGCGCGCCACCGGCACCCTCGACCCGGAACGTGCGGACATCGTTGTGGTGCCCGGGGCTTCGGGCCGGGTGGGCGACCTCGCCGAGGTGCCGGAAGCAGGTGCGGGCGAGTGGGAACCGGACCAGCCCATCCCGGTGCTGCTCGGTCGCACGCTGAGCACCGAACTGCCCGCGCTCCTCACGCAAGCGATGCAAGCCCCAGGGGTCACGGTCGCCACCGTCTGCGGAGGCTCGCTGGTCCTGGCGATGGCCGGCCTGCTCGAAGGCCGTCACGCCACCACCCACCATCTCGGCCTGGATCTGCTCGACGCCACCGGCGCGCACGCGGTCTCGGCCCGGATCGTGGACGACGGCGACCTGGTCACCGGCGCGGGTGTCACCTCCGGCCTCGATCTCGGCCTGTATCTGCTCGAGCGCGAGCTGGGGCCCCGGGTCGCGCACACCGTCGAAGAGCTCTTCGCACACGAGCGGCGTGGCACCGTCTGGCGCGCCGACGGTCTGACACCGACCGCCTTCTGAGCACCGAACCATTCATCGAACAGTCAGGAATCGCATCAGCATGTCCTTCGCAGGCACCTGGAACATGTCCATCGCCACCCCGATCGGCAAGATCGACGCCGTGGTCGAAATCCGTGAGCAGGACGGGGTTCTCACCGGCGTCGCGCGCGGAGCAGGCGAGGACGTGCCACTCACCGAGCTCCGCGCCGACGGCGATCGGCTCACCTGGAAACAGGCCGTCACCAAACCCCTTCGGCTGAACCTGGCATTCGACGTGACCGTCGACGGTGACACCCTGCGGGGAACCTCCAAAGCCGGGCGCCTGCCGTCGTCGAAGGTCGTCGGCGAACGACGCCGCTGAGGCTCAGTCGCCCTGCCTGCGCACCATTTCCGCGATCCAGGTGGGTGCGAACGGCGAGGTGCAGCCGGGCGAGGTCGGATAGTCGGCGAGCACCCGCAGCCGTTCCCCGATATCGATCGCACGGGCCCGGTACTCGGGGTGGGTGATCCCGATCTGGGCCAGGCAGGTGTTCATCGCCCATTGCAGTCGGTCGGGGGCGGTCTTCATGTGCGCTTCGATGTCGTCCAGGAGCCCGGGAAGGTCAAGTCCCGCAGGCTTTTTCACCACTCGATCGGCGGTGAGCGCCCAACCGGCGGCGGCCACCGCCGGATCCGGGTCGGTGAGCCAGGCCACGCGCAGGTCCTCGGCGTGCGGGTTCTTCTTCACCACAGAGTTCACGAGCCAGTCGTGCACCTTCGGGGTGCGGGCGGCGCGGATCATCGCGTCGAGTTCGGCCCGGTCGAAGGCTTTCGGGCGGCAGACGAGCAGGGCGAGCAGTTTCGCGGCGGTGTCGTCGGTGGCCCACAGCTCGACGGCGAGGTCGTGGCTGGTCTTCAGCCGTTTGGCGACCGCACGCAGCTCGGTGAGGTTCACGCCGTGGTCGTCGCCGTGCTTCTCGTTGACCTCACGAACACGCGGATTGTCGAGGGCGGCGAGCTCGGCGAGGACCTCCGGCACGGTCACCTCAGTCGGCCTCGCGTGCGAGCAGCACATCGGTGTCGAAGCAGGTGTGGGTGCCGGTGTGGCAGGCCGCACCTTCCTGATCGACGATCAGCAGCACGGTGTCACCGTCACAGTCGAGCCGCACCTCGTGCACGTACTGCGTGTGCCCCGAGGTCTCCCCCTTCACCCAGTACTGCTGGCGTGAACGCGAATAGTAGGTGCCCCTGCGGGTTTCGAGGGTGCGGGCCAGGGCCTCGTCGTCCATCCAGGCCATCATCAGGACGTCTCCGGTCGACTTCTCCTGCGCGATCGCGGCGACGAGCCCGGCCTCGTTGCGTTTGAGGCGAGCGGCAATAGCAGGATCCAGACTCATCCGTCGTTTATAACAGCTCGATCGCCACCAGCAGTTCGACGAGGTCGTTGACGCTGCGCACATTGCGTCCGGTGAGTTCCTGGATGCGGCCCAGCCGGTACTTGGCGGTGTTGAGGTGGATGTGCAGGGCGTCGGCGGCTTCGCGCAGGTTCATGTCGGCGGCGGCGAACGCGCGGACGGTGTCGGCGAGGGTGCCGCCCCTGGCGCGGTCGTCGGCGAGGGCGGCGCCGACGCGGGGATCGACGAGCTGACGGGTGGTGTCGTCGGCGCGCAGCAGCAGGTACCGGAACGGCGTCATCTGCGGCAGCGCGAGCACGCCACCGTCCTCGGGCAGCAGGGCGAGGGCGGCCCTGGCCTGGCGGTGCGCCCGGGGGATCTGGCCGACCTCGGTGACCGAGGTGCTCACTCCGACGGCCAGTGCCACACCGTCGGCGGCGAGTTGTTCACGCAGCGCCCGCAGTCGTTCGCACAGCTGCTCGGCCGACCCGTCGGGTCGCAGCGCCGGGATCGCCACGATCTCGGTATCGCGCACCACCGACAGGGTGCGCAACCCGTTGACACCGGTGCGTGCCAGCGCGGCCGACACCACTTGCCTTGTCTCGCACAGGGAGTCGGCCGTCGGCGCGGGGTCGAGCACCATCGCGGTGACGACCACCAGCGGCGCGGTCCGTTCGGCGCCGATCCCGTGCGCGGTGGCCACGGACAGGTGTGGTCCGCTCGCGGGTAGGGCACCGTCGAGCAAGGAGTCCATCAGTGCCTGGCCGTCGCGGCTCGATTCCGCGGTCACGTACTGCTGGAATTCCAGGTAGGCGTCGGTGGCCTGGGTGCTGATCAGGTCGGTGTAGCGGGCCAGCGGTCCGGCCAGCGACAACACCGCTTCCCGTCCCGCTTCGGTGTCACCCGCATGGGCGAGCAGCGATTTCCAGATCGCGCGCTGACCCAGCCGGAACGCGGCGATGTAGTCGACCAGCGGCAGCCCGCAGCGGGCGCGGCGGGCCGCGGCCTGCCTGGCGTAGGAGACGTCGGCCGGGGTGACCCGTTTGTGCTCGAGCAGGGCACCGAGCCCGGTGCGGCTGAGCCGGGCCAGCTGGTCGTGCACGTCGGCGAGGAACCCCGGGTCGGCGGTGTCGTAGCCGGGCAGTTCGACGCGCAGCTTGGCCATCACATCGTCGGCGATCTCGTCGGCGTGGTCGTAGGCGCACCCGACGATCCGGGCTCGCTCGGCGTGTACCGGATCGGAGTAGCCGAGCAGTTGTGATCCAGCTGACATGTCCGGGGAGTTTGCAGCGCCGCGTTCGAGGTGTCAACCAGATCACACTGTCCGCAGCGGACGACGCACGGCCGAAAACTTGGTCCACAACGTCCGATGTGGGTGCTGACCAGCGCTCTTAGTGTTCCTCGCATGCTCGACATAACCCACCTGACGGTGCGCTTCGGCGGGATCACCGCCCTGCAGGATGTGGGGTTCACGGTCGCCGCGGGCGAGATGGTCGGTCTGATCGGGCCCAACGGCGCGGGCAAGACCACCCTGTTCAATTGCCTCACCCGGCGCAACCGTCCCACCTCCGGCAGCTTGCGCTACCTCGACACCGACCTGACCACGGTGCGCCCCGATGCGCTGGCCGGCCTCGGCATCGCCCGCACTTTCCAGAACCTCGGCCTGTTCGCCCGGATGTCGGTGCGCGACAACGTGCTCGTCGGCACCCATCACCGCACGCGCGGCGGTTTCGTCTCGGCGGGGCTGCGGATGCCGTGGGTCGGCCGGGAGGAACGACGACTGCGCGCCGACGCCGACGAACTGCTCGAGCGACTCGACCTCACCGCCGTCGCCGACCACCCCGCCGCCGGGCTACCCTTCGGCACGCTCAAACGGATCGAATTGGCGCGCGCCCTGGCGGTGCGGCCCCGGCTGCTGCTGCTCGACGAGCCGGTGAACGGGCTGAGCCACGGCGAGGTCGACGAGTTCGCCGAACGTCTTCGTGCCCTGCAGGCCGAGCTCGACCTCACCGTTGTGGTCGTCGAACACCACATGGGCTTCGTGATGAACACCTGTGACCGGGTGGTCTGCCTCGAGTTCGGGCAGGTGATCGCCGAGGGCGAACCCGAAGCGGTGCAGAGCGATCCGGCTGTCGTCCGCGCCTATCTGGGGGCAGCCTCATGAGCGAATTCCTGACCGTCACCGACCTGTACGCGGGGTACGGCGCGGCGAAAGTGCTGCACGGCGTGAGCTTTTCGGTAGGCGAGGGCGAAGTGTGCGCCATCCTCGGCCCCAACGGCGCGGGCAAGACCACCCTGTTGCGCGCGCTGTGCGGCATGGTGAAAGTGCGTGGCGCCCTGCGCTTGAACGGTGACGAGGTGGCCGGACGGGCACCCGAGGCGATGGCCCGGCTCGGGGTCGCCCACGTGCCCGAGGGCCGCGGCACCTTCGCCCCGCTCACGGTGGAGGAGAACCTGCGCCTCGGCGCCTACTCCCGCCGCGACCGCGCGGGCGTCGAGTCCGACCTGCGCCGCGTCTACGACTACTTCCCGATCCTGCGCGAGAAGCAGCGCGACCCGGCGGGCGGGCTGTCCGGCGGTCAACAGCAGATGCTCGCCATCGGCCGGGCGCTGATGCTGCGCCCACGACTGCTGCTGCTGGACGAACCCTCGCTCGGGCTTTCCCCGCTGGTCACCCAGGAGCTGTTCGGGATCGTGCACACCATCAACGCAGAGGAACGCACCACCGTGATAGTCGTCGAACAGAACGCCCACCTCGCGCTGGGTGTCGCCCATCAGGCACATGTGCTCGAGACGGGCCGGATCGTCCTGTCCGGCAGCGCCGCCGAGATCAAAGCAGACGAGCAGGTCGTCCGCTCCTATCTCGGATACCGGGTGCGGCCGTGACCGAATTCGTGCAGCAGCTCGTCGAGGGGCTCTCGGCGGGCGCGATCTACGCGGGGCTGGCGCTGGCGCTGGTTCTGATCTACCGGTTCACCGGGGTGGCCAACTTCGCCCAGGGCGAGCTGGCCATGTTCTCGGCATTCCTGGCCTGGCAGTTGAGTCAGGTGATGCCGTTCTGGGCGGCACTGGTCCTCACGCTGGTGATCTCGTTCCTCGCGGGCATGGTGATCGAGCGGGTGGTGATCCGGCCGGTCGAAGGTAAACCGGAGATCACCCTGGTGATCGTCACGGTCGGTTTGTTCTTCACGGTGCACGCGGCGGCGGGCTGGATCTGGTCCTACCAGGTGAAGTCCTTCCCGAATCCCTTCCCGGACGGCGCGTTGCGCGTGGCCGATGTCAGTGTGGGGTACGGCAGCCTCGGCATCTTCGCCGTCGTCGGACTGGTGATGGCCCTGCTGTATCTGCTGTTCCGCTACACCGCGATCGGGTTGGCGATGCGGGCGGTGGCGTGTAACCCGCAGTCCGCCAGGCTCGTCGGGATCCGGGTCGGCACCGTGCTCTCGCTGGGGTGGGGACTCGCGGCGCTGGTCGGGTCGGTCTCGGGGGTGCTGTCGGCGCCGCTGCTGTTCCTCGATCCCAACATGATGAGTGGCGTCCTGATCTACGCCTTCGCGGCGGCGACGCTCGGCGGGTTCGACTCCCCCGGCGGCGCGGTGGCGGGCGGTCTGATCGTCGGCGTCGCCGAAACCCTCACCGGCGCCTACGTCGACGCGATCGGCACCGAACTCAAGATCGGTGTGCCGCTGGTGATCATCCTGGGCGTGCTGTTGCTTCGCCCCCAAGGTCTGTTCGGACACGCGGCGGTGGAACGGGTATGAGTGACGTGAAAATCTCGGCGGCGAATCCTGTCGCACCCCAGGCGGAACCGGCACGGTCGAAAATCCGCGCCGCCCGGCTTCCGCTGGTCTTCACGGTCGCGGTACTCCTTCTCGCGTGTGCCGCACCGTTCCAGCTGGTGCCCTTCCACACCTTCCAGCTGGCGATGGCCATGATCTACGCGGTCACCCTGCTCGGACTGAACCTGCTCGTCGGGCACACCGGCCAGATCTCGCTCGGCCATGGCGCCTTTTTCGCGGTCGGCGCCTACACGGCCGCGATCGCGATGCATCGATGGGACACACCGTATTTCGCGACCATCCCACTCGCGGCGGCGATCACCTTCGTACTCGGCTTCGCCCTTGGTATCCCGGCGCTGCGCCTGCGCGGCCTGTACCTGGCGCTGGTCACGATGTCCATCGCGATCTTCCTGGTGCCGTTGCTCAAACGCTTCGACGGGCTCACCGGCGGTTCGATGGGTCTGGGCGTCGAGAAGCCGGTGCCGCCCGCCTGGACCGGGCTCGCCGAGGACCAGTGGCTGTACTTCCTCGCGCTTGCCGTCACCGTACTGAGCTTCGTGCTGGTCGCCGGGATACTGCGTTCCAAAGTCGGTCGCGCCCTGCACGCGGTGCGCGACAACGAGACCGCCGCCGAGGTGCTCGGGGTGAACCTGGCGCACTACAAGACCCTGGCCTTCGCCTGGAGCGCGCTGCTGGCCGGCGTCGCGGGTTGCGTCTACACCTGGGTGATCGCTTTCGTCTCCCCCGATTCGTTCGCGCTCACCCTGTCGATCACCCTGCTGGCCGGGCTCGTCGTCGGCGGACTCGGCACCACCTGGGGGCCGGTGCTCGGCGGCCTGTTCGTGATGTTCGTGCCGAGCCTGGCACAAGACGTCAACCAGGCCGCACCCGGCGTCATCTTCGGACTGCTGATCATCGCGGTCATGTACCTCGCACCCCAGGGACTGGCCGGTCTGGCCACCCGATGGGCGCACTGGCTCGGACAACGCGTCCGGAAAGGGAGAACTCATGCGCACTAGGACAATCCAGTGTCTCGGGGTGGCCGCCGCACTGGTCGCCACGCTCACCGCGTGCGGTGGCCGCAACGCCGACACCGGGACCGTCGGCGAAGGCGATTGCCGGGGTCAGCAGACCACCGGCATCACCGACAGCACCATCAAGCTCGGCGGCGTGTACCCGCTGTCGGGTCCGGCCTCGGCCTACGGCGAGGTGCCCAAGGGCATCAAGGCCTACTTCGACTACGTCAACGCCGAGAAGGGCGGCATCGGTGGACGCCAGGTGGAATACCTCGTCCGCGACGACGGCTACCAGCCGCCCAAGACTGTCGAAGAAACCCGTCGACTGGTCGAACAGGACCAGGTGTTCGCGGTCTTCCAGACCCTCGGCACCGCCACCTCCTCGGCGGTGACCGACTACCTCGGCCAGCGCAAGGTGCCGCAGGTGTTCGTCGCCACGGGCGCCACGAAGTTCGGCTCCGAGGACAACCCGTGGACCATCGGCTGGCAACCCAGCTACCGCACCGAGGGCCTCGCCTACGCCGAGTACGTGAAGAAGCAGCGCCCCACCGCGACCGTCGCGGTGCTGTACCAGAACGACGACTTCGGCAAGGATCTGCTCGCCGCGTTCCGCGAAGGCGCCGAGGGCAGCGGGGTGAAGGTGGTCGCCGAGCAGAGCTTCGAGGTCACCGACCCCACCGTCGACGCGCAGGTGCGCAACCTGGCCAATTCCGAAGCCGATGTGATGCTGAACTTCTCGACGCCGAAGTTCGCCTCCCAGGCCCTGGCCGCCGACGTGCGCAACACCGACTGGAACCCGCTGCACGTGCTCACCCAGGTCTCCAACACCATGGCGACCCTGCGCCCGGTCGGCCTGCCGAATATCCAGGGCACCGTGAGCGCCGCGTTCCTCAAGGACCCCGCCGATCCGCGCTGGGCCACCGACCCCGGTATGCAGACGTTCAAGACCGAACTCACCCAGTACGCGCCCGGCGCCGACACCGAGAACCAGCACGCGATGGCCGGCTGGGCGATGGCGCAGAGCCTCCACAAGACCCTCGAAGCGGCGAAGTGCCCGACCAGGGAGGGCCTGCGCGACGCGATGCGCTCCCTCGACAACGTCTCCGCCGACCTGATGCTGCCCGGTATCAGCATGAAAACCGGTGCGGGCGACGGCTTCCCGCTCGAGGCGGTCGGCATCCAGACCTTCGCCGGCGAGCACTGGTCGCTGACCGAGGGCCTGATCGATACCTCCGGCAAGTAGTCCCGTGCCGCGAGGCACAAGTTCACCCACGATCGATGAGGATCAGCATGAAGATGTCAACCACGCTCGCGACGGCCGCCATGACGGCGCTCGCCCTGTGCGTCGGCAGCGCGAACGCCCACGCCGAGCCGACCCAGACCGAGGTCCACTACGAGATCAGCAGGCAGGGCGACGCGGCCGTGCTGTCGACGAACGACGGCAAACTGCAGGTCGTCGACGGTCAGCTCGTGCTCACCACCGAGGCCGATGTGCCCGTCGCGGCGCTGCCGCTGTCGTACCGGATGGACGACAAGGTCTTCCCGATCGCGGCGGCGATCGACGGTGACCGCGCCACCCTCACACCATCACGTGACGGCGGCACACCGGCCGAGGCGGCCACGAACGTCATCAGCCAGGATGCCGCGGTGCAGCAGATCGCCGAATCCTTCACCCCCCGTGACCAATCCGCGCTCGGTGTGCTCGCCCAGCGGCTCACCATCGGCAGTGCGGTGGCCGCCATCATCGGCGCCGTGGTCGGCGGCGGGGTGGGCTGTCTGGTCGGCGGTGCGGCCGGTGCGACGATCGCCAGCCCCGTGATCGTGCTGCTCGTACCGTGGGTGGGCGCCACCGTCGCGGGATGTGTGCTCGGCGCGGCCACGCTCGGCGCGGTGGGCGGGATGGTCGGGCTGGTCACCGTCGGTGGTCCGCTGGCCTTGTTCGCCGCCTACCAGTACTTCTCCACCATCCTCGCGCCGTGCCCGGCCGAGCTGGGCGCCTACTGCAAGGACCCCGCGGTACCCGCGCCCGCGAAGTAGATCTCGTCCGCTGCCGGGGGGGGG
>NZ_JBPXLK010000043.1:0-23593 GCF_051843015.1 Nocardia sp. JW2
ATCAGGCGCCGTTGCTTGCTCCTTCGTCGCGTACGCAACGGCACCTGATCGTCGGGACGGCCGCCGACCGCCGCTGCGCGGCGGACCCTCCTCGAGGTCGGGTCGTGCGGGGTAGGGGAGCGGATCTACTCACCGCTGTAGGTGCCGAAGCTCCAGAGGTTGCCTTCGGGGTCTTGGGCGCTGAAGCCGCGGGAGCCGTAGTCCTCGTCGCGGAGTCCGCGGATGATGGTTGCTCCCGCGGCGGTGGCGCGGGTGTGGAGGGCGTCGGGGTTGTCGGTGACGAGGTAGATGTTGGCGACGCCGGGTGGTCGGGTGCAGAAGGGGGAGTCGTCGTCGCGGCCGGTGGAGCCGAACATGATGCCGCCGCCTTCGGGCCAGCGCAGTTCGCCGTGTTCGACGATCGACGGGTCGTCGTCGCGGGCGTAGACGGCGGTCGCCTCGAAACCGAAGGCGGTGGTGAGAAACTCGATCATGGCGCGGGCGTCGGTGAAGGCCAGGCACGGCCAGACCGCGCCGCGGGTGTCGGTGGAAGTAGTCATGTCCTCAGCCTCGCGCTTCGACCGCCCCCGGGTCTTGGACGGATGGAATCTCCTCGGCCAGCCACGCTGTCGGCGCCACACCCGCCAGTTCGGCGAAGTCGCGATTCAGGTGCGCCTGGTCGTAGTAGCCGCAGGTGGCCGCGATCTGGGCGATCGAGACATACGACGGCGTGTTGGCGAGCATGCGGCGGGCGCGTTCGAATCGGATGATCCGGGCGGCCAGTTTGGGGCTCGCACCGAATTCGGCGGTGAACTTGCGGGTGAGGTGTTGTCTGCTCCAGCCGATGCGTTCGGCGAGGGGGTTGATCGGGCAGGTGCCGCCCGTACCGACGAGAGTGCGCCATGCCCAGGTCAATTCGGCGCCGGGGACCGATTCGGTGCGGGCCGCCGCTGTGAGCGCCCGGTCGCAGGCGGCGAACCTGCTCGGCCAATCCTCGTGCGCGTGCACAGCATCGGCGAGCTGATCACCCAAAGACCTTCGCGCTTGCGAGCATTCGATCGTCACATCCCACATCTCGCTCGCGGGCATCCCGAACAGCACACGACTGCCGAGCGGGGTGAGCTCGATGGCGACACCTTCCTGGAAACCGGTGTGCGCGATCATCGCCGGGGCGGCTTGTAGTCCGCTCAGGACACAGCGGTAGCTGCCCGGTGGTTGACGCCGATCGGTCTGCTCGACGACTTCGATCGGTGGGCCTGCGGCCACGATGAACGTCATGTGCCGCGAGGGCAGACCACGGTGCAGCCCCGGTTCGTAGCCCGTCATGCGATAACCCACGTACCGGTCGATGAACGCGGCCAGAACCGGCGCGGGGGCTGCCGTCACCACCTCCGTGGTCGCCTCCATAGTCGTCACGCTACGCCGAGGCCGAAGTGGCGGCCAGAACGATCGATGTCGGCATCGCACCGATGGCGCCCGCGGTCTCGAGTTCACCTCGGCGAGCCGCATCCGCCGCCGTCAACGGACGAGGACCTGCTCGGGCCGTGCGTCCACAGGCGGCGAAGCAGAATGTCGGACGGTGACCGCGGGGTCGGTCGACAGATGGTGCACTCGAATCAGCGGCGGCAAAGGTGGGATGCGAGGCCTGCGCGTCGCCTCGCGGAGTGTGTTGTTGAGCACGCGTCTGAGTGCTCTGGGTGGGGTAACCGAATCGAGAAGGTGCTCTCCGTATCTCGGCGTGTGCGGTGAGATATCGCACTCGGTGATTCCGGGCGTGTGGAAACACGAGGTCAGCCGGTTAATCTTGCGCCTTCGTCCAATTCTGTAGGAGGTGTCATGCGGCGGGTTCAGTACGAGCGCAGCAGTGGTCCGGAGGTGCTCGAGGTCGTCGCGGCCGAGGTGCCGGTGCCCGGTGCCGGTGAGCTGCTGGTCCGGGTGGAGGCGATCGGGGTCACCTTGTCGGCGATCCGGCGCATCAGCGTGGCGCAGCCGTTGCGGGCCGAAGTGGCCGGTGAGGTCGTCGCCGTCGGTGACGGGGTCGACGGGTACAGCGCCGGCTACCGCGTGGTCGGTGTCTGTGACGCCGACGCCTACGCCGAATACGTGCTGCTCTCGGTCGACCAGGCCTCCGCGATTCCCGACGGCGCCTCCGCCGTCGACGCCGTCGCCCTGATGCGCAGCGGGCTCGTCGCCCTCGGCGCACTCGACACCGTCGCCCCGCGTGAAGGCGAGACCGCACTGGTCACCGCCGCCGCGGGCGGAGTCGGCCACCTCGCGGTGCAGCTGGCCCGCGTGCGCGGCGCGAGCTGGGTGGTGGCCGCGGTCTCCGACGAGAGCAAAGCCGGCTTCGTCCGCGAACTCGGCGCCGACGAGGTGTACACCTACGACCAGCTGCACTGCGGCAAGCAGGCCGACTACGCCCTCGACGGTGTCGGCGGCAGCGACCTCGGCAACACCCTTATCGGCCTCGCCGAGGGCGGCCGCGCCGTCACCTACGGCAGCAGCGGCGCGATCGACACCGAGGACCTGCTCGGGGGCGGCAAGACCCTCACCGGTTTCCGCATCGGCCGCCTCGCCCAGCGCGACCCCGCCCGCTACGAAGACCTGCGCCAGGAGGTCTGGCAGCACTACGCGTCCGGTCTGCTGCACCCCGTCGTGCACGCCGAGTTCGCCCTCGACGACGCGGCCGCCGCCCACGCCGTCATCGAGCAGCGCACCAACCTGGGCAAGGTTGTCCTCGTTCCCTGAGCTGGTCGCTGTTCCGCCTCCCCGCGACTCCGGCCTGATTCAGGTGCGTGGAGATTGTCCGGGCGAGACAAGGTCTGCCGGGGCGGGGTCGCGGCGTAGGGGCAGACCCGTAGACTCTGATCCTTGTGAGCCTCACCCTCGGAATCGTCGGCCTGCCCAATGTCGGAAAGTCGACCCTGTTCAACGCGCTGACCAAGAACGACGTGCTGGCCGCGAACTACCCGTTCGCGACCATCGAACCCAACGTCGGCGTGGTCCCGTTGCCGGACAAGCGGCTCGACAAGCTTGCCGACATCTTCGGCTCCGAGCGGATCGTGCCCGCCGTCGTGTCGTTCGTCGACATCGCGGGCATCGTGAAGGGCGCCTCCGAAGGCGCGGGCCTGGGCAACAAGTTCCTCGCCAACATCCGTGAGGCCGACGCCATCTGCCAGGTGGTCCGCGTATTCGCCGACGACGACGTGATCCACGTCGACGGCCGGGTCGACGCCGCCGCCGACATCGAGGTCATCGAGACCGAGCTCATCCTCGCCGACCTGCAGACCCTCGAGAAGGCCATCCCACGCCTCGAGAAGGAAGCCCGCGTCAAGAAGGACCGCAAGCCCCTGCTCGACGCCGCCAAGGTGGCCGAGGGATTCCTCAACGAGGGCACCACCCTGTTCGCGGCGGGCAAGAAGATCGACGCCGAGCTGCTGCGTGAGCTGTCGCTGCTCACCATCAAGCCCTTCCTCTACGTCTTCAACGCCGACGAATCCGTCCTCACCGACGAGGCCAAGGTCGCCGAGCTGAAGGCCGCCGTCGCCCCCGCCGACGCCGTCTTCCTCGACGCCAAGGTCGAAGCCGAACTCCTCGAACTCGACGACGAATCCGCCCTCGAGCTCCTCGAATCCATCGGCCAGACCGAACCCGGCCTGCACGCCCTCGCCCGCGCCGGCTTCCACACCCTCGGCCTGCAGACCTACCTCACCGCAGGCCCCAAGGAAGCCCGAGCCTGGACCATCCACCAGGGCGACACGGCCCCCAAGGCCGCAGGCGTCATCCACACCGACTTCGAACGCGGCTTCATCAAAGCCGAAATCGTCGCCTTCGACGACCTGGTCGAAGCAGGCTCCATGGCCGCCGCCAAAGCCGCGGGCAAGGTTCGCATGGAAGGCAAGGACTACATCATGGCCGACGGCGACGTCGTGGAATTCCGCTTCAACGTGTAAGGCTTTTGCATCGGTTTCGGTGACGGATGTCTGCGTTGGTTGCATCGAACGCGGCCTCCAATCGGTCTGGCATAAAGCGGGGGATACTGACATGAGCACGGGATTCAACCCTTACCCTCCTGAGGCTCCGTGTCCTTGTGGCTCAGGTGCGGTGTATGTCGAATGTTGCCATTCGAAGGTATTCGAGGTCGGCCTCGATGAAGTTGGTGACGTGGTGCGCCGCGTGCCATTAACAGAAGAAGTGCAATCAGCGTTGAAGGCGGCTCTTCGCTCATTTAGCGCCCTGTACGGACGTGAGCCAGTTGGGGATGATCTGGTTTTCGGACACGTTTCCGATCCGACGGATTCAGTGTTTTCATCGGCCCGCCATTTTCTGGATTGTGGGGTTGATCCCGCGTTTGTTTATGCATATGTCCGAACAGATGGCCTCTTTCCGACTGCGGATAACGAGGGAAAAATCCCCGATGTAGACTTAGCGATGTTCGAGGAGTATGTGGCCGAGTATCATGCACCTGTAGAGCAGAGTTCTGGCCACGTAAGTTCCTTGGCGTTCGTCTCTATCGGCAATGAGATCATCGAGTCGCGGGTACAAGTCGCATGCGAGCAACTTCGAATGGTTCTCACCGACTTTCTGTCACGTCACCTGTCGGACGAGCACCGGCTCGATCGTATGCAGCCCAGTCGTGGGCGCGTGGGCGACTTCAGTGTGCAGACGCCGCTCGACTACGCCATGTTCTCAGCGCTCAAGACCAAACGGACCCTCCAAACTCTCGAGAGGATCTCGAATTCGCAGGCTCAGGAAAGCGTGTATGCACTGGCGAGGAGCGTGTACGAAAACACCGTCTTCCTTGATGCGATCGCGGACGATGAGTCGATATTCTGGCAAAGTATCTCACCCAAAGCTGATCAAGTAAACTACTCGTTTGGTTTGTACGACGATGGGCGAATAAATTACAATCATGTAATTCACCGAGTTACCGGCAAACGTGCGCCGACCAACCTGCGGTTCAGCGAGCTTGCGCAGCACCCCTCGCGATCTACGCATGGCCGTGAGCTGTACTCGCTCTTCTACGTTACTGCATGTCAGTTCGTGCATGTAGATATTCTCAGTGCGCGCGCATATTTTCACGACGCTGATCCGTTCGATGAACTCAATCCGGAGTTGATTGCCAGTTTGATCGCAACGGCGCTAATTGGAGATCTTGTTCGCGCGCTAGTTCGATCTGCGGGCGTGCAGTCGAGATGCAACTCGGATGTGAAGGTATTCTTGAAATCCCTAGGCGAAGGGCTTAGTGAGGCGCTTGAGTATGCAAAATCGGATCCCGATCATACGAACCCAATATTTGATGTCCTGCTCACCATGATTTCGAAATGGTAGGGATTCATTCCTCCACCAAAGCTACGTCACCGTAGGGTGCATATTTTTGCTCCGACCTTGGTCTGGGAGGGCTCCGCTGATCAGCTGTCACTGGCGGTGGACGAGGCACCGACGGCTGTGGAATTCTTTTTCTACCTACAGCGTTAACAGGCGCGTGGATTCCGAACGTTTGCCTCGCTACCGCTTGCTGACCGGCCCGGACGACTCGAGTTTCTGTTGGCGGGTCAGTGAAGCGCTGGATATGGGATACGAGTTGTATGGTGGGCCGGCTGCGACCTTCAACGGTGAGCAGGTGATCGTGGCTCAGGCGATTCTCTGGACCCGGGACGAGCCGACGCCGACAGCGTAGTCGTGGCGTAGGGATGGATCACCCGACTGCGCCGCCGGGCGGGATCGCCGGGACGATCGTCTTCACCGGGAGTTTGACCCGGGCAGAGCCCTGCCAGTAGCCGACGGTCGCATGGCCGGTGGTCGGGTCGAGGAAGGTGCAGTTGACGTTGCCGTAGGCGGTGCTGCCCGCGGGGGCTGAGGTCTGGAAGGAACTGCTGACCCAGCGGCCCTGGTGATTGGCGGAGCCGCCGATGGCGGTGTAGTCGAACTCGCGGTAGGTGCCGGTGGTATTCGCGCTGTTCTCGACGGACATGTCGCAGGCGGCGGTTCTGCCGGAGGGGATGTAGACCTGCCAACTGAGAGTGACGGTGCCCGGGGCGGGGCTGGTGATACCTCCGTCGACGCCGTTGGTGGCGTGCGCGGTGGGGGCGAGGGCGGTGAGGGCGGCCAAGCCGGTGATGAGCAGGGTTGTCGTCGCGAGCTTCTTGATCGGCATCCGGGGGCTCCTACGGGGTGGGATCGGGGCGTAGGTCAATCCAACGACGTGGGAGCGATCGGAGATACGGACCCGAGGGTGGTGCGCGCTGTACTCGGGGGTTCGCGTTCACCACCTAGGTGTGACAGCCAAAGCTCCATACGGCCGAGACGCGTCGAAAACAGGTGGGGTGAGGCGGTCGAGTTCGGTGAAGCCTGCGGAGGTGAGGACTTCGGCGAAGGTGTCGACGGGCCAGCGGTAGGCGGTTGTCACCTTGTGTGGAAACGGTTCGACAGCGGTTTTGTCGGTGAAGAAGCCGAGGACGAGCCGGCCCCCGGGGCGAAGAATTCGGCGGAATTCGGCCAGCACGGCAGGGATCTCGTCCGGCGGCAGGTGGATGAGGGAGAACCAGGAGAGCAGGCCCGCGAGGGATTCGTCCGGCGCGTCCATGGCGCGGATCGAGCCGACCTCGAACGGAATCCCGGGGTAGGTCGCGCGGGCGTGCTCGATGAATTCGGGGACCATGTCGAGGCCCTCGGCCGTGATACCGGCTTCGGTGAGGATGTGTGTGAAATGCCCCGGCCCGCAGCCGAGGTCGAGGACGGGACCCTCGGTGAGGTGGCGTAGGACGAAAGCGGAGTCCTCGGGATCGACGGCGGCGGGAGAGCCGCAGACCTCGATGTAGAGCTCGTGCAAGTCGCTGTAGGCCGCGCGGACGGTGTCATCAACCACGATGCGACCGTACCAACGCGAAACAGGGCGGTCGGTCTGTTGTTCGTTTGTGCGGAGGGGGACAGGGTAAGGCGGGAAGCGAGGAACCGACAAGCCAGACGAAGGGACCCGACCATGCCGATCAGGCCTGTCCGCCGCATTGCCCGCACACTGCTGGGGACGACGTTCATCGCCACCGGAGTGAACGGTTTGATGAATCCGAAGCCGCGTGCCGAGGCGGCCGCCGCCCTTGCCGACAAGGGGCGCGACAGCCTGCCCGACGCGCTGGCCGCCAAGGTCCCCGACGACCCCGGCAAGATGGTGCAGATCAACGCGATGGTGCAGGTGGCCGGTGGTCTGCTGCTGGCGAGCGGTCGCGCACCCCGCCCCGCCGCCTTCCTGCTCGCCGCGACCGTCGTCCCGGGCACCGTCACCGAACAGGACTTCTGGTCCGAATCCGACCCCGATCGCAAGGCGGTGAAGCGGGCGGGATTCCTGAAGGATCTCGGCCTGCTCGGCGGCCTGATGATCGCGGCGGCCGACACCGAGGGCAAGCCGTCGCTGGGCTGGCGGGGTCGCCGTGCCGCCCACAAGCTGATGGATCGCAGCCCGAGCCTGGCCGAGCAGGTGCGCGACGAAGGAGTGGTTGTCCTCGACGCCGCCAAGACGCGCGGTTCGCAGCTTGCTGAGGTCGCCAAGGAACGTGGCCCCCAGCTGGCGGAGCTGGCTCGCGCCCGCAGCGAGCAATTGGCCGAGCTGGCCAGGGAACGCGGGCCGCAGATCGCCGAAGCCGCCCGTGAACGCGGCGCGCACATCGCCGAGGTGGCGCGCGACCGTGGGCCCGAGGTCGCCGACGAGGCGCGCGGTCGCAGCTCGCACCTGGTCGAGGTGGCCAAGGAGCGCGGGTCGCAGCTGGCGGAGATCGCCAGGGAGCGTGGGTCGCAGGCGGCCGAGGTCGCGCGGGAACGTGGCGCGGAGGCGGCCGAAGTCGCGCGGAAACGTGGTGCGCGGGCGGCTGAGGTCGCGCGCGAACGCGGTGAAGAGGCCAAGGTCCGCGGTAAGTACGCGGCCGAGCTCGCTCGCGAACGTGGTGAGGAAGCCAAGATTCGCGGTAAGTACGCCGCCGAGCTGGCCCGCGAACGCGGTTCGGAGCTGACCAACGGCAAGCACCGCCGCCTCCCGGCCGCAGCGGCCGACCTCGCCGACCTCGTCGAAAAGACCACGTCCACAACGGCATCCGCGGTTCGTCAGCGTTCGGCCCGCCGATAGCCGAGAGCTCGACGCACCCGAAGGTCCGACTGCCGGACCATGAATAGGCCCAACCGCCGCACCGCCACAGCCGGTGCGGCGGTTGCCGTATCGGGCCGCCCTTGGGACTCTCCACAAGGATCTGCCCCGATATCCGTGGTCTGTCAGACCCGCCTCGCATGACGGAGTATGGGAACTCGCGCGGGAGATCGGGTAATCCCGGCGAATCGGGTTTGATGCCGCGCTCAGGTGTGAATACTGGGCTTTCGCAGTTGTTTTCGGAGAGTGGGATTCATCAGATGTTGTCCGGTCGTGAAACGTCCAAGCCGTATGCCGTTCGAGTCGCGTTGGTCGCGGCCGCGGTGACGATCGGGGTGCTCGGCTCGGCGGGCCAGGCCGCCGCGCTACCGGGCTCGGGTTCGGCGAGCGGGTCGGCCGATCTGGCGATCGGGTCGGCCACCGGTTCGGCGAACCTGGCGACGGGTTCGGCGGCGGGCTCCTCGGATACCGGTGCCGCGGGTGGCTACTTCGCCTGGCAGTCGTCGCAGTTCCTGAACAACACCCTGCGGTTCCTGCTGTCGCTGCCGCAGGGAAACCTCCGGTAGGCCACCTACTTCCAGGCCTTTTCCCAGCGCTCGGCGGCCCAGTCGCGCACATCGGGGCTCACCAGGATCGCGGGTAGCAGCAGGGCGAAACCGATCGCGAGCACCGCGAGCCGCACCCACACGCTGAGTTCGGCGAGCGCGCGCAACAACGCGGGCAGCACGCACACTGCCGCGAGGACGACCAGGATGATCGCGGCGAGGTTGCGGCCGGGGCCGGCGATCAACGCCGCGCAGGTACCGAAGCACAGTCCGAGTACCAGCCCGACGACGCCGACGAAGTAGTTGTCCCAGGCCAACCAGCCTGGGCGTGCTGTCCGTTGCGTGGCCACGGCCGCAGCTTAACTCGAGCAGCTACTGGTTTGCGGCGTCTCGGACGGAGCCGTCGAGAAGCGGGCAGAAGGTGACGAGCGACCATTCCCGCCGGGGCACGATCGAGTCGTGCACCTGCATGGTCATCGCTACGGCAGCGCCGGTCTCGGGGTGCCGGAACCGCTGCACGGGCCGGTCGAGGTGGGAGGGCACGTCGGGCTCGGTGGTCCAGAACCGTTCCCATTCCTCGGCGACCGCGCAGGCCGCGAAGAGCCGGTCGATCCGCTCCTTGGGCACAACGCCGGGACTCATCACCCGGAATCCGTAGACGCACAGGTGAACCTGCTTGTCCCAGTCGAGCATCACCTCGCGTGAACGCGGGTCGAGCAGCATCCATTCCAGCAGCGTGGTGCTGGTGTCGAGGCCGGGAAAGTACCGTGTCCAGGCCGAATTCGTGGCGACCACATCGTAGGTCGTGTACATCTGCAGGCTGGCTGGATACGAGATCGAGTTGAGCAGCACGAGATCGGCGGTGGGGATGTCGCTCGGGATGTCGGCCGCCGGGCTGCCGTAGCGGTCGGCCAGCGACAGCGACACCAGGTGATCGCGGAAAAGGGCCGGCACGTCGAGTGCGTCGAACAGCGCGGTGAGCGCCTCGAGTGTCGGTGTGCGCGAACCCTGTTCGATCTTCTGGATCAGGGCGGGGGAGATGCCCGCCCGCGCGCTGAGTGCGACGCGGGTGAGGCCTGCCGCCTCGCGACGTTCGCGCAGGTACCTGGCGATCGCCAGGTGCGGGTCTTCCACGTCCGGTCCTCTTTCCTGCGGTGGGACAAACTGGGACAGTCGTCTAGCTTGACCGACCGTACGGCGTTCGCGAAAATTCTTACAGCCGGGCGGGGCAGCGCCGGGCTGTCCATCAGTAGTTCCGGAGCGGAACGGTCGCCGGAGGGGACGGCACGCGTGGTTGTCGCGCGCGCCGAGAGCGCCGTCGCCTGTGGAGGCGTCGATACCCGGGTGGCGCAGGGGTCCACCCGGTGATCACGACCCGCGTCCGCTCCGGGACCACGCTGCGAGATTCTTCCGTATACAGGGAACCGCCGGCCCTCGCGATTCGTCTAATGAAGCAGAGACCGATGAAAGCGGGGGGCGATGACGCAGCTGCAGACCGGGCGGACCGGGCGCGGTTCCAGATGGATCCTAGGTATTTCCGGCGTGCTCGCGGCCACGGCGGTGCTGGTCGCCGGGCTGGTGTGGTGGCAGCACGACTGGGGTGAGCCGTTCCCGGCCCTCGACAGCGAACACCTCGACGAACAGCAGATCGCGCTGGTCGACGTGTTGCGCCGCGAATACGAGAAGCCAGGTGACGGACCCAAGTACGCCGAGGGTGTGAAGGAGGCGTGGTGCGCCGACTTCGTCAGCTGGACCATGCGCGAGGCGGGCAGGCCACTGAGCAACCCGAACTCCGGTTCCTGGCGCATCCCCGGGGTGTACACGCTGCAGGAGTACTACGAGACCGTCGGCCGCTTCACCCGGCCCGACGTGGGTTACCGGCCGCGCACCGGCGACGTGGTGCTCTACGGTCCCGACAGCCCGCTCGGTCAGCACACCAACATCGTGTTGAAGGCCGAGGGTGACACGATCACCACCATCGGCGGCAACGAGATGGGCACCATCCGGATCCGCACCATCGAGGTGAGCGAAACGCCCGACCTCGTGGGGTACGGACGATTCTGAAAGTTACTGTCGCGCAAGGTAACCGACCCCACCGACGCGGCACGACCGGGCCGGTACACGTACGATGGTTCACGCGGCGCCCGGCAGCGCCGCAGCCGACCCCTCCGTCCTGCTTCCCCCTCATCGGCAGGACGGAGGAGTTGCGCCGACACCTGGCCGCGCACACCGATCCCGTACCGTGTTCGATGTGCGTGTGAAGGTGACCGGAGAAGCACGTCGTGACCCGAAGCGGATCGAGTACGCCGATTTCGGCGAGCGATTCGTCAGGTACGCGGTGACCGAGGACCGGATCGCCGCCGCCGTCGCGGGCATGACCGGGCGTGGTGTGCAGATCGGTCCGTTCTCCCTCGGCCCGGCGGGATTGGCAGGCTTCGCCGCCGAGGGCACCCTCGGTACCCCGGTGGTCACCCGCAATCCCGGCGACGCGCTCACCTTCGGCGTGAAGGTCCCCCTGAAACTCGCGGTGAACCTGATTCTCGGTGGCCGCAAACTCGGCGTGGCCGCCCTCGTCGAGATCGCCCTCACCCTGCACGCCCGCACCGCCGCACCGCTGCTCCTCGTCATGGACGTCGGCACGGTGACGGCCAAGGACGTGAGTTTCACCCTGCGTGCCGAGGCCATCGACACCGCCTGGGAAATGCTGCTCGACCCCATCGCGGGCCTCGTGCAGCGCGAGGTCGCGGGCCGGGTGAACGCCATCATCAGCGATCCCAAGGCGCGAGCCGAGCGCGTGTTCGACATCGAGGCGATCCTCGACGGTTACCGCTCCCCGCACCGCAACGACACCGTGTTCGACTGGATCGACCACCGCGAGTTCGGTCTGCGCTTCTTCACCCAGATCGTCACCCGCGACCGCGTGCACAGCGTGGTCGCCCAGATGGCCGGCGGGGAGATCGCGATCGGACCGCTGTCGGAGGGCCCGCGCGGCGCGGCGACGGTGACCGTGCGTGGCGCGATCGAGCAGCCGCGGGTGGTCGAGCGCGGTGCGGCGGTGCCCGGTGAGCTGCGGGTGTTCGACATGACCCTGCCGGTCGGCCTCGACATCACCGTCGACGTGCTCAAGGCCAACCATTACCGCGCCGACCTCGAGATCCCCCTCGTCCTCACGGCGCGCGCCGCCGAACCACTGCAGATCGTGATCGAGGTGCCGCCGCCCGCCATCGAGGACATCTCGATGGAATTCACCGCCAAGGGTTTGCGCGCCGCGACGCTCGCCCGGCTGGCAGGCATCAAGAAACAGGTGATGGCCCAGGTCGTCGCCGTGGTGAGTACCGAGCTCGCCGACCCTTCGGGCCGGACCATCGACGTCGGCGCTGCCATCGACGGCGCGACCTGAGCTGTGACCGATGGTGCTGCTGTGATTACTGGGTCTAGCGGTGCCGGTGTGAGCTGTGGTGAAATGAGTCGCACGTTCTAGGCTCCCGGCGCGTACGGGGTTGACGCGCCGGGCTCGCTTGCCGGTTGTGGTCGGGTTGCGCGAAGGAGTCCTGTCATGCGTTCTGTTCCGGTCACCCGGCGTGAGTTCTTCGGATTCGCCGCCGCGACAACTCTCGGCCTCGGATTGGCTGCCACGCCTGCCGCGGCCCAGTCCTACGGCACCCTCGTCGACTATGCCGCAGGCGTACCGTCGGCCGAGGCGATCAAGGCCGCGGGCCACATCGGTGTGATCCGCTACGTCTCCGACCGCAGGCCGGGTGCGGAGTGGATGGAGGGCAAACCGCTGCTGCCCGGCGAAGTGGAAGACCTGTGGGCGCACGGGTTGTCGATCGTGTCGAACTACCAGTTCGGCAAGGGCCCGACCGCCGATTGGCGCGGTGGCCTCGAAGCGGGCAAGCAACATGCCGAACGCGGCTGGGAACTGCACACGGCCGCAGGCGGCCCGGACACCGCCCCGATCTACGCCTCGATCGACGACAACCCCTCTGAGCAGGAGTTCGACGAGATGATCGCGCCCTACATCGAGGGCTGGCAGTCGGTGCTCGGCCCCGACCTCGTCGGCATCTACGCCAACACACCGACCATCGACCGCGCCCTCGCCGCGGGTCTCGGTTCCTGGTTCTGGCAACACAATTGGGGCACCCCGAGAGGTTTCGTGCACGACAACGCCCATCTGCACCAGTTCGAGATCGACAAGCGCGCCATCGACGGCGTCGGCGTCGACGTGAACACCGTCCTGGCCTCGGACTACGGCCAGTGGTGACCCCCTGAAACAACTCGAGCCCGGCACCGTTCGCGAGAACGGGACCGGGCTCGAGCTCTGCCTACCTACACGGTGAAGAAACCGAGGGTCGGCATGAAGTTGCAGGTGCGCGGGGCGGCGCCCTCGGCGGCGGTGGTCAGCGAGCCGGAGATCACCGCGACCACCCGGCCGTGACCGGTGTTGGCGATGGTCGACAGCGTGGCGGGCCCACCGGGGTTGATCTTCGCCTCGTCGGTGAGCGTCTGCACGCCCGACTGACGGGTATCGAGGTTGAGCCACTGCACCGTCATCGGCGGGTTCTGTTCGGCGGTCGGCGCCTTGGTGCCGAGCGCGGTGAACACGAAACCGGCCTGGCCGGCGGCGGGGCCGGGCGGGGGCAGCTGCGCCGGACCGGGGACCGCGAGCGCGGTACCGACCGAGTCGGCGCCGTCACCGATGCACGCCTTGCCGATGGTCGGGTACAGGAACTGCGCGATGACCGGGCCGTTCTCGGGGATGTCGGGTCCACCGCCGCCGCTGCCGTCGAGGAAGGTGATGATCCGCTCCAGCGTCGCCTTGATGGCCGGCGGCAGATTCATGGTCGCCAGCAGGACCCGCGCCTGATCGAGCAGGGCGGTCTGCGGGCTCGCGACATCGGCGGGACCGGCGATCAGGCCGGTCACAGCGGGCGCGAAAGCGGCGAGCGCGTCGACCGGGACGCCCTCGGGCACCATCGGCACGCTGACCGGGGCCGCCTGCGCGGCGGGCGCGGCCGTTGTCGACGCGGGCACGGCGAGCATGGCGCCTGCCGCGAGGGCGAGAGCGGTCGTTGCGATCCGCGATGCTCGGCTACGAAGCACTTGTCCAGCCGTCCTTACCTCGGTGTTGCGATGGGCGAGGGTTGTCGGTCCCCATGACGGGGTCACTCTAAGGACAACGCTGCCGTGTTGTACAGCCGCCGGGCCCGTGAAGACATCCCGGCCGAAAATACTCTGCATCGAAGCTAGCCCCCGAACGTGTTACCAGTGGGGACGTTGATGCAACTGTGACCAGCAGTGTCGCGCAGCGGACTACTGGACCCCGGTTTTCGGCCCGCCTCGATTCTGGAGCGACGGAGCGAAGGAGCGAAGCGACTGAGCGGAGGAGTGAAGAATCGAGGCCCGCCAGGGCCGAAAACCCGCGGCGCCAGCCGCCGAACAAACACAGCTATTGTGATCTGGCACCGCGTACGCGCCATTTCATACGACCGAAAGCACGGCCTTGAACCGACACCTCCGATGGGCTCTCGCGCTGCTCGGACTGTCCGTGCTCGCCCGGCTGGCCTGGATGCTGTTCGCGCCCAACGGGCTCAACGTCGTCGACCTGCACGTGTACGTCGATGGTTCGGCCTCGCTGCTCACCGATCGTCTCTACGACTTCACCTACGCGGAGAAGACACCCGACTTCCCGCTGCCGTTCACGTATCCGCCGTTCGCCGCGCTGGTCTTCTTCCCCCTGCACTACCTGCCGTTCCCGGTGGTCGCGGTCGGCTGGATGCTGGCGACCGTCGCCGCGCTCTACGGCGTGATCGCGATCAGTTTCGAACTGCTGCTCGGTAAGGACACGGCGCGGGAAACGAAGTGGGTCACCGCCGCGGTCGGCTGGACCGCGCTCGGTGTGTGGCTCGAGCCGGTGCGCACGACGATCGATTACGGCCAGGTGAATGTGTTCCTGGTGTTCGGCGCGATGCTCGCGGTGCGCAGCTCGCGGTGGTGGGTCTCCGGTGGGCTCGTCGGTGTGATCGCGGGGATCAAATTGACGCCTGCGATCACCGGCCTCTATTTCGTGGCGCGGCGTCGGTGGGCGACGGTGGTGTGGTCGGCGGCGGCGTTCGGCCTGACGGTCGCTGTGAGTTTTCTCATCAATGCCCACGAGGCTAAGCGCTATTTCGGCACGCTCCTCGGTGACGCCGACCGGATCGGCCCGGTGGGTTCGGTGTGGAATCAGTCGTTGCGTGGCGCGTTGAGCCGCATCCTCGGCTACGACGTGGGTTCGGGTCCGTGGTGGATCGCGGGCGTGCTCGTCACCGCCGTGCTGGCGTTCCTGGCCTGGCGCACCCTCGGCCCCGACGACCGGCTCGGCACCCTGGTGCTCGTGCAGCTGTTCGGCCTGATGATCTCGCCGATCTCCTGGTCGCACCACTGGGTGTGGCTGATTCCCACTGTGTTGTGGCTGCTCTACGGCCCGCTGAAGGCCGAGCGCATGGCGC
This sequence comes from Nocardia sp. JW2, assembly GCF_051843015.1. Lineage (NCBI taxonomy): Bacteria > Bacillati > Actinomycetota > Actinomycetes > Mycobacteriales > Nocardiaceae > Nocardia > Nocardia sp. JW2. The sequence goes on from NZ_JBPXLK010000043.1 coordinate 15,150, forward strand.
GCGCGCTCGCCGCCTTCTGGGTGCTGACGATGCTGGTCGGCGTGCCGTGGGTGCTGTCGTTCGCGCAGCCGACGATCTGGGAGATCCCACGTCCGTGGGTGCTGGCCTGGCTCGGCGCGGTGGATGTGATCGGGGTGTTCGTGCTGCTCGGCTGGCTGGTATGGCACGGGCGCGACACACTCGCCGCGCAGGTGCGCGGCCGTCGCGCGGTTGAGGTCGCGGCGGGCTGACTCAGCCCGCGACGATGTCGTCGATCACGTGCGCCATCGCCGTGTCCTGCCCGGTGAGCCCGCCCGCCGAATGTGTGCTGAGCGTGAAACGGATTGTGCGCCAACGGATATCGATGTCGGGATGATGATCGGCCTGTTCGGCGGCGGTGGCGACCTTGCGGACGAGTTCGATGCCGTCGAGGAAACTCGGGGCTTTCACCGTCCGGGTGATGGAGTCGCCTTCGCGCGACCAGTCCGGCAGCGTGGCCAGGGCGATGGTGATCTCGGGGTCGGAGAGCAGCGAATTACCCATAACTGCAGTTCTACGCCTCATCCGGGCAGGGCGCATCGCCCGTCGTCGGATGCTCAGGCGGCGCGCGCCTGTTTCAGGGCCTTTTTGAGATCTTTACCGCTCAGACCGGCGGCTTCGGCCTTCTTCATACGCATGATGACGACGGGGCATTTGAAGCAGCGTGTCTTCTTCCGACAGCACTTTTTCTTCGGCTTGAGGCTGGAAACCTTCTTCGCCTTTACCTTGCCCACGCGGGTTAGCTTACCCTAAGTACAAAGGCTGACACGTGCCCGCCACTTCGGTACCGGTAGTCTGGAACAGGCCGCGAGCAAGATTCATGCGTGCCAAATACATCAACAGCAGGAGGATCCAGGCGTGTCGTCTACACGCGATTTCCGCAACGTCGCCATCGTGGCCCACGTCGACCACGGCAAGACGACCCTGGTCGACGCCATGCTTCGTCAGTCGGGCGCGTTCGCTGAGCGAGCCGAACTGGTCGACCGAGTCATGGACTCCGGTGACCTCGAGCGCGAGAAGGGCATCACCATTCTCGCGAAGAACACCGCCGTCCACCGGCACCATCCCGACGGTTCCGTCACCGTCATCAATGTCATCGATACCCCCGGCCACGCCGACTTCGGTGGTGAGGTCGAACGCGGCCTCTCCATGGTCGACGGTGTCGTCCTGCTCGTCGACGCGTCCGAGGGGCCGCTCCCGCAGACCCGTTTCGTGCTGCGCAAGGCGCTCGCGGCCAAGCTGCCGGTGATCCTGGTCGTCAACAAGACCGACCGCCCCGACGCCCGCATCGCCGAGGTCGTCGAGGAGTCGCACGATCTGCTGCTCGACCTGGCCTCGGATCTCGACGACGAGGCCGCCGAAGCCGCCGAGCTCGCGCTCGACCTGCCGGTGCTCTACGCCTCGGGTCGTGAGGGCAAGGCGTCCAAGGAGCAGCCGGAGAACGGCCAGGCGCCCGCCGCCGAGAACCTCGACGCGCTGTTCGACGTGCTCATGGAGTACATCCCGGCGCCCAAGGGCGACCCGGAAGGCCCGCTGCAGGCCCACGTCACCAACCTCGACGCCTCGGCCTTCCTCGGCCGTCTCGCGCTGGTTCGTATCTTCAGCGGTGAGCTGCGCAAGGGCCAGAACGTGGCCTGGATCAACGCCGACGGCGTGAAGACCGTCAAGATCACCGAGCTGCTGCAGACCGTCGGTGTGGAGCGTCTGCCCGGTGAGGTCGCCGTGGCCGGTGACATCGTCGCCATCGCGGGCATCTCCGACATCATGATCGGCGACACCCTCGCCGACGTGGAGAACCCGGTCGCGCTGCCGCGCATCTCGGTCGACGAGCCCGCCATCTCGGTGGTCATCGGCACCAACACCTCGCCGCTGGTCGGCCGGGTGCAGGGCCACAAGCTCACCGCCCGCATGGTGAAGGCGCGTCTGGATCAGGAACTGATCGGCAACGTGTCGCTGCGCGTGCTCGACATCGGCCGTCCCGACGCCTGGGAGGTGCAGGGCCGTGGTGAGCTGGCGCTGGCCATCCTGGTCGAGCAGATGCGCCGCGAGGGCTTCGAGCTCACCGTCGGCAAGCCGCAGGTGGTCACCAAGCAGGTCGACGGCAAGGTGCACGAGCCGTTCGAAGAGCTGACCATCGACTGCCCCGACGAGTACCTGGGTGCCATCACCCAGCTGCTGGCCGCCCGCAAGGGCAAGATGGTGCAGATGAGCAACCACGCCGCCGGTTGGGTGCGCATGGAGTTCATCGTCCCGTCGCGTGGCCTGATCGGCTTCCGCACCGTGTTCCTCACCGAGACCCGCGGCACCGGCATCGCCAACGCCGTGTCCCACGGGTACGCGCCGTGGGCCGGTGAGATCCGCGCCCGCCACACCGGTTCGCTGGTGTCGGACCGCGCGGGCTCGGTCACCCCGTTCGCGATGATCCAGCTGGCCGACCGTGGTCAGTTCTTCGTCGAGCCGGGCGCGGAGACCTACGAGGGCCACGTGGTCGGCATCAACCCGCGTGCCGAGGATCTCGACATCAATGTGACCCGCGAGAAGAAGCTGACCAACATGCGCAGCGCGACCGCGGACACCTTCGAGACCATGGCCAAGCCCCTGCAGCTCGATCTCGAGCTGGCGATGGAGTTCTGTGCCGGCGACGAGTGCGTCGAGGTCACCCCCGAGGTGGTTCGCGTGCGCAAGGTCGTGCTCGGTGCCAACGAGCGGGCGCGTGACCTGTCGCGTCGCAAGGCCCGAGACAAGGCCGCCGCCTCGAGCTAGCGGTCGGTAGGTGTTTCACGGCGTCGGCCGGGTACCGGAAACGGGCCCGGCCGACGCCTTTTGTGCAGTCCGGCAACGGATCGAGGGGTCAAGTAGAGTGCGCAGGGTGAATTCGGGGTGGCGCGCGATGTGGCGCGCGATGGTGCTGGCGATGATCGCCTCGACGGTGGTCGTGGCCGGGTGCACCGCGAATCCGCCGCCGCCGATCGAGAGCACCGATTCGCCCAAGACCACCCAGGCCAAGCCGGGCAAGAACACCGTCGTCGTCGCCATCGACGACATCGGGATCGGATTCAATCCGCATCTGCGTTCGGATCAGTCGCCCGCGACCAACGCGGTGAGTTCGATGGTGTTGCCGAGCCCGTTCCGGCCGGTGCCCAATCCGGCGCATCCCGGTGTGGTGGATTTCGTGCCCGACTCGGCGCTGATCGTGTCGGCCGATGTGACCTCGCAGGAACCGTTCACCATCACCTATACCCTGCGTAATCAGGCGAATTGGTCCGATGGTGCGCCGATCGCCGCCGAGGACTTCCGGTTCCTGTGGCAGCAGATGATCTCCCAGCCCGGTGTGGTCGATCCGGCGGGCTACCGGCTGATCTCCGACGTGGCGTCCTCGGGTGGGGGCAAAACGGTCACTGTGACGCTGACCCAGCCGTATCCGGCATGGCGTGAGCTGTTCGCGAATCTGCTGCCCTCGCATCTGGTGAAGGACTCCCCGGGCGGATTCACCAGCGGACTCGTGGACCGGATTCCGGTGTCGGGCGGCAACTTCACGATCAAGTCCGTGGATCGCGGGCGCGACGAGATCCTGCTCGAACGCAACGACCGGTTCTGGGGCACCCCCGCCGCACCCGATCAGATCCTGTTGCGGCGCGGCGGATCTCCCTCCCAGCTCGCCGAGTCCCTGCGCACCGGCGACGCGCAGATGGCGCTGGTGCACGGCGGGGTCGCCACCCAGGCGCAACTCGCCGCCATCCCGTCGGTGCGCACGACGATCATGCCGCAGGCGCGGGAACTGCAACTCACCCTCAACGGCCGCTCCGGCGACCTGATCGACGTGCGGGTGCGCAAAGCGCTGCTCGCTCTGCTCGATCCCGCCCTGCTCGCCACCGTCGGGGCGCAGAGCGGTGGCTGGGTGGAACCCGCTCGCGCCCAAGTACTTCCACCGTCGAGCCCCGGCTATCTGCCGACCGCCCCGCCCCGGCTCAGCGCCGACGAGGCGTTCGCCCTGCTGGCCGAGGCCGGTTTCGGGCGGGCACCGGAGACGCCGCAGACGAGTTCGCCCACTTCGCCCGCACCGCAGCCACGTTCGGTGGCGCGCAACGGCAAGGGCTTGTCGGTACGCATCGGCGCGGTCGCCGAGGACGAGGCGGCACTGGCCGTCGCCAACACCGCCGCCGACCAATTGCGCAGTGCCGGAATCGATGCCACCGTGCGCGGCATCCCCGCCGACGAACTGTACGGTCGCGAACTCACCGAGTCGTCGGTCGACGCGATCGTCGGGTGGGAACTCGCGGGCGGTGATCCGGCGACGGTGCTCGCCTCCCGGTATGGATGCCCGCCGGTGGAGCCGCCGGGTGCCGACGGCCCGGTGCTGGCCGCGGCCGAGGCCTACCGGCAGGCGCCGAGCAATGTCGGCGGCGTCTGCGATCCGGGCTTGCAACCGTCGATCGACGAGGCGCTGCGCGGAATCGACGTGGGCCGGATCGTCGCCGAGGCCGAGCCCAAGCTGTGGGAACTGTCGACGGTGCTGCCGATCGTGCAGGACAACGTCGTCGCGGCGGCGGGCCCGCGCGTGGACGGTGCGTCCCTGTCGGGCGCCATCCAGGTCGGCATCTTCGGTGATACGGCACAGTGGCGGAGGATCCCATGACGCGCGAGACCGGCGGCCTGCTCCTGGTGCACGCCCACCCCGACGACGAAACCCTCACCACCGGTGGCACCATCGCGCACTACCGCCGTCGCGGTGTGCCGGTGACAGTGGTGACCTGCACGCTCGGTGAGGAAGGTGAGGTCATCGGCGAACGCTGGGCGCGCCTGATCGCCGCCGAGGCCGACCAGCTCGGCGGCTACCGCATCAGCGAACTCACCGCCGCCCTGGCCGCGCTGGACGCGGGCGAACCGTTGTTCCTCGGTGGGCCGGGTCGCTGGCGTGATTCCGGGATGGCGGGCACGCCGTCGGCCGAGCATCCGCGCGCGTTCGTGAACTCCGGTGACGCGGCGGTCGACGAACTCGTCGCGGTGCTGCTGGAACTGCGCCCGCGCGTGGTCGTCACCTACGACCCGCGCGGCGGCTACGGCCATCCCGACCACATCCGGGCACACCACGTCACCACCGCCGCCGTGGCCGCGGCCGCCGAACAGGGCTACGACGTGCCCAAGTTCTACTGGACCGTCACCGACGCCGACCTGCTGCGCCAGCACACCGCCGCCCTCGCCCGCCGCACCGTCGACGGGCTGCCCGGCGCCCTGCCGGAAGGGTGGCGGTTGCCCGTGGAGGCGGAGCTGGCGGCGATGTCGACAACCGCCGGGGTGAGCACCGTGGTCGACGTGTCGGATGTGCTCGCCGCCAAGCGTGCGGCCATGCGCGCGCACGCCACCCAGGTGACCCTCGCACCGAGCGGCCGGGAGTTCGCGCTGTCGAACAACATCGCCCTGCCGGTGCTGCCGGAGGAACATTTCACCCTGGTGCGTGGCACCCGTGGGCCGGTCGGCGACGACGGGTTCGAGCACGACCTGTTCGCCGGCCTCGAATGAGCCGACCGGCCGAATAGACTCGCCCGCATGGTGACCTCCGACCAGTCAACCGCGCGCCGTGGCGTGCGTCTGCCCGCACCGCCCGATCCCCTCGTCGCCGGGCTCATCGTCGTGTTGCTCATGGTCGACGCGCTCATCACCCTCGCGCTCGAGGTGCTGTTCCTGCCGCTGTACATCGGGTCGGTGCCGCTGCCGATCGCGGCGCTGGTGGCCGGAGTGGTGAATGTCGGTCTGGTGTACGGGATGGCGAGCGTCACCGATCGGCTCGGTTTCGTCTTCGCGCCGATCGTGTTGTGGCTCTTCGGTTTCCTGCTGTGCGCTTCGCGCGGTCCGGGTGGTGACGTGATGCTCGGCAACGACGGTCGCACCCTGCTGCTGCTGGCCTGCGGGGTGCTCGCGCCCATGGGTTACCTGTATTCCCGGGCGAATTCGGCCCGCGCCCGCCCAGCGGGCTGATCACGCTCGACGGGTCTCGATTCCGTCGAGGATGAGGTCCAGTTCGCGGGTGAACTTGTCGAAGACGGCCGGATCGGGCTTGTCGCGCAACCGCGCGAGCTGGTCGGTGTAGCGCTGGTGCAGGCGGGGGAACGGACGGGCGGCGGCCTCGCTGGCGGCCAGCACCTGGGTGGCCCACTGTTCGCTGGACAGGCCGCTCTGCGCGATCGTCATCAGCATGGCGGCCTCGCCACCGCAGGAGCCGACGACGAACTGGAAGACGGCGTTGCCAGCGATGTCGACCACGTCGTCGGGCAGGCCCGCGGCGTCGAGGATCGCGATCATCGAGTCGGTGAGTCGCATCATGTTGGGGCCGAGGTACATCAGCGCGGCGGTGCTGAGTACGACGGTGATCCAGGGGTGCGCGAGCAGGGTCTTGCGCACCCCGGCGGCTTGTTCGTGCATCACCTCGCGCCAGCGGTCGCCGTCGGGGGCTGGAACCGGAACCTCGCCGATCACCTGGTCGACGACCAGTTCCAGCAGCTCGTCCTTGTTGGCGACGTGGGTGTAGAGCGAGGTGGCGCCCGCGCCGAGCCGGGCGCCGAGTTTGCGCATGCTCAGGGCATCGAAACCCTCCTCGTCGAGCAGGCGGATCGCCTCCGCCACGATCTGGTCGCGGCTCAGCGCGGGTTGGTCGCGGCGTTCGCGGGGCGGCCTGGTCCACACCGACGGGATCCCGGTCGGGCTCGCTGCCATCGCTGCCTCCTCTTCTGTGACGGGTTCCGTCCAGCATAGCCGGTTCATGAACAGTGTTCGGTTGCCGTACAACGTTCCCCTTGCGCACATCGTTCACTAGACCGTACAGTGTTCGCATTGACCGCACAGTGTGCGGATAGCTTCGGAAAGGGGAGCAGAGATGTCAACGCTCACGAAGGTGCGCGATCCGCGCCGGTGGCTGATCCTGATCGTGCTGTGCCTGAGCAGCCTGGTTCTGGTCGTGGACAACATGGTGCTCACGGTCGCGATCCCACAGATCGCCACCGACCTCGGCGCGAGCGCCCAGCAGATCCAATGGATCATCGACGCCTACCTGCTGGTCTTCGCGGGCCTGCTGCTCACCTCCGGCAGCCTCTCCGACCGGTTCGGCCGCAAGCTGGTGATGATCATCGGGCTGGTGATATTCGGCGCGGCCTCCCTGCTCGCGGCCTATGCGGGCAGTCCGGAACTGCTGATCGCCGGGCGCGCGCTGATGGGCATCGGCGGGGTGCTCATCATGCCGAGCACACTGTCGATCCTGATCACCGTCTTCGACGACGACGAACGACCCAAGGCCATCGGCGCGTGGAGTGCCGTGGCGACCGTTGGCCTGGTCGGCGGCCCCGTGGTGGGTGGTGTGCTGCTCGAACACTTCTGGTGGGGTTCGGTTTTCGTCATGAACGTGCCGATCGTCGTGGTCGCTCTCGTCGCCGCGCTCGTGCTCATGCCCGAATCGAAGGGCCCGTGGCGCACCCCCGACTTCCCCGGCATGCTCACCTCCATCGTCGGCATGACGGCGCTGGTCTGGACGATCATCTCGGTGCCGCACGCGGGCTGGACCGATTCCGGTGTGCTCGCCGGCTTCGCCGTGACGGTCGTTGCCCTCGCCGCCTTCGTCGTGCGTGAGCTGCGCACCGACTCGCCGATGGTTCCGCTGCACTTGTTCCGCGACCGCACCTTCACCGGGTCGAGCTTCTCGCTGGTGCTGGTGACCTTCGCCAACGGCGGGCTCGTGCTCGTGCTCACCCAGTACCTGCAGTTCGTGCTCGGCTACACCCCGATGCGCACCGCGCTCGCCTTCACCCCGATGGCGGTGACGCTGCTGCTGGCCAACGGGATCGGAGCGGTGCTGGTCGGCAAGCTGGGGGCGCGGATCGTCACCATCGCCGGACTCGTGGTGGTCGCCGCCGGTTTCGCGGTCCTCGCCACCCTCGACGCGGGCGCGAGCTTCACCCTGCCCGCCGTGGCGATGGCGCTGCTCGGTGCCGGTGGCGGCCTGGCCATGCCCGCCGCGATCGGCGCGCTGATGAGTGCGGTTCCCGAGGACCACGCGGGGGTGGGTTCGGCGCTCAACGACACCATCCAGCAGGCGGGCGCCGCGCTCGGTGTCGCGGTGCTCGGCGCCATCCTGGCGGGCACCTTCGCCGGCGCCATGCCGGACTCCGCGCCGCACGCGGCGCGGGAGTCCATCGCGGGTGCGCTCGGCACCGGTGACGCCGGGCTGATCGGCCTGGCTCGCGACGCCTTCTGCACCGCCATGCAGGTCACCTTCGGTGTGGGTGCGCTCGCATCGGTCGCGGCCGCGGCCCTCGCGGTGGTGTTGATGCGGGACGTGAAAAAGCCTGTGGCCGAGACAGATTCGGCATCGGAGGCGGTGGGCGTCTGAAGCCCTGATGAGCCAAGGGTCCAGCGGGCGGCAGTGCTCCGCCGTGCGG
>NZ_JBPXLK010000044.1:0-23003 GCF_051843015.1 Nocardia sp. JW2
AAGCCGCCCCTCACCGGGTTGTTCAGTTGTCAGTTCTTGCGGCCGGGGGCCTTTGCTCCGGACTTGAAGCCGAGGCCGCCGGGCTTGGCGGTCGGCGGGGCCACCGGTGGGGTGCCGTTGCCGTTGGAAGGTGTGGGCTCGGGGGCCGTGTCTTCCTGGGCGGTGGGCTCAGCCGGGGCTTCCGGTTCGGCGGGGGCCGCTGCCGGTTCCGCCGGCTTCGGGGCGCCGGGGGCCTTGGGGCCGGGGCGCTTGAAGCCGGACTTCATGGCGAGGCCCTTGGCGGCGACGGTCGGCTTGGTTTCGGTGGGGGCCGAAACCTGTTCGGCGGCAGGGGCTTCAGGGGCCGGTGCGGACTCGGTCGCGGAGTCCGCGGCCGGGGCGGCGGGGGCCTGTGCCGATTCCGCGGGCTTCGGGGCGCCCGGAGCCTTGGGGCCGGGGCGCTTGAAACCGGACTTCATCGCGAGGCCCTTGGCGGCGACCGTGGGCTTGGTCTCCGTGGCAGCAGCTTCGGCGGGCGCTTCCGCAGCCGGAGCCGCATCGGCAGCCGGAGCCGCATCGGCGGCCGGAGCGGCAGGAGCCTTGGCGCCGGGCGCCTTGGCGCCGCCCTTCATGCCGAGTCCGCCACCGGGCGCCTTGGCGCCACCCTTCATGCCGAGACCCTTGACCGGGGGAGCGGTGGTCTCGGGGGCCGATTCGGCGGCCGGAGCTTCGGCAGCGGGCGCCTTCGCACCCGGAGCCTTGGCGCCGCCCTTCATACCGAGACCCCCACCGGGAGCCTTCGCCCCGCCCTTCATGCCGAGACCCTTGGCGGGCGCGGCCGGGGCCGACTCCGCTTCGGCGGCAGGGGCCTTCGCGCCGGGCGCCTTGGCGGCACCCTTCATGCCGAGACCGCCACCGGGAGCCTTCGCGGCACCCTTCATACCCAGGCCACCACCGGGCGCCTTGGCAGCGCCCTTCATACCGAGTCCGCCACCAGCCGGCGCGGCCTTCGGGGCAGCTTCGGCAGGGGCTTCGGCGACGGGCTCCGGCTCGGGTTCGGGCTCCGCCTCGGGTTCTGCCTTCGGCTCCTGGACGACGAGCAGGTTCGCCGACAGCTCAGCGGCATCGATGCGGGTGATCGAGTCGAGCATCAGCTGCGACACGTCGACCACCTCGACGCCCTCGCCCTGGCCCTGCTCCTGACGCGCGGTGACGCCGTCGTTGAGCATGACGCGGCAGAACGGGCAGCCCGTGGCGATCTTGGTCGGGTTGGTGGACAGCGCCTCGTCGACACGGTCGACGTTGATGCGCTTGCCGAGCTGCTCCTCCATCCACATGCGGGCGCCACCGGCACCACAGCACATGGACCGTTCGCCGTGGCGCGGCATTTCGACCAGGGTCGAACCGGAGGCTTCCATCAGCTCACGCGGGGCGTTGTAGATCTTGTTGTGGCGACCGAGGTAGCAGGGGTCGTGGTAGGTGATGTTCTGCGACACCGTGGCCACCGGGACCAGCTTCTTCTGCCGCACCAGGCGGTTCAGCAGCTGGGTGTGGTGCACGACCTCGTAGGTGCCACCGACCTGCGGGTACTCGTTGTTGAGCGCGTTGAAGCAGTGCGCACAGGTGACGACGATCTTCTTCTTGGACTGCTCGACACCCTCGAACACCGAGTTGATGACCTCGATGTTCTGCATCGCCAACTGCTGGAACAGGAACTCGTTGCCCGCGCGGCGAGCCGAGTCACCGGTGCAGGTCTCCTCGGCGCCGAGCACCATGAACTTGGTGCCCGCGGTGGCGAGGAGTTCGGCGACGGCCTTGGTGGTCTTCTTTGCGCGGTCCTCGTAGGCGCCTGCGCAACCGACCCAGAACAGGTATTCGTAGCCGTCGAAGCTGTCGGCGTCCTTACCGAAGACCGGGATGTCGAAGTCGACTTCCTTGATCCAGTTCAGGCGGTCCTTGGAGTTCTGACCCCACGGGTTGCCCTTGTTCTCCAGGTTCTTGAACAGACCGGCGAGCTCGGAGGGGAACTCCGACTCGATCAGCACCTGGTAGCGGCGCATGTCGATGATGTGGTCGACGTGCTCGATGTCGACGGGGCACTGCTCCACGCAGGCACCACAGGTGGTGCAGCTCCACAGCACCTCGGGGTCGATCACACCGTGCACGTCCTCGCCGCCGACGAGCGGACGCTCGGCCTCGGCGCGGGCTTCCTCGGTGATCTCGGCCAGCTTGGCCTCGTCGGGCTTGCCGTCGGCGTCGACCAGACCGATTTCGTCGCCGCCCATGTCCTTGCGGCCGCCGGCCAGCAGGTAGGGCGCCTTGGCGTAGCCGTGGTCGCGCAGCGACATGATGAGCAGCTTGGGCGAGAGCGGCTTACCGGTGTTCCAGGCGGGGCACTGCGACTGGCAGCGACCACACTCGGTGCAGGTGGTGAAGTCCAGCCAGCCCTTCCAGGAGAAGTCCTCCATCTTGCCCGCGCCGAGGGTGTCGGTATCGGGGTCGACGTTCTCGATGGTGAGGACCTTGCCGTCCGACATCATCGGCTTGGCGGCACCGAGGGCGACGCCGCCGTCGGCCTCACGCTTGAAGTAGATGTTGGGGAACGCGGCGAAACGGTGCCAGGCGACGCCCCAGTTGACGTTGCGGCTGACCACGACGACCCAGACCAGCGCGGCCATCAGCTTGAAGAACGCGAAAACCGACACCGCTTCCGCGCTGGCGGGCAGCACCGAGGCGATGTGCATGCTGACGAAGTCGCTGCTGGCGTGGGATTCGCCGGTGTAGGCCAGAACGAGGGACTTCGCGCCGAGCATGCTGATGCCCTCGACGAGCACGATGAGCTCGACGAAGTAGGCGGCGAAGAAGTTGGAGCCGGAGAAGCGCGACTGCCGGGCGGGGACGCGGGGGTGGTTCAGCTGACGGATGACGATCAGCACGATCGCACCGATGATGGTGCCGAGGGCGAGCAGTTCGTCGAGCAGGTGGTAGACGAAGGTGTTACCGACCAGCGGCCAGGTGAACGTGGGGCTGAAGATCTGCCCCTGCGCCTGGAAGACCGTGACGAAGCCGAGCATGAAGCCGACCATGACGAGCCAGTGCGCCCAGCCGACGGTCCGGAACTTCACCATGCGCGTGTGCGCGGCGAACTCCTTGATCATGGTGGCGAACCGCGGCACGAACGGAGTGAACCGGTCGGGGGCGGGCTGCCCGAGCATGATCGTCCGAGCCATCTTCCGGATGGCGAGGCCGAACCCGATCCACGCGGGGACACCGACCAGAATGGAGATGATGCCCAACGTCAAAGATATGGGGCTCATGCTGTGGCCTTTCGTTCACGAAGCGACGCGGTGCCGCTCGTCCCAGGTCGCATCATAGTACGGTCCAAGTTACCCGCCAGTAGGGGTACGGATTCTATGTTACCGGCGGGTAGCTTCGATGTCTTCCCGGAGCTGAGGATCATCCTAACGTTGCAGTTCAGGGGTTGATTTGGCGCCTGGCCGTTGTGGCCTGTTCCGGGATCGCCGCGGGCGGGGCCGCGTGTCGATGGGGCTTGCGCGGCGGCGGGTGCGGCAGCCGGGGCTCGTGCGGCGGGGCCCGATGCTCGGCGGCGATGTGAAACAAGATGGAATTAATCTATCGTCCAGTTTGTTCGGTCCGTGGAAATAATTCCCAGCGAATTCACATTCTCACCTGAGCGGGCTCACGGCTGTGAGTTGCATAGACCATTCTATTCTCGGCGCGCCGGCTGGGCGGATCGTGACTTCGAGGCATGAACATGCCTGTCCAACTGTGGGTTTCACCAGTTGGACACCGTCAGGTCGGTTCGTTACCGGCCGGTCGGGCAGGGCGCCGCACGCCCCTGACCGGCGCGGCGACCCGGGCGAGGGTCTCGGATCGAACACTTGCCCGAATTGGCTCACTGCGATATTTTTTTACGCGGCTCTTGATCTTGATATCGATGTACAGCTTGAAAGACTGGGGGGCTTGATAGGTGAATCGCCCGCTGAAATCCAACCGGGTAAAACAGTCTGTGGAAATCGCCTCGCTCGTCATGGCGGGCTCCCCCAGATTTGAAGGGGAGGACCCCGCTCATATCGAGCGGCTGGTCGAGGCGGAATGGCCTTTGCCGCCCATTCTCGTCCATCGTCCGACGAATAGGATCATCGACGGATTTCACCGGACGAGCGCGGCGCTACGCAAAGGCCTCACGCACATCGACGCGTATATGGTCGAAGGTTCCGAAGAATTGGCGTTCATTCTCGGCGTACAAGAGAATGTGCGGCACGGCCTGCCGTTGTCGCTGGCCGATCGCCGAGCTGCGGCGGAACGCATCATCCTTTCCCATCCGCACTGGTCGAATCGGTCGATCGCCACCGCTGCGGGGCTCTCCGCGAAAACCGTGGCCTCGATCAGAAGCGGTACCGGCGATACGTCGCAAGCGAGTCATCGGCTCGGCAGTGACGGCAGGCTCCGGCCGGTCGACACGAATTCGGCGCGCAAAACGGCCGCCGAACTCCTGCTGGCCCGCCCCGATGCCTCGCTGCGTTCCATCGCCCGCGAAGTGGGCCTCTCGCCGTCGACCGTCCGCGACGTCCGGGCCCGGCTGGAAAGCGGCATGGGCCCGCTGGTCCAACCCGACGACACCAGGACTCCGGTGCCCGGTGGACCGGCGGACAACGACCGGCTCGCGCCGACACCGCACAAGAAGCAGGTGGACCTCGACGCCCTGCTCGCCGTGCTCTCGCGCGACCCGGCGCTGCGGATGAGCGTCGGCGGGCGCGAATTGCTGCGGTGGCTGCATCAGCACGCGGTGAACGCGGGCGACGCCGAGAAGATCGTCGAATTCGTGCGACCCCATTCCTCCTACCATGTGATCGAACTCGCCAATCAATGCGCGGCCAATTGGGCGAATATCGCCCAGGCCCTGCAAGCCGCTTCCGATAATGCGTACGGTAATTCGCCGGGCGCCCGTTCGGCCTGAACTCCGAACTGTTTCCCATTCTTACGGACCTAAGGATCGGCATGTCCAAAATCGCCGTTGTCACCAGTGGATTGCAATACGACATCGTCGGGAAGAATCCTGAGCGGGAAGCCGCTATCGCGGCTGCGACGCCGCGGGTGAACGAATTCCTGACCGAAATGCGCAAGCGGGGCTGCACGGTTTATCACCTGCAACTCCTGAATCAGCCCGACGACCCGCTGGCCGAGCGTTACGACGGTCGCGTACCGGCACTGCGCGGAACTCCCGGCGCCGAGGTGATCCGCGAATTCGTCGACCCCGACGACGTGATCCAGGAACGCAGCAAGGACAGTGGCTTCTACGAAACCGACCTGCACGACCGGCTCCAAGCCGAGGGCGTGGAAGCGCTGGTGCTGATCGGTCTGCAGACCCAGATCTGTATCCAGACCACCGCCGCCGACGCCTTCTTCCGCGGCTACATCGTCGCGGTGCCCGGCGACTGCGTGTTCTCGGCGCAGGAGGCCGACCGGGTGCGGGCGCTGGACTGGCTGGAGAGCTACTGCGCCACCGTCGCCGACTCCGCCGAGATCCTGCGGCTCATCGACACCACCGGCGGCATCCCGCGCAAGGAGACCAAGACACCATGACCGTGGCCACGCAGCACATCCAGCTCGACCACGGCACCGGCGCGGTGCTGTCGGGCGAGTTGGTCGACTTCATCGCCCGCACCCTCGGCGACGTATACGTGGGGGAGATGGAGGACAGCGCGGTCCTGCCCGTGGAGGGCGACCGGATCGCGATGACCACCGACAGTTTCGTGGTCGACCCGCCGTTCTTCGGCAACGGCGACATCGGCAAGATCGCGGTCTGCGGCACCGTCAACGACCTGGCCGTCTCGGGTGCGGTGCCGCGCTATCTCACCCTCGGGCTCATTCTCGAGGCCGGATTGTCGTTCGACCAGCTCGAGCGCGTGCTCACGTCGGTGCGCGAGACCGCGCGCGAGGCGAGGGTGCAGATCGTGTGCGGTGACACGAAGGTGGTGCGGGCGGGCGAGGCCGATCAGCTGTACCTCAACACCAGTGGTGTCGGGTTCTTCCTGCGCGAACCGCTGCGGATGGACGCGGTCCGCCCCGGCGACGCGGTGATCCTGTCGGGCCCGATCGGCAATCACACGGTGCACCTGCTCTCCATCCGGGAGGGGCTCGGCTTCGAGAGCCGGGTGCTCAGCGACTGCGCGCCGCTCAACCTGATGATCGACGGCGTCTTCGCGGCGGTGCCGCGCGAGGCGGTGCGGTCGATGCGTGACGTGACGCGCGGTGGCCTCTCGGCGGTGCTGCACGAATACGCGGGCCGCATGGGCAAGGCCATCACCATCGATGAGCAGTCGCTGCCCATCCAGCACGAGACCGCGATGGCTGCCGACATGCTCGGCATCAACCCGCTGAACTGCGCCAACGAGGGCTGCCTTGCGATCTTCGCCGACCCGGCCGCCGCCTCCGACATCGTGGCCGCACTGCGCGGGCACGAGTACGGCAGGCACGCCACGGTGATCGGCGAGGTGACCGGCCGGGACGGCGCCGCGGTCGTGCTGCGCGACGCCGACGGACGCGAATCGACACTGCAACCGCTGCGGGGCGCCGAGCTGCCCCGCCTGTGCTGACCGGGCTGCCATGACCGCCACCTGGCAGATCAGGGTGACCGGGGTCGTGCAGGGCGTGGGGTACCGCCCGTTCGTCTACAAACTCGCCCGCGAGCGGCAGCTCACGGGCTGGGTGCGCAACGATCCAGAGGGCGTGCTCGTCGAGGCGAGCGGCGGTGAGGCCGCGCTGGAATTGTTCTGTGCCGAGCTGGCCGACCGGGCGCCCGAGCTGGCTCGGGTGGACCGGGTGGTGGCGCTGAGCCGGGTGGCGGGCGGGTCGGGCGCGTCGAGTTTCGAGATCGTGCCCAGCGAGCACACGGGGGAGAAGGTGGCGCTCGTCCCCGCCGACACCCACGTGTGTGCGGACTGTCTCGCCGAGCTGCGCGACCCGGCCGACCGGCGCTATCGCTACCCGTTCATCAACTGCACCAACTGCGGGCCACGGTATTCGATCATCCGGGCGTTGCCCTACGACCGATCGCAGACCACCATGCACGCGTTCACGATGTGTGCGAATTGCGATGCGGAATACCGGAATCCGATGAGCAGGCGGTTTCACGCACAGCCGAACGCCTGCGCGGACTGTGGGCCGAGGCTGTTGCTCGCCTACCCCGACGGGACGGTGCACGAGGACGCGTTGAGCCGGAGTGTGCGTGAGCTGTCGGACGGTCGGATCGTCGCGGTGAAGAGTGTCGGCGGTTTCCATCTGGCAGTCGATGCGATGAATGCCGCGTCCGTGGCGCTGCTGCGCAAGCGCAAGCGGCGTGATTCGAAACCGTTCGCGGTGATGGTGCGAGATCTGGACACGGCGCATCGGATCGTCGAACTGTCGCCTGCCGAGGAACAGGTACTGCGTTCACCGGCTCGCCCGATCCTGTTGGCCCGCAAGCGTACTGGCGCGGTACCGGAAAATGTCGCGCCACGGAATCCGAACCTGGGAGTGATGCTGCCCTCGGCGCCACATCACCACCTGCTGCTCGACGAGGCCGACACCGACGTGCTCGTGATGACCAGCGGCAATGTGTCGGGATACCCCATCGTGCACCGCAATGCGGACGCGCTGGCGCACCTGTTCGAGATCGCGGACGCGATTCTGTACCACGACCGCGAAATCGAGTCCAGGGTGGACGATTCCGTGGTCCGGGTATCGATCCACCCGGATCTGGACGGGCCACTGCTGACCTTCCTGCGCCGTGCGCGCGGGTACGCGCCGTACCCGGTGGAGGTTGGTCGTTCACTGCGACCGCTGGTCGCCTATGGCGCCGAACTCAAGACGACGGTCGCGCTGTCGGCCGGCACGCGGGTGTATCTGAGCCAGCACATCGGTGATCTGAAGAACGACGAGACGTTCGAATCGCACCGCCGAACCGCTGCCCACCTGGCCTCGCTGTACGACCTGCGACCCGAGGCCGGGGTGTACGACATGCACCCGGACTTCCGGATCAATATGGGCCACAGCGGTATCGGAGAGACAGGTGCGCCGATCGCGGTGCAGCACCATCACGCGCACATGGCGGCCTGCATGGCGGAGAACAAGCTCGACGGGCCCGCGATCGGCGTGGTGTTCGACGGTGCCGGGTACGGCACGGACGGCACCATCTGGGGTGGTGAGTTCCTGGTCGGTGACTACGGCAAGGTCGATCGGGCAGCGCATCTGCGGCGGGTGGCCCTGATCGGTGGCGATCAGGCTGTGCGCGAACCGATCCGGACGGGTGTCGCTGTCGCTGTCGACGCGTTCGGGTCGATCAATGCTGCGGTGCAGGCCTTTTCGGTGCTCGAGACGCTCGATGACGACCGCAGACACGTCTACGCGACCATGTGCGCCCGTGGCATCAACTCGCCCGAGGTGACGAGTATGGGTCGGTTGTTCGACGCGGTAGCGGCTCTGCTCGGCGTGTGTTCGCGCGCCGAATACGAGGCGCAGGGCCCGATCGAACTCGAGGGTCTGCTCGATCGCGACCTCACGCTCGTCGACGGTTACGAATTCGGCTATGCCGCAGGAGAAGTCGACCACCGACCGGTGATCCGTGCGATCGCGGCCGACCTGGCCGCGGGGACCCCGCTCGAACAGATCAGCAGGCGGTTCCACAGCGGAGTCGTCGCCATGGTCGTCCGGCAGTGCCGGAACCTGGCCGACACCAACGCTATTCGGCAGGTTGTGCTCTCCGGTGGCGTGTTCCTCAATGAGTTCCTGCTGGTCAACTGCATGGTGATGCTGGAACGCGCCGGACTGGCGGTGTACAGCCATCGGCAGGTTCCGCCGAACGACGGTGGTATCGCCCTGGGGCAGTTGCTGGTGGCCGACCGGGCGAAACAGGAGTGATGATGGGTTCTTCGCAATTCGCGGTGGTGCTGCCGATCGCGCTCGTGGTGGTGATGCTCGGCCTCGGACTCACCCTGACACCGGACGACTTCCGGCGGGTGGTCCGCCATCCGAAAGCGGCGGCCGTCGCCCTCGTCTGCCAGCTCGTGGTGCTGCCGCTGATCTGTGTGCTGCTCGTGCTCGCCTTCGGGCTCACCGGGGTGCTCGCGGTCGGCATGATGCTGCTCGTCGCCTCGCCGGGCGGCACCTCGGCCAACCTGTTCAGCCACCTCGCCGGTGGCGATGTGGCGCTCAACATCATGCTCACCGCGATCAACTCGGTGATCGCGGCGTTCACCATGCCGATCGTGATCACCTTGTCGGTGGCGGCGTTCATGGACGGTGACGCCTCGGTCGGGCTGCAACCGGCCAAGCTGGTGCAGGTGATCGTCATCGTGCTGGTGCCGGTGGCCGTCGGGATGTGGATCAGGCACGCGCGGCCCGCGTTCGCCGACCGGATGGGTAGACCGGTGAAGCTCGGTTCCATGGTGGTGCTGGTCATGGCGGTCGGCGTGGCCGTCGGATCCGAATTCGACACGCTGCGTGCGAACTTCGGCAAGCTCGGCGCGATCACCGTGGTGCTGTCCGTGCTGAGCCTGGCAGTCGGCTATTACGTGCCCCGCTGGTTCGGGGTCGATATCCGGCAGGCCATCGCCTCGTCCATGGAGATCGGCATCCACAACGCGACGCTGGCCATCGCGGTCGCGGTGTCGGCGCTCGGCAGCGAGGCGATGGCGGTGCCCGCCGCCACCTACGGGATCGTGATGGGCGGGCCGGCGGCGGTCGCGGCGTTCCTGCTGGCGCGGCGATCCCGCGCGGAATCGGATGCGCCCGCGCCGGTCGCCGCGACCGCACTGCCCTAGGGGAACCGTTTGGCGATGGCCTCGGCGATCTCGACGGGCGCGTGTTCCTGGATGAACTGGCGGGCCTGCGGCAGCTCGACGACCTCCACGTCGGTGAAGGTCGACACCATGCGGGGGATGTGGGCCTTGGGTCGGTACACCATGTCGCGCATGCCCCACACCAGCAGCGTCGGCTTGTCGGCCAGGACCGCGGGCACGTCGCGGGCGAGCTGAGCCATCAGCGGGCGGGCGTCGACGATCTGCTTGGCGATCACCGCGAGTCCCTTGCGTGCCTGCGGTGACGGCTGCACCAACCGGTAGTGGTCGATCTCGGCCGGGCTCAACGTCTTACCGAGTTCCGACAGCAACACGCGCTCGACGAGGAAGTTCTGCTCGAGAACGCGCCGCTGCATCGGTCCGGTGCGGATGGCCTGGGCGAAGACGCGATTCGCCATCGCCTCGATGGGCCAGAAGATGGTGTTGCCCAGCACGATTCCGCGCAGGCGTCCGGCTCTGGGGATGCTGGCACCCAGGCCGATCGGGCCACCCCAGTCGTGCCCCATCAGCACGTAGTCGTCGAGGCCGAGGTGGTCGATGAGCTCACCGAGGATGCCGGTGTGCTCGGCGACGGTGTAGCCGAAACCCTCGGGCCGCTCGGACAAGCCGAAGCCGAGATAGTCGACGGCGACGCAGCGGTACCTGGTGCGCAGCTCCGCGATGACGTGGCGGTAGAGAAAGCTCCAGGCGGGGACGCCGTGGCAGAACAGAATCGCCGGCCCCGATCCCTCATCGATGTAGTGGACACGGCCTGCGGACGAGTCGAACCAGCGTGACTCGAAGGGGTAGAGGTTCTTGTCGGGCACGAAGTCGATCAGCATAGGGAAACCTATACCCCATTTGCGAAACGGCCGGAGTGTGCAACCGGAGAAAGCGCCGGTTGCACACACTGCCGCTCTTTTCGGAACTCGGGTATGGTCGCCCCAGCCGCCTCTTCCGCGGCCGGGCCGCAAACGGGTGACGAGTGGGCTTTGATTGTGACTGGAACAATTCCTGAACCGACGCTTGACGAATTCCTGCATAAATCGGCGGAGAAAAGAATCGACTGGGTGAACTCGTCCGACGGGTTCACCACGGGCACGGTGGAACGGGTCGGCCTGTTTCTCTCGTTCGCGCGGCCGCGCACCTGCCTGCCCGGCATGCTCGCGTTTTATCTGGGTTGTGTACTGCTGAACGTGCCGATGGGTATCGACGTTCTGCTCGGCTTCTTCGTCACGTTCCTCTACAGCGCCGTGGCGAATCTGTTCAATGCCTATTCCGATATCGCGGAGGACAACCAGAACATCCCGGCCCGGCTGTACCTGCTCGGCCTGTACGGTCGCCGGCGACTGCTGCGGAGCAGCTACGCCGCCGGTGCGGTGATGCTGGTGGCCGCAGCCGTGGTGAGCCCGGCATTCCTGCTGCTCACAGCCCTGTGCCTGCTCATCGCCCACCAGTACTCGTTGCCGCCGCTGCGGATGAAGGCGCGGCCGATGGGTTCGCTCGTGTTCTTCGCGCTCGATGTGGCATTGCCGTTCCTGATGGCGCCCGCCGTCGTGGAGAACGGTCCGGCGATCGCGGGAAATTGGTCCTTCCTCAGCATGGCCGCGTATTTGTTGCTCTGGTTCGTCGCCAAGGGATTCGTGAAGAACCTGCCGGATTTCGAGGGTGATCGCGAAGCCGGATTGTCGACCTCGGCCACCATATTCGCGACACGGCAGCAGGCGGCTGTCGCTGCTGCCGTCGCCACAGTTCTCGTTTATCTCGGTCCGCTTTTCCTGGTGGTCGCCGGGCAATTCGAAGCGAAGTATTTGTTCGCGCTGGCCTGGTTCCCCGTGGCATGTGCGCAGGGCGCGCGGATGATCCTGCGCGACGACAGTCAATCGGCGAACAACATGCTTCGATTCGACATGATCGTATCGACGGGATATCTGTCTACCTGGGTTTTGCTGGCGGGTCCATCTATTACTTCGCTGCTTGTTGTCGCCGGATCTTTGGTGGTTATTTTCGCTATGGACGCGCTGAAACTCGATACGCGGAAAAAGGAAGACATCGGGTGACGGCGGAAAGGACGACAGCGGTGCGCGACACGGTATTACTCGACGAATATCGATCCGGTGAGGAGGCCGATACCTCGGCGGCCGCGCTCGACCTGTCCAACAACGCGCTGCCCTTCGCGCCCCTGCCGAGCGTACGCACCGCGATCGCCGACGAGGTCGAACACGCGGCCGCCTACCCTGCCGCCGCGTACGGCGATTTGCGCAGCGCCATCGCCGAATTCGCCGGCTGCACAACGGATCAAGTCGTCGTCGGGCCGGGCAGTGTCGGTGTGCTCGCCTATCTGCTGCGCTGGGTCGCCGGACACGGTGGACGGGTCGTCTACGCGGTGCCGGCGTTCGACGCCTACGAACGGGTGGTCCTCGGCGCGGGCGGTATCGCGGTGCCGGTGATCGGGACACCGGACCGATGGCAGCCCTTGACGCAGATGGTCGCCGCGGCGGGCGACGACGCGGCCGCGATCCTGATCTGCTCACCGCACAACCCGACCGGTGAACAGGTGACGCCCGAGGAGATCGAGCAGGTACTGGCACGAGTGCCGGAGCGCACGGTCGTCGTGGTGGACGAGGCGTATATCGAATTCGACCGGGACAACGACCGGTCGGCGGCCCTGCGTATGGCGCAGGAGCACCCCAACCTTGTTGTACTTCGCACCTTTTCGAAGGCGTACGGGCTGGCGGGCCTGCGGGTGGGTTACGCCGTCGGTCACAGTGACCTGATCGGAGCCTGCCGGTCGATGGCGATGCCGTTCGGGGTGAACCGGCTCGCGGTGGCCGCGGCCGTCGCCTCCCTCGGCGTGGTGAACGAGCTGGAGGCACAGGTCGATTCGGTGATCGCGGTGCGGACGGACTTCGTCGCGGCCATCCGCGGACACGGCATCGACGTGCCCGATTCGTCCGGCAACTTCGTCTGGGTGCCGACGCCGAACCCGGCGGCACTCGTGGCGCACCTCGCCGAGTCGGGCATCGCGGTGCGCTGCTACCCGGACGCGGGCGTCCGGATCACGGTTCCTGCCAGGGGGCACCTCGCCGACGTCGTCGACGTACTCGCGCGGGGATACAGACGAGTGGAGGCACTGACATGCAGATGAACACCAATCTGGGCGCCGACGTGCTCGGGCGGCCACGGTTCGCCGACGCCCTGGTCGACCGGCTGATCGGCCACGACGTGCGCTACCTGTTCGGCATGCCTGCCGAATCGGTGAACTGCCTGGTCGACGCGGTAGGACGGCGGTCGGAGATCGAGCTGATCGCGGTGCGGCACGAGAGTGCGGCCGCCTGGATGGCGGTCGGTTACGCGCAGGGGTCGGGCACCGTCGGGGTGTGCTTCGGCACCGCCGGACCGGGTGCCACGCACCTGTTGCCCGGCGTGTACGGCGGGCTCTACGACCGGGTGCCGGTGCTGGCCATCTCAGGCCAGGTGGCGCGCGCCGAGATCGGCACGAAATCGTTCCAGGAGATCGACTCGGCGCGACTGTTCCGTGACGGAACGTGGCGCTCCACCGACATCGTCTCGCCCGATCAGCTCGCCGTCTTCGATCAGACGGTGCTGTCGGTGCGGCTCGAACAGACCTCCGCGCACCTGGCCGTGCCGTCCGACGTGCTCAACTCGCCCCTCGAGGGGCTCGAACAACAGAGCCCGTACCGGTTCGGCGCACGGACAACGCCCGACGTGGACAAGAAGCGTGTCGAAGATCTGGCCGAATACCTGTGCTCCACACCGGGTGTCATCGTGCTCGGTGCGGGCGGTCGGGCCGTCGCGGACTGTGCGTTGCTGCTCGCGGACGCACTGGATGTGCCGATCGTCGCCCTGCCCGAAGCGGGGATTCCGGACTGGTCGGTGCCGCCGGTCGAGGAGTCCGACGCCCGGCAGGTGCTGTTGATCGGCAGGCCGACCGCCGGTGTGGCACGGCACTTTCCGTCGCTCGAGCTGCTGCTCGAGATCACCGATGTGGCCACGTCGGGCTTCGACGAGGAGAGTCGGCGGATCGGGATCGCGGGCGAGGTTCCGCAGATCCTGCACGCGCTGGTGTCGGCTGTGTGGAGCAGGCGCGGTACCCCGGCCGCGGCGAGCGCGCCTGTCGCACCGGCAGATCCGAGCGCGCCCGAGGGCTGGGGTGTACTCGCCGACGCGCTCGCCGGTGCGTCGGTAGCGGTCGACCCCGGGGCGACGAGGAAACTGGCCCGCCGCTATCTCGGTGAACGCGCGCACCTGCACAGTTGCTGGAATTTCGAGGCTGAGGGTTCGGCGCTGCCGCTGGCCATCGGTCTGGCCCTCGCGAACGGCGCTCGCTCCTACGCGCTCACCGACCTGGGCTCGCTCGACCAGTACATCTCCGAATTCTCCACTGCCGCACGGTACGACGTGCCGGTGACCGTGGTGTGCCGGGCCGAGCCCGGTGTGCCGGTGAGCGACCTGGCCAAGGCGTTCGGTATCGGGGTGTTCTGGGCCGGCGACGCCACCGAACTGCGGTCGCGCCTGAGCGAGGACCGGCACGGTCCGGCCCTCGTCCTCACCTCGGCGCTGGCGGACGACCGGCCCGCTCCGGCGCCGGATGTGGATGTCGTCGACTACGTCACCGATCTGCTCGCGGCACTCGCGCACCGGGGCATCGGCTCCGCGTACCTGTCGAAGCACAGCCGTGCGCGGCTCGGTGCCGCCGCTGAGCTGGACCTGCACGTCGTCGCCGATGTCCAGGCCGCGGCCATGCGGGCGACCGCGGCGTACAAGGCCGACGGAACCACCTCCTGCGCCGTGGTGACCTCACCGGCCGAACTCCTCGGCCAGCTCAATGGGCTCTACGACGCCGCCTTCGACGACGCGTCCGTGGTGCTCGTCTCCGTCGAGACCGCACCCTGGCTGCTCGATCCCGTCGACGTGCTCGCCGATATCGCCGCCGTCTCGGTGGTTCTCGACGGTGGTGCGCAGGACGCGGTCCGGCTGCGCGACGCCTTCACGACCATCGCCGGTGGTGGACGCGGCGTCACCCACATCCACGTGACACGAACCGCGATCGCCGCCCGCACCAGCGCCGCCCTCGTGGACAGCGCGCGGTCGTTCGCGATCCCGCCGTCGCTGATCGGGCTGCCCGGCCGCGCGACCGCGGCACCCGAGGACATCGTGCGCGCCGCCGAACTCATCGGTGCCGCCGGGGACATCTCGATCATCGTCGGGCGCGGGGCGGCGGGCGCGCGACGCGAACTCGTCGAACTGGCCGCTCGCACAGGCAGTCCGCTCTATTGCACGATGGGTGCGCTGGCGGCCGACGTGGTCGGCGAACACTGCGCGGGACTGGTCGGCACCTCCGGGACCGACGACGCCATGCAGCGGGTCCGGCGTAGCGGACTCGTCATCGTTGTCGGAGTGTCCTGGCGCGGTTCGGCTTTCGAGATGGTCGGGCACAATCCGGTGATCTCGGTGAACACCGATCCGCTCACCTTCCTTCGTCTGCCGTCGGAGTCGGTCGGGCTGCTCGGTGACGCGCGGGAAACCATCGAAGCTCTGGTCGGCCTGCTCGGCGAGGAGCGCGACGCACCCGAGGTCGCCGAACGGTCGCGCCGCAAGCCGAGGGAGAGCGCACGCAAACTCCGCGCCGCCACGGTGGCCCAGATCATCGACAGCGAACTTGCGAGCCTGGACAAGCCGTCGACCTTGAGCGTCGACGTCGGCATCAACACGCTCTGGGCCTACCGCTACGTGCGCTCGGCGCACCGCTACCTGTGGACGGCCTCGTTCGCGACCATGGGATTCGCGGTGCCCGCCGCCGTCGACGTGGCCGTGCGCCACCCCGACGAGGTGTCCGTGGCGATCGTCGGTGACGGCGGCATCGGCATCACCCTGGCCGAACTGCGCAACGCCGCCGACGTGCGTTCGCCGCTGGTGATCGTGGTGTTCAACAACAACGCCCTGGCCGCGATCAAATTCGAGAGCTGGATCATGGGCTGGCCCGACCGTGCGTCGGGCTTCCACGAAATCGACTTCGCCGGGTTCGCCAGGCACTGCGGCGTGCGCGCGACAACCGTGCGCAGCGCCAAGGAGTTCGGCAACGCCTTCCGCACCGCACTCGCCGGGAACGGGCCGACGCTGATCGACGCCAGAATCCCCGCCGCCGAAGCACCCGTACTCGCCGGCCGCGCGCACATCCGCCAATTCGCCGGCCTGCTCACCGGGTGGGCCCGCGACGGCAAGAACGCCCGCACCGGCGCCCTGTCCACCCTGCTGGCCTTCGGCGCGGAGAAGGCGGTGCGCGTCGCGCGCCGCGCCGACCCGCGCCGGTGAAACCCGAGGAGATCGCGATGGCCGGAACACGCCCCGCCACCCCGCAGGCCATGTTCACCCGAATCGCACCGCGCTACGACGCGGTGAACTCGCTGCTCACCCTCGGCGGCGACAAACGGTTGCGCCGCCGCGCCGTCCGCGCGCTCGACCTGCGCCCCGGCGCGGAAGTGCTCGATATCGCCGCCGGGACGGCCGAGATCGGCGCCGCGCTGGCGGCGGTGTACCCGCTGCGCCTGTCGTATGTCGCCGTCGACCTCAACGAGCAGATGCTCGCGGTCGCCGCGCACAAATTCGCCCGGTTGCGCCGCAAGCGGCCGAGCAACGACTGGCAGCTCGCTCTCGGCAGCGCGGAATCGCTCGACTTCCCGTCGTCGAGCTTCGACGCCGCCGTGATGTGTTTCGCGCTCGACGACATGGACGACCCCGCCGCCGCGCTCGCCGAAACGGTGCGGGTGCTGCGTGCCGACGGGCGCTTCCTGCTGATCGAACTCGCCATGCCCGACAGCCCGCTGCTGCGCAACCTGCTGAAGCTGCGGCTGCGACTCATCCGCGGTGTCGCAGCCATCGCCGGCATGGATTCCGTCGCGCACATGACCAGGGAAGTCGAACTCGATCGCGGCGTCGAACACACCCTCGCGCGCTGCGAGAACGCCGGCCTGGAACTGGAATCCACGGCCCGGCACCTCGGCGGGCTGGTCCGTGCCCACGTCTTCCGTAAGAGGAAAGGTTTGTGATGACCGAGAAATGTCCCCACGCCACGGCGGAGAAGGTGCCATCCGTCACCGGAATCACCAGTCGCAGGCTCTCCAATCGGCACCTGCCCGGCCCGCCCGGTCACCGGATCATGGGCTCCTACCCGGAATACGCCAAGGATCGCAACAAATTCCTGCGTGACGCGGTGCGCCAGTACGGCGATGTCGTACGGATCAAACTGCCGCTGCGCGACCTGGTGGTGATCGCCAATCCCGAAGACGCACACGCGGCGATGGGCGACACCTCCGGCGACTACAGCAAATTCGGCAACTACCATCCCGCGATTGCCAAGCGGCAGAACGGTTTGTCGTTCATCGAGGGCGAATTGTTCCGCGAGCGGCGCCGCATCGTCAGCCCTCTGGTGACCCGCGACGGCCTCAAGAGCACCTTCCACGCCAATGCCGATGCCTACCTGGCAAGCCTCGAGTCGAATATCGCCGCCGCGACCGACGCCGACGGTGTGACCGACCTCCAAGAGGCGATCTTCCAGACACTGCTGCGCGGCGTGCTGGCCCAGACCTTCACAGAACCGTTCACGCCCAAGGAAATTCACGATCTGCACGACGGTCTGTCGACTTTCACGAAGTTCCTCGGTTCCACACTGAAGATCGCGGATCCGCCGAATCTGGTTCGCCCCTGGGGGCGGTACAAGATCCGGCCGTGGGCGGTGTACTCGGCGGGAAAGATCGTGCGCGACCGAGTGGTCGAACGGCAGAACTCGCCGTCGCTGGGCACCTACAACGACGTGCTCGACGGCATGCTCGCCGGTTACAAGAAGCTCAAGACCCCGATGACGTTCTGGGACCTGTGCTTCGACGTGGCGACCATGACCAGTGCCTCCTACGGCACGACGGCCGGCGCCATCACCCAGACCGTCGTGCGGACCTGCCTGGCCGAGGAAGCCAAGAACCGGCTGGTCGAAGAGGCGAGTTCGGTCGACCTGTCCAAGCCGACCATCGAATCGGTGCGCAGCTTGCACTGGGTGAAGGCGTGCTTCGAGGAAGGCATGCGCATGCAGGGCCTTCCGCTGCTGCTGCGATTCACCGCGCGGGGCGCGAACTACCAGGGCTACGACATCGCGCCCAACACGATGCTCGGCGTGCCGATCTCGACGATCCACCGCGACCCGCGCTGGTGGACCGACCCCGATGTGTTCGACCCCGAACGCTTCTACGACCAGAGCAAGCGGGTCGACCAGCCGCGCGTACTGCACTACCTGGCCTGGGGCGCGGGCCCGCACCGCTGCACCGGCGCGCAGCTCGGCTACCTCATCGCGCCGTACCTGGTCGCGCTCATCTTCAGCCGCTACAAGATCGAGCTCCCGCCGAACTGGCAGCTCGTGGAAGACCCCGGCCTCGCGCCGATGATCAAGGGCGGCTTCAACGTCCGGCTCACCCCCCGATAACCCACCGACGAGAGATCCGAGAGATTCGCATGAAATTCGCAGAGCGGTACGACATCGCGGCCCCCATCTACGACCGGACGGCGTGGTTCCTGTCCCTCGGTGGCATCGACAAACTGCATCCGGGCCTGGTCGAAGGCCTCGACCTCACCGGTAAGAAGGTGGCCGACCTCGGGTGCGGCACCGGCCTCGCCTTCCCCGCGCTGCTCTCCGCGGTCGGGCCGACCGGGCACGTGATCGGGGTGGACAACAACGCCGCCATCCTCGCCAAGGCGCAGAAGCGGGTCGAGGAGAACCATTGGCCCAACGTCACTCTGCTCACCGAGGACATCGCCGAACTGCCCGTGAACCAGGACGTGGACGTCCTGTTCAGCTGCATCGCGTTCAGCTGTGTGCCGCACCCGTCGGACAAGCTGGCCGAACTGCTCGGCAACCTCACGCCGGGCACCCAGGTGCGCATCATCGACGCGCTGCCGCGCACGTCGGGGCTGAGCCGGTACCCGATCAACGGCTACAACTTCGTGAAGTCGGGCATCGTCGGATCGCATTTCCGGGAGCTGCACCCGTTCGAGCAGGTCTTCCGTGACCGGCTGACCGACGTGGTCGTCGACTACCTGCACGGCGGCATGTACACCCGCCTGACCGGCGTCAAAGGCGCGTAGGCACTCCGCGCGCACCGGCGCCGACGTCGGTGCGCGCGGCCCTTGGTGACACTTTTCTCGAGAGACGGCCGAATTGAGTATCTGGGAACTGAAAGTCGACGGCGGTGGCAAGACATTCGGCGAAAGCACCGTGCTCGACGACGTGGACTTCCACGTGGACCGCGGTGAATTCCTCGCCGTGCTCGGCCCGAGCGGCAGCGGCAAATCGACGCTGCTGCGCGTGCTGGCCGGACTCGAACAGCTGACCGCCGGAACCATCAGCTGGAGCACCGACGGTGCCCGGCCGCGCACCGGGGTGGTCTTCCAGCAGGCGCTGCTGCTGCCCTGGCTCACCGTCATCGACAACATCTCGCTGGCCGGCCGGTTCGCCGCGCACCGGCGCGAGTTCGACAAGGACTACCCCGAAACCCTGCTTGCCCGTTTCGGACTGGGGGCGCTGGCGCAGCGGTACCCCGGCGAGCTGTCGGGCGGGCAAGCGCAGCGCGTCGCCGTGCTGCGTGCGGCCGCCACCCGGCCCCGGCTGCTGCTGCTCGACGAACCGTTCAGCGCGCTCGACCCGGCAACCCGCCTGGACCTGCGGAAATGGCTGGCCGAACTCGTCACCGAGATCGAGGCGACGGTCGTGCTCATCACCCACGACGTGGACGAGGCGATGGATCTGGCCGACCGCATCGTGCTGCTCGACAAGGGCCGCATCCGGCGCGAATGGACCGAGGTGCGTGACGGCGGCGACGCGTTGCGCGCCGATATCCTCGGGCAGTACCACCCGGACGAAGTAGTGGTGTCGTGAGCGGGCTTTCACGACGGCACCTGCTCGCCGGGGCGGCCGGAGTCACCGCGGCCGCCGGGCTCTACGGGTCGGCCGACCTGGTCCGCAGCGCGGCAGGCGCCGGGCAACGGCGCGAACAGGCGCTGCGCATCGGGTACCTGCCGATCACCGACGCGGCGCCGCTGCTGATCGCGCACTCGGCACACCTCTACCCCGCGGGGTCGGTGAGCAGCGCCAAACCGGTGATGTTCCGCAGCTGGTCGGGGCTGGCGGAAGCATTCGTCTCCCGTCAGGTGGATGTGGCGCACCTGTTGATGCCCATGGCGATTCAGCTGCGGCAGGTGCTCGGGGCGAACGTGCGGGTGCTCGGGTGGAACCACACCAACGGGTCGGCGCTCACCGTCGCACCCGACATCACCGAGCTGGAACAGCTGATCGGCACCCAGGTGGCCATTCCGTTCTGGTGGTCGATCCACAACATCGTGCTGCAGAAACTGTTGCGCGCCCACGACATCACCCCCGTGGTTCGCCGGACCGCCTCGCGCGCCAAGCGGACCGTCGAGCTCATCGTGATGAGTCCGTCGGACATGGTTCCCGCCTTGGCCAACAGGTCCATCTCCGGCTATGTGGTCGCCGACCCGTTCAACGCCATCGCCCAGATCAAGAAGATCGGGCGCATCCACGTGTTCCTCGGTGACGTGTGGCGTGAACACGCCTGCTGCGTGCTGGTGACCCGCGACGACGTGATCGCCGAACGACCGCACGCCGTCCAGGCCGTGACCGACGCGGTGGTCGCGGCGCAGCTACGCATCGGCACCGACCGGCCGCACGCCGCCGAAGCGCTCACCGCCGGCAGCTACCTGCCGCAACCCTTACCAGCCGTACGGACCGCGCTCGCCTACCCCAACCCGCCCTACCAGTTCCAGCGGCCCGACTGGTCGCCGCAGCTGGTGGGGTTCCAGCCCTACCCGTACCCGAGCTTCACCCGGCGGCTGGTCGAGGAGATGCACGAGACCGTCGTCGACGGCGACCGCGGCTTCCTCGACACCCTCGACCCGGCCCGCGCGCACAGCGAGCTCGTCGACGACACCTTCGTGCTGAATTCCCTTGCCGCACAGGGTGGGCGACAAGCGTTCGGGCTCACCGGCCTCGACCGAACTGAACAGGTGCACCTGCTGTGACTACAACGACCCAAGCCCCACCGAAAACCGGCTCGACCGTCTCGCGCTCGGTCCTGGCCAGGGTGTGGCCGCCGGTGTTCGCCGTGCTCGTCACCGTCGGGTTGTGGTGGACGGCGACCACGGTGCTCTCCCCGGAACACTCGCTGCTGCGCCGCACCGCGCCCCAGCACGTGCTGCCCGCCATCGCCGATCTGCACGAACGCGGTGTGCTCGTCTCCGACGCGGGAATCAGCCTGTGGCGGTTGCTGATCGGGCTCGCGATCGCCACCGTGCTCGGTGTGCCGATCGGGTTGCTGATCGGGCTCAGCACGCGGATCGAACAGGCCGCCTCGCCGGTGGTGCAGTTCCTGCGGATGATCTCGCCGCTGTCGTGGACCCCGATCGCCATCGCCGTGTTCGGCATCGGCAACCAGCCGGTGTACTTCCTCGTCGCCGCGGCGGCCGTGTGGCCGATCATGCTGAACACGGTGGCGGGGGTGCACGCCATCGATCGCGGCTTCCTCGACGTGGCGCGCTCGTTCCACGCGACCCGGGCCGAGCAGCTGCGCGTTGTCATCATTCCGGCGGTGCGCGACCACATCCGCACCGGGCTGCGGCTGGGGCTCGGCACGGCCTGGATCGTGCTCGTGCCCGCCGAGATGCTCGGTGTGCGATCGGGACTCGGGTACCAGATCCTCAATGCCCGTGACCAGCTCGCCTACGATCAGGTGGTCGCCATCATCCTGGTGATCGGCGTGCTCGGATTCGCCGTCGATTTCCTTGCGGGCAGGTTGCCGGGGCGGTCGCTGAACAGCCGTACGTACCGATGATTATGTGATGTATGTCACTGACATGTTTGCCCCGGTGGGGTCGTGTTTGTGATTGAGCATGGGAAACCTCCTCTGTCGGCAGCGTGGGTTAGGGCAGCCTCACCCATGCCCCTGGAAACTGTGCTGGCATCAGGGGTTTCGGTCTACTAGGCTCCAGACGTTCTGTCTGCTGTGCCGGTCTTCACACTGCTCGGGGAGAAGTTGGGAGCATCTCACAAGGGTGCGTCCGCTTGACGAGTCTCGCGTGTCGCTTGATCGCACGCCGCACCACACCTGATGGATAGGAACTTCAATGAACATCCGTAAAACCGTTGCGGGTGCCGCCTTGGTTATCGGGGCCATGACGGTGGCCGCTGGGACGTCGCATGCTGAGCCCGTGGCGCCCGAGGGCATCAAGTACTCGGTGAAGCTGGTCGACAAGACCGTGGTCGCCACCGTGAAGAACGGGACCTTCTCGCTGGTGGAGCAGGAGGGGGAGACTCCCGAAGCGCCGAAGACCCAGGTTGCCGAGATCAAGGACAGCACCGGCGCTGTCGTCATGGCCATGCCGATCGCCTTCTCGATCTCCGGCACGGAGATCCCGACCAAGGCTGAGGTCGTCAAGGACTCCACGGTGCTCGAACTGACGCCGGAGCGTCCCCAGGGCGTCGAAATCGCGGCCCAGCCGGTCGCGGTCAAGCCGGTCCTGCAGGGCCAGGAGATCGCCTCCGCCCAGGAGAACCAGAAGGCGATCAACGACTTCTCCTCGAAGTTCAGCATCGGCACCGCCATCGGCACCTTCGTCGGCACCGCCATCGGCGCCGTCATCGGTTGCGTCGTCACCATCCCGCTCGGCTGCCTGCCCGGCCTGACGGTCGGCGCGGCAGCGGGCGGCATCATCGGCATGATCGCCATCGGCGGGCCGGTGATGGCTGTGACCGGCCTGGAACTGCTGCAGGTGCTGCAGGCGCCGGACGGCACTACTGTTTGGGCTGACAAGCCGAAGTAGAGGCTCGCTGTAGAAGCCCCGCTCCTGTTAGGGAGCGGGGTTTTTCGTGTGTTTGGGGGGAGTTCGTTAGGTGGTGGGCTCCCGGCCGTAAGGAACCACCTCGGTGTTTTGAGCGCCAGGGAGGTATGGAACCACCTTGGTGGTTTGTGCACCAGGGAGGTATGGAACCACCTTGGTGTTTTGTGCACCATAAAGGTATTGGGCTGTATTTTTGGAGCGCTGGCGCGCTCGAGCGCGGCCCCTGGAGGGCCGCGCGAACAGCGCTCGAGACTCGCGCCTGCGGCG
>NZ_JBPXLK010000045.1:0-21759 GCF_051843015.1 Nocardia sp. JW2
AGCTAAGGCCACCTGCGCCGATGGTACTGCACTCGACAGGGTGTGGGAGAGTAGGACACCGCCGGACAATCATTCACAAAAAGGCCCTCCAGCCACGCTGGAGGGCCTTTTTGCGTTCTCCGGAGCGTCCCCTAGAGTGGCCGGGTGCGCCTTGTCATTGCTCGTTGCCAGGTCGATTACGTCGGTCGGCTGACCGCTCACCTCCCGATGGCCCGCAGGCTCTTGCTCATCAAGGCCGACGGATCGGTGCTGGTTCATTCCGACGGCGGCTCGTACAAGCCGCTCAACTGGATGAGCCCGCCGTGCTGGCTCCAGGAGCGCGACGTCGCCTCGCTGAACCCGCCTGCGGAACTGCCCGAGGGTGTGCGTCCGCTGCGCGAGGAGCCCATGCAGGCACCCGAGAACAACTTCAAGGCCCTGTGGGTGGTGACCAACAAGGCCGGCGAGGAACTGCGCATCGCGATCGAGGAGATCGAGCACGATTCCTCGCACGAGCTCGGTATCGATCCCGGCCTCGTGAAGGACGGTGTGGAGGCGCACCTGCAGGAGCTGCTCGCCGAGCACGTCACCAAGCTCGGGGAGGGGTACACCCTGGTGCGCCGCGAGTACATGACCGCGATCGGCCCCGTCGATCTGCTGTGCCGCGACGCCGACGGCGCGACGGTCGCGGTGGAGATCAAGCGCCGCGGCGATATCGACGGCGTCGAACAGCTCACCCGCTACCTGGAACTGCTCAACCGCGACCCGCTGCTCGCGCCGGTGCGCGGCGTGTTCGCGGCCCAGCAGATCAAGCCGCAGGCGAAGACCCTCGCCGAGGACCGGGGGATCCGTTGCCTCACGCTCGATTACGACGAGCTGCGTGGCACCGAGAGCAACGTTTTCCGGTTGTTCTAGGAAGCAGTGCCATGCCTCGTCGTAAACCGCGCCAGGAACGCCGTAGCGGCCCGCCGCCGCTCGGTGATGTGTACGGGCGCACCGAGGAGGGGCCGGGCGGCGACGAGATCTATGTCGTGCGAACGGTTCCCGGTGCGCGTGCCGTGAAGACCTACCGCTGCCCGGGCTGTGACCACGAGATCGCGCCTGGGGTGGCCCATATCGTCGCGTGGGCCGTCGAGGGCGGTGAGGACGACCGTAGGCACTGGCATCAGGGTTGCTGGAACGGCAGGCGCACACGGGGCATCACGCGCCGCTGGTCCTGAGCCCGGCCGAAACGTCGAAAACCGGAGGCCACCTCGATGATTCGAGGTGGCCTCCGGTTTTCCAGGTGTAGACGTGTCGTCGCAGAGTCCGACAGGGTCAGTTGACGTCGGCGCTCTCGCGGTCCTCGTCGACGATGTCCTCGTCGGAGACCTCCGGGATGGCCTTGTTCTGGCGCGAGCCCGAGACGGACTTGTTGTTGCCATTGTTGTTGTTGCTGATCGACTTACGCTCCGGGGCGCCGTCGAGCAGCTCGCTCTCACGGTTGACCGCCGCCAGCATGGCGGGCACCGAGTCGAGCTGACCGCGGATACCGAGCAGCTGGGCCAGGACCCGGCCGCGCAGCACGCGCATCTCCTCGGCCAGTTCCTTCGCGTGCGCGATCTTGCGCTCGGAGGTCTGGGTGGCGGAGCTGATGAGGCGGTTGGCCTCGTCGGTCGCGTCCTTGATCCGCTGGGCGGCCTCGGCGCGACTGGTGGCCTCGAGCTCCTCCATGGCACGAGTCAGCTTGGTGCGCCGATCGTTCATGGTGGCCTCGAAGTCCTGCTGGGTGGCCTTGCGCTTGGCCTCGGCCTCCTTGGCGAGACGCTCGGCCTCGGCCTGGGCGGCCTCGATGATCTTGGTCGACTCGGTGCGCGCCTTCGCGAGGGTCTGCTCGAACTCGATCTCGAGCGCCTCGCGCTTCTCCTTGGTCTCCGCGAGCAGCGACTCGTACTTGCCACGCATCTCGGTGGCCTGCTGCTCGGCGATCGACACCATCTCGGCAGCCTCGGCCTGGGCCAGTGCGCGAACCTCGGACGCTTCGTCCGAGGCGAGGCGCAGCATGCGCGAGATACGGTCGGACATACCTTCGGCGGTGGTCGGCGGCACGGAGAGCCGGTCGACCTCCTTGCGGAGCTCGTCGATCTCGTCCCGGGCGTCTTCCAGCTGGGCGGCGAGATTGCGGGCCTGCGCGGCGGCAGCATCCCGGTCGGTGGCGGTGACGCGAAGCTCCGCGTCGAAGCGGTCGAAGTAGTTGCGCACCTCGTCTTGCGCATAACCCTTGCGCACAACGGTGAAGGGCAGTGCAACGAAGCGATTGCGATCGGACTCAGGTGACGACATGGCACACAAAATACAGCCTCGAGCGACACGATGGAGACTCGACCGGGAATGTGATCTCGCCGAGATTTCCCGGTCCGACCGGCCTACTAGTGCGTAACATGCGGGTTCGGCTCCACGAGCTCGATCAGCACACCCCCAGCATCCTTCGGATGGACGAAATTGATGCGAGAATCAGCGGTTCCGTGTCGAGGGGCCTCGTACAGCAAACGCAGCCCACGCTCGCGCAGGAAGCCCGAAACGGCCTCGATATCGGTGACCCGATAGGCCAGCTGCTGTAGTCCCGGGCCGCTGCGGTCGATGAACTTGGCGATGGTCGACTCGGGCGTGAGCGGGGCCAGCAATTGCAGGGCGGTCGCGCGGTCGGCGGCGGCCGGGCACGACAGCATCGCCTCGACGACGCCCTGGGCCTCGTTCACCTCGCGGTGGGTCTCGACCATGCCGAGGTTGTCGGTGTACCAGGCCACCGCGGTGTCGAGGTCGGGCACGGCGATGCCCACATGGTCGACGGCGATGACGTAGTCGGCGGGGATGAAGTTCGCATTGGTCACCCCACGAAGCTAGCGCGACCTGCGTACCAGCCGCCGGTCCGCAGGGGTTACCGTTGAGTACAGGTTCGAACTATGAATGCGAGGCTTGCGTGACCACTTCTGTCATCGTGTCCGGTGCGCGTACCCCGGTCGGGCGGCTGCTTGGCGGTCTGAAGGACTTCAAGGCCTCGGATCTGGCCGGTGTGGCCATCAAGGCCGCCCTGGAGAAGGGTGGCGTCGCGCCCGAGCAGGTCCAGTACGTGATCCTCGGCCAGGTGCTGCAGGCCGGTGCGGGGCAGCTGCCCGCGCGCCAGGCCGCCATCGCCGCGGGTATCCCGATGGACGTGCCGTCGGTGCTCGTCAACAAGGTCTGCCTGTCCGGCATCAACGCGATCGCCTTGGCGGATCAGCTGATTCGCGCCGGTGAGCACGAGATCATCGTGGCCGGCGGCATGGAGTCGATGAGCCAGACTCCGCACCTGCTGCCCAAGAGCCGCGAGGGCTTCAAGTACGGCAACACCACCCTCGTCGACCACATGGCCTACGACGGCCTGCACGACGTCATCACCGATCAGGCGATGGGTCTGCTCACCGAGGACCGCAACGACCTCGACAAGGTGAGTCGCGAGGAGCAGGACGCGTTCGCCGCCGCCTCGCACCAGCGTGCCGCGGCCGCGTGGAAGAACGGTGTGTTCGAGGGTGAGGTCGTGCCGGTGGCCGTGCCGCAGCGCAAGGGCGACCCGGTCTACGTCACCGAGGACGAGGGCATCCGCGCCGACACCACCGTCGAGTCGCTCGGCAAGCTGCGTCCGGCCTTCCGCAAGGACGGCACCGTCACCGCGGGCACCGCCTCGCAGATCTCCGACGGTGCGGCCGCGGTGGTCGTGATGAGCAAGGCGAAGGCCGAGGAGCTCGGGCTCGAGTGGATCGCGGAGA
The DNA here is from genome assembly GCF_051843015.1 of Nocardia sp. JW2. Lineage (NCBI taxonomy): Bacteria > Bacillati > Actinomycetota > Actinomycetes > Mycobacteriales > Nocardiaceae > Nocardia > Nocardia sp. JW2. Next base: position 3,765 of record NZ_JBPXLK010000045.1, read on the forward strand.
TCGGTGCCTCGGGTCAGGTCGCCGGACCGGATTCGACCCTGCAGGACCAGCCGGCCAACGCGATTCTCGCGGCCTGCGCGAAGGAGGGCATCACGCCCGCCGACCTGGATCTGATCGAGATCAACGAGGCGTTCGCCGCCGTCGGTGTCTCCTCGACCAGGAAGCTCGGCTACGACCCGGAGAAGGTGAACGTCAACGGCGGCGCCATCTCCATCGGTCACCCGCTCGGCATGTCGGGTGCGCGCATCCTGCTGCACCTGGCGCTGGAGCTGAAGCGCCGCGGTGGTGGCGTGGGTGCTGCCGCGCTGTGCGGTGGTGGCGGTCAGGGTGACGCCCTGATCATCCGCGTGCCTGCCTGATATTTCGACGCGACCGGCCCCGGTGAGTTCCGGGGCCGGTTGTGACGGGTGCAACTACACGGTGTCGTAGGTCATGCGGCACAATGGGCGCATGGGTTTCTTTGATCTGCGGTCTGTCGCGAGTCGGTTCCGGTTCTTCGCGGTGCTCGAGGCCATTTCCTGGGTCGGTCTGCTGCTCGGAATGGCGTTCAAGTACCTGCCCGAGGAGGGCGACGAGATCGGTGTGAAGATCTTCGGTCCGGTGCACGGTGGCATCTTCGTGCTGTTCGTGCTGACCGCGCTGCTCACCGCCCGCGAGCTGAACTGGAACTGGAAGACCACCGTCCTGGCGCTCGCCTCGAGCATCCCGCCGCTGTTCACCGTGATCTTCGAGGCCTGGGCCGTGCGCACGGGCAAGCTCGGTGAGCTGAGTGCGAACAGCAAGGGCGCCGCGGCTGCCACCTCCAGCGCTTCGTGACAAACTGGAAACCGTGACTCGACCCGCTTCCCGTCGTCCTTCGCCCGCCGTCGCCGCTGCCATGTCAGGGGCGGTGGATCTGTCCGGTCTCAAGCAGCCTGCAGCCGCTCCGGGTGGCGCGGGCGCGCCGGGTGACCATTCGGTCACCGAGGCCGACTTCGAGACCAAGGTCATCCGACGCTCGATGCAGGTGCCCGTGGTTGTCGCGCTGTACTCGCAGCGCAGCCCGGGCAGCGTCGAGCTGGTACGCACCCTGGAACGGCTCAACGCCGACGACCGTGGTGCGTGGGATCTGGCCGCGATCGAGGCCGAAGCCAATATGAACATCGTCCAGGCGCTGCGGGTGCAGGGCATTCCGACGGTGATCGCGGTGGCCGGTGGGCAGCCGCTGGCCGACTTCGAAGGCGCTCAGCCCGAACCGCAGGTGCGTCAGTGGCTCGACGCGGTCGTCGAGGCGACCGCGGGCAAGCTCGAGGGCAACGGCGCGCCGGCCGAACCCGAGAACGACGACCCGCGCTTCGTGGCCGCCGAGAACGCGCTCGCCGAAGGTGACATCGCCGGTGCCGAAGCCGCCTACGAGGCCATCCTCGCCGAGGAACCGAACAATGCCGAGGCCAAGGCGGCGCTGCGGCAGCTGAAGTTCCTGACCAGGGCCCAGCAGATCGACCCGAGCGTGGTCGCCACCGCCGACGCCGATCCGGGCAATCTGGATGCCGCCCTCGACGCCGCCGACGTGGAACTGCTCGAGCAGCGTCCCGAGGCCGCGTTCGACCGGATCATCGCCGTCGTCAAGCGCACCGCGGGCGACGACCGTGACCGGGCCCGCACCCGCCTGCTCGAACTCTTCGAATTGTTCGATCAGGCAGAGCCTTTCGTGATCGCCGCGCGTCGCAAGTTGGCCGCCGCGCTGTACTGACACCCATCGACCACGGGCCGCCCGGCAGTATGCCTGGGCGGCCCGTCGCATGTCCGGCGTCAGGCGGGCGCGCTCAGCCAGAGGGCGCTGTGCGGGGCGAGTCGCACGGTTGCCGAGGCGGGATGGCCGTGCCAGGGGGTGTCCTCGGCCGTGACGGCACCGAGGTTGCCGATACCCGAACCGCCGTATCCGGTGGCGTCGGTGTTGAGGATCTCCGACCAGGAACCCGTGTGCGGCAAGCCGATCCGGTAGTTCTCGTGGGTGGCGCCGGAGAAGTTGAACACGCACGCGACCGCGCTGCCGTCACTACCCCAGCGCAGGAACGCGAAGACGTTGGCGGCGCTGTCGTCGGCCTCGATCCAGGCGTGCCCGCCGGGGGTGGTGTCCTGCGACCACAGCGCCGGATGTGCCACGTAGGTGCGGTTGAGATCGGCGACCATGGTCGAAATGCCCTGGTGCAGTGGGTTTTCCAGTTCGTACCAGTCGAGGCCGCGATCGTTGTCCCATTCGCGGAACTGGCCGAATTCCTGGCCCATGAACAGCAGTTGTTTGCCGGGGTGCGACCACATGTAGGCGAGCAGGGCGCGCACGCCGCTCGCCTTGGCGAAATCGTCGCCGGGCATGCGTGTCCACAGCGTGCCCTTGCCGTGTACCACTTCGTCGTGACTGATCGGCAGCAGGTAGTTCTCGCTCCAGGCGTAGACGAGGGAGAACGTCATCTCGTTGTGGTGCCAGGCGCGGTGGATGGGGTCGCGGCCCAGGTAGCCGAGGGTGTCGTGCATCCAGCCCATGTTCCACTTCATGGTGAATCCGAGGCCGCCCACGTCGGTGCCACGGGTGACGCCGGGCCAGGTGGTGGATTCTTCGGCGATGGTCACCACGCCGGGGTGGGCGCCGTGCACGGTGTCGTTGAGCTCCTGCAGGAAGTCGACGGCTTCCAGGTTCTCGCGCCCGCCGTAGATGTTCGGTTCCCAGCCGCCCGCCGGACGTGAGTAGTCCAGGTACAGCATCGAGGCGACGGCGTCGACGCGCAGGCCGTCGATGTGGAATTCCTCGATCCAGAAGGTGGCATTGGCGACGAGGAAGTTGCGCACCTCGTTGCGGCCGAAGTCGAAAACGTAAGTGCCCCAGTCGAGTTGTTCGCCACGGCGCGGGTCGGGGTGTTCGTAGAGCGGGGTGCCGTCGAAACGGGCCAGCGCCCACTCGTCGCGCGGGAAATGGGCGGGCACCCAGTCGAGTAGCACGCCGATGCCCGCGTTGTGCAGGTGGTCGACGAAGCAGCGGAAGTCGTCGGGGGTGCCGAAACGCGAGGTCGGCGCGTAGTAGGAGGTGACCTGGTAGCCCCAGGAACCGCCGAAGGGGTGCTCGGCCACCGGCAGCAACTCGACATGGGTGAAACCCGCTGCCCGGACGTAATCCGCCAGTTGCTCGGCGAGTTCGCGATAGTTCAGGCCGGGGCGCCAGGAGCCGAGGTGCACCTCGTAGACGCTCATCGGGGAGCGGATGGCATCGGTGCTCGCGCGCCGGTCGAGCCAGGCGCTGTCGCCCCAGATGTGGTCGGCGCGGGCCACGACCGACGCGGTGGCGGGTGGCACCTCGGTGGCGAAGGCGAGCGGGTCGGCGTGGTCGACCACGCGACCGTCGGCGCCGTGCACCCGGTACTTGTAGCGCGTGCCCGGCCCGACACCGGGAACGAAGACCTCCCATACCCCGGAAGTGCCGAGCGCGCGCATCGGCGCCGATTGCCCACCCCAGTGGTCGAAGTCGCCGAATACCGTGACGCCACGCGCGTTGGGTGCCCACACCGCGAACGACGTGCCGTCGACATCGCCGTCGAGGGTGGTGTAGTGGCGGGGATGCGCGCCGAGCACCTCCCAAAGCCTGGTGTGCCTGCCCTCGCCGATGAGATGCAGGTCGAATTCGCCGACGGTCGGCAGGAAGCGGTAGCCGTCGGCGGTGACGACCGTCGGGCCGCCGGGGTATTCGGTGCGCACCCGGTAGTCGTCGATCCGGGGGTACGGCAGGACGGCCGCGAAGATGCCGTGCCCCAACGACTTCAGCCGGTGTTCGGCGCCGCCGACGAGGACGGTCACCGTGTCGGCGTGCGGGCGCAGCACGCGCACGGCGGTGCCGTCGGGGTGGGGATGGGAGCCGAGAACGGTGTGCGGGTCGGGATGGGTACCCGCCGCCAGCAGCATCAGATCGCGGCGCTTCATCTAGAAGCTCCGCCGGAAGGCGAGGGCCGCACGAGCTTCGGCGGGCACCGCGGGCAGGGCGATGATGTGGGCGACCGCGCGTGCCGGGTCGAGCCGCACCCAGTTGCGCTGGCCCCAGTGGTATTCCTCGCCGCTCACCTCGTCGAACACCACCGGGTGGTCGTGCCATTCGCGGCCGATCGCCGGCATGTCCAGGCTGACGTGACCGTCCTCGGCGGCGTAGGGGTTGAGGTTGACGATCACCAGCACCGCGTCGCCGCTGACCGGATCGAATTTCGAGTAGGCGATCAGCGCGTCGTTGTCGACGTGGTGGAAGTGGATGCAGCGCAACTGTTGCAGCGCGGGGTGATTGCGGCGGATCTCGTTGAGCCGGGTGAGCCACGGCTCCAGCGACTCACCGCGATCGAGGGCGGCGGCGAAGTCGCGCGGGCGCAGTTCGTACTTCTCCGAGTTCAGGTATTCCTCGCTGCCCGGGCGCACGGCCTCGTGCTCGAACAGTTCGTAGCCCGAATACACGCCCCAGGTGGGGCTGAGGGTGGCGGCGAGGGCGGCGCGCAGGGCGAACATGCCGGGGCCGCCGTGCTGCAGGCTCTCGTGCAGGATGTCGGGGGTGTTCACGAACAGGTTGGGCCGTGCTTCGTCGGCCTTGGCGGCCAGTTCGTAGCCGAACTCGGTGAGTTCCCACTTGTGCACGCGCCAGGTGAAATACGTGTAGGACTGCGTGAATCCGCGCCGGGCCAGGCCGTATAGGCGGGCCGGGCGGGTGAAGGCCTCGGAAAGGAAGATCACGTCGGGGTCGGTGCGGCGCACCTGCGCGATCAGCCACTCCCAGAAGTCGGCGGGCTTGGTGTGCGGGTTGTCGACGCGGAAGATGCTGACGCCCAACGCGATCCAGTGGCGCACCACCCGCAGCACCTCGGCGTAGATGCCGTCGGGGTCGTTGTCGAAATTGACCGGGTAGATGTCCTGGTACTTCTTGGGCGGGTTCTCCGCGAAGGCGATGGTCCCGTCGGGCAGGGTGGTGAACCATTCCGGATGCTCGGTGACCCAGGGATGGTCGGGGGCGCATTGGAGGGCTAGATCGAGGGCCACTTCGAGGCCGAGTTCGGTTGCCCTGGCGACGAACTCGGTGAAATCGGCCTCGTTGCCGAGTTCGGGGTGGATGGCGTCGTGACCGCCGTCGGCCGAGCCGATGGCCCAGGGTGAGCCGACATCGCCGGGCTCGGTGGTCAGGGAGTTGTTGCGGCCCTTGCGGTTCACCGTTCCGATGGGGTGGATCGGTGGCAGGTACACCACGTCGAAGCCCATGCCCGCGATGCGGGGCAGGTCGCGGGCGGCCGTGGCGAAAGTGCCGTGCACCGGGTTGCCCTCGGCGTCGCGGCCACCGGTCGAGCGGGGGAAGAACTCGTACCACGAACCGACGAGGGCGCGACGGCGTTCGGCGAGCACCGAGAACTGCTGACCGCGCGTGACCATCTCCCGCAACGGGGTGGCCCGCAGGATCTCGGCGACTTCCTCGGTGAAGGCGGGCGCCACGCGCGCCGGTAGTTGTTCCTCGCTGCGCAGGGCGTTCGCGACGGCGTGCAGCCGCTCGAACTGTCGCTTCGGCACCGCCTGGGCGGCGCGCTCGAACAGGCGGGCGCCGATCTCGAGATCGTTGGCGAGATCGGCGGCCGACTGACCGACCGACAGCTTCGCCTCGACCGCCGAGCGCCAGGTGGCGATGGGATCGCTCCAGCCCTCGACCCGGTATGTCCACACGCCGGGCACGTTGGGGGTGAACACCGCGTTGAACACGTCGGGTTCGTAGTCGGGCGTCATCCGGATGCGGGTGACGCGCGAGGATCCGGGCGCGCGCACGGCCAGGCTCGCGGCAACCGCGTCGTGGCCTTCCCGCCAGACGACTACCCGGACGGGAAAAACCTCGCCGACCACGGCTTTGGCCGGGCGGCCGCCTGCGATGGACGGGGCAATGTCATCGATGGCAATCCGGCCGCTCACCCATGCCAAGGTACTGCACACCGCGCCCGATCGCCGGGACGAGCGCGCGAGGTCAGGGCAGGGGCGTGCGCAGACCGGCCAGGAGTCGGTCGAGGGCGGCGAGGGCGTCGGGCAGGGAGCCGGGATTGGTGGCCAGCCAGAGGGCTGCCTCGTTCATGGCGCCGGAGAGCAGGTGGGTGAGCGGGGTGACCGGCTGCGGGGGCAGCGTGCCCGCGTCGACGAGGGTTTGCAGCGCCTCGCCCAGGTGGCGGGCGGAATTGGCCTCGTCGAGGGCGCGCCACTCGTGCCAGCCGAGTACCGCGGGGGCGTCGACCAGCATGATGCGCTGGATGTGCGGGTCGGCGCAGGCGCGCAGGAACGCCGCGCAGCCGGTGGTGAGCTGGGTCCAGGGGTCGGGTTCGGTGTCGGCGGCGGCCGCCACCTGCTCGCCGACCTCCTGCTGCACCTGCGCGAGGACGGCCTTGAACAGGTCGGCCTTGCTCTCGAAGTGGTGATACAGCGCGCCTTTGGTGACACCGGCTGCGGTGACGATCTCCGAGAGGCCGACTGCCGCATAGCCTTTCGCGGCGAACAGCTCCCTGCTCACCCGCAGCAACAGGCGCCTGGTCTCCTCGCGCTGCTGCGCCCGTGCCGTCGAAACCATCGCCGTCCTCCCATTGACCTACCGCCGGTATGTGAATTAGCCTACGACACATACCAACGGTATGTGAAAGGTGAACACCATGCGGCTCAGCAGCTGTTACCCCGTCCTCGCCACCACCCGGATCCCGGAATCGCGCGACTTCTACACCACCTGGTTCGGCTTCGAGATCACCTTCGAAGCCGACTGGTACGTGAGCCTGCGTCGCCCCGGCCGCGACGGCGAACCGTCCTGCGAACTGGCCCTTCTCGATCCAACCCACCCCACCGTTCCAGCCGGCTACGGCAAACCCGTCCAGGGCCTACTGCTGAACTTCGAGGTCGACGACGTAGACGCCGAATGGGAACGAATGGTCGTCACCGGCGGCCTCCCCGCCGAACTAGACCTACGCACCGAAGACTTCGGCCAACGCCACTTCATCCTCGCCGACCCATCAGGCGTACTGATCGACGTCATCACCGAAACCCCACCCACCCCCGAGTTCGCCGCCCAGTTCACCCCAGGCGCCACAGCAACCGACTGAGCACAGGGAACAACTCACCGAGAACGGGCCTACGCTGATCCGCGACTCCGCCTAGCCGCCGACACAAAGTCCCCCACGCCCGAGTCTGGCTTGAGTCTCCCCAGCAGCAGGCGAGCACATGGGTAACTCCCCGGGAACGGGCTCACCCAGCCACCTCCCCAAAGCTTGCCGCGTCCCCAACTCACCCCGCGCCTGAGTCTGGCCTGAAGTCGCGGGGAGGCGGACAGCCCAGCTAGTGTTTGGCGGGTGAAGGCACTTCGTCGGTTCACTGTCCGTGCCCATCTGCCGCAGCGGCTCGCCGCGCTGGGTGAGTTGTCGACGAACCTGCGGTGGTCGTGGCACGGCCCCACCCAGGATTTGTTCGCCGACCTGGACCGGGAGCTCTGGCGCACGGTCGGCCAGGATCCGGTGCGGATGCTGGGGGAGGTGCCCGCCGAGCGGCTCGACGAGCTCGCCGCCGACCCCGCCTATCTCGCGCGCGTCGACGCGGCCGCCGAAGGCCTGCGTGATTATCTGAGCAGGCCGCGCTGGTTCCAGGAGCAGCACACCACCCGGGTGGCGGGGATCGCCTACTTCTCGATGGAGTTCGGTGTCACCGAGGTGCTGCCCAACTATTCGGGTGGGCTCGGGATCCTCGCCGGTGACCATCTCAAGGCGGCGTCGGATCTGGGTCTGCCGCTGATCGGTGTGGGGTTGCTGTACCGGTCCGGGTACTTCCGGCAGTCGCTGTCGGCCGATGGGTGGCAGCGCGAGCACTACCCGGCGCTCGACCCGCAGGGTCTGCCGCTGCGCCTGCTCACCAGTGACGGTTCGCCGGTGCTGATCCATGTCGCCATGCCGGAGGGGCGGGTGCTGCGGGCGCGGGTGTGGATCGCCCAGGTGGGGCGGATCCCGTTGTTGCTGCTCGACTCCGACATCGCCGAGAACGACCCGGAACTGCGCGCGGTGACCGACCGCCTCTACGGCGGTGATCAGGATCACCGGATCAAGCAGGAGATTCTCGCGGGTATCGGTGGGGTGCGCGCGGTGCGGGCCTACACCCGCGCCAACGGCCTGCCCGACCCCGATGTGTTCCATATGAACGAGGGCCACGCCGGTTTCCTCGGAGTGGAACGGATCCGCGAATTCGTCGCGGAGGGATTGGATTTCGACACCGCGCTGGCGACCGTGCGGGCCGGGACGGTGTTCACCACCCACACCCCGGTGCCCGCCGGTATCGACCGGTTCCCGATGCCGTTGGTGCGCAGATACTTCGGCGGCGCCCACGGTGAGACCGAATCCGCCTTGCTGCCAGGGCTTTCCGTCGACCGGATCCTCGCTTTCGGTCGCGAGGCCGATCCGTCGGTGTTCAATATGGCGCACATGGGTCTGCGGATGGCCCAGCGCGCCAACGGCGTCTCGCGGTTGCACGGTGAGGTGAGCCGTGACATGTTCGCCGGGCTCTGGCCGGGATTCGACGCCGCCGAGGTGCCGATCGGTTCGGTCACCAACGGCGTGCACGCGCCGACCTGGGCCGCCCGCGAATGGATCGATAAAGCACGCGAACTCGTCGGCCCCGAACTGGTGGAGGAGGCGCGTGGCTGGGAGAAGCTCAGCGACGTCGACCTCGAGCAGCTGTGGACCACCCGCAACACGTTGCGCGGGGTACTGATCGAGGAGGTCCGCCGCAGGCTGCGCGAGTCCTGGTACCAGCGCGGCGCCGCCGAGGCCGAATTGGGTTGGGTGGACGAGGTTTTCGACCCCAATGTCCTCACAATCGGTTTCGCCCGCCGGGTGCCGACCTACAAGCGCCTCACGCTCATGCTGCGTGACCCCGACCGGCTGCGCGCCCTGCTGCTCGATCCCGAACGCCCGGTGCAGCTGGTGGTCGCGGGCAAGAGTCACCCCGCCGACGACGGCGGCAAGGCGCTCATCCAGCAGGTTGTCCGCTTCGCCGACGATCCGGCCGTGCGGCACCGCATCGTCTTCCTACCCGACTACGACATGTCGATGGCCCGCTACCTGTACTGGGGTTGCGATGTGTGGCTGAACAATCCGCTGCGCCCGCTCGAGGCGTGCGGCACGTCGGGCATGAAGTCGGCGCTCAACGGCGGGCTCAACCTGTCTATCCGTGACGGGTGGTGGGACGAGATGTACGACGGTGAGAACGGCTGGTCGATCCCCACCGCCGACGGTGTGCGCGACGAGGTGCGCCGCGACGACCTCGAGGCGGCGGCGCTGTACGACCTGGTCGAACGCACCGTCGCACCCCGCTTCTACGACCGGGACGCGAACGGCGTGCCGGTCCGGTGGACCGAGATGGTCCGCCACACCCTGCAGACCACCAGCCCGAAGGTGCTCGCCTCGCGCATGGTCCGCGACTACGCCGAGCAGTACTACGGTCCGGCGGCCGCGGCATTCGCGACCGCGTCGGCCGACGACTACGCCGGCGCGGCGCGGGTCGCGGAGTACCGGCGGCGGGTGGAGGCCGCGTGGCCTTCGGTGCGCGTCACCCAGGTGGACAGCGCGGGACTGCCCGACACCCCGGTGATCGGTGCGGAAGTGTCGCTGGACGCGCGCGTGGAACTCGGTGGGCTCGCGCCTTCGGATGTGGTGGTGCAGGCGGTACTCGGGCGGGTGTCGCCCGACGACGACCTGTCCGACACCACGACCATCGAGATGCGGCACACCGGCAGCGACGGCGCGACGGAGCTCTACGAGGTGCACGCGCCGGTTCCGCTCTCGGGTGCGGTCGGATACACGGTTCGTGTGCTTCCCCACAATCCCCTGCTCGCCACCGACGCCGAACTCGGCGTGGTGGCCGTCGCGGGCGCGTGACCCTACACCCCCGGGCGATCGCGGGTTCTTCGATTCAGTGAACTTTCCGCTACCGTTCCTGGGCATCCTTCTTCTTTGAACCCGCGGACTGGAGAGTCATGGCCAGCGATGTCGTAACCCGCGCCCGGCGGCGCATCGACGGATACTTCGGTATCACGTCGACCGGGTCAACCTTCAAGCGCGAGGCGATGGCGGGCACGGTCACGTTCCTGGCGATGTCGTATGTGCTCGCGGTGAACCCGTCGATCCTCGGCGACGAAGGTGCGCTGGGCGACAAGGGCATTCCCATGCAGGCCGTGTTCACCGCGACGGCCGTCGCCGCCGTGTTCGGCACGCTGGTGATGGGTCTGTGGGCCAAGTATCCGATCGCGCTCGCGCCGGGTATGGGGCTCAACGCCTTCTTCGCCTACACCGTGGTGTTGGGCATGGGCATTCCGTGGCAGGTCGCGTTGTCGGGCACGTTCCTGTCCGGCGTCATCTTCTTCGTGCTCGCGATCACCAAGGTCCGCGAACGGATTCTCAACGCGATCCCGTTGCAGATGAAGTTCGCCGTCGGCGCGGGTATCGGGTTGTTCGTCGCGTTCCTCGGGCTCAAGAACGCGGGCATCGTGGTCAACAACGAGGCGACTCTCGTCTCGCTCGGTGACTTCACCGAGGGCACCACCCTGCTCGCGCTGTTCGGCCTGGTGGTGACCGTGATCTTCCTGGTGATCGGCTGGCACGGCGCGGTGCTCTACGGCATCGTCGCCACCACGGTCGTCGGCATGGTCTCGGGGCTGGTGAAGGTGCCCGACGGCATCGCCGAGATGCCCAAGGGGCTGGACGAGACCTTCGGGCAGGCCATCATCCATCTGCCCGACGCGTTCACCGGGCAGATGATCGTCGTCGTACTCACCATGCTGTTCGTCGACTTCTTCGATGCCTCGGGCACGCTGATCGGCGTCGCGAATCAGGCGGGCCTGCTCAACAAGGACGGCACGCTGCCCCGTGCGGCGAGTGCGATGGCCGCCGACTCGGTCGGCACCACCGCGGGCGCGATCATCGGTACCTCTACGACCACGGCGTACGTGGAATCGACGGCGGGTGTGTCGGCCGGTGGTCGGACCGGGCTCACCGCGGTGACCACCGCGGGCTGGTTCCTGATCGCGATGTTCTGCTATCCGGTCTTCTCGGTGATCGCTGGTTCGGCCGAGGTCACCTCGGCCGCGCTGATCGTGGTCGGTGTGCTGATGGCCCGCGCGCTCGGCGATATCGACTGGCAGCATCTCGAGTACTCGGTGCCCGCGTTCATCACCGTCATCATGATGCCGCTGACGTATTCGATCGCCAACGGGCTGGCGATGGGCATGATCTTCTACCCCGTCGTGATGGTCGCCAAGGGTCGGGCAAGGGAAGTGCACCCGGCGATGTGGGCGCTGATGGTGCTGTTCCTCGCCTACTTCTTCTTCCTGGTCGAGTAGGTGCTCCGGGCGTAGGTATGTCTATACTCAGCCTAGGCTTGCCTAACTTGAAGGAGATTTACCTATGAAGCGCTCGTTCGCTGCCGCGTCCCTGGCGGTTGCCACTCTCTTCGCGCCGGTCACCGCTGCCGTCGTCGCCACCGCCCCCGCCGCGATCGCCGCCCCGGCGACCCCGTCGGCCGGTGAGCTGCAGGGCAAGCTGCAGGCCGCCATGAACGGCTCGGCCGCCGAGCTCGAGTCGGGCAACCCGGGCGGCCTCGCGGTCGTGAACCAGACGGTCAACCGCATCCCCGGCTACAGCTGGAGCGTCTCCGGTCCGGTCAGCGTCGAGGGTGACACCCTGTCGGCCACGCTGAACAGCACCCTCGGTGACTACACCTTCCCGATCCCGGTGACCTGGAAGGACGTCGACGGCACCTGGAAGCTGTCGCAGGAGTCCGAGAGCACGCTGGTGAGCTACGCGACCATGGCGTGGTGAACTGAGCTTTCGCGAAGAGGGCTGCCCCGAAAGGGGTGGCCCTTTTTGTTATTTTGTGACGCGGATCACACCCTTAGGATGGCTGTCGTGAAATAGTACTTTCGGGCCCAGGGTTGTGACCGAGTGGGCAATCGGACTCCAGTCCGGTTGCGAGATGTTTCGAATCGCAGATGAGGACACGCCATGACCGACACCGCCACGCGCATCGCTCCGAGTACCACCGCTACTACCGACGAGGCCACCGCGACCAGCATCGGCCTGCTGGTTCTCCGCATCGGCTTCGGCGGCCTGATGGCCGCCTACGGCACCCAGAAACTCTTCGGCTGGTTCAACGGCATGGGGTGGCAGACCACCGCCGACAGCTTCACCGCCATGGGTTACAACCCCGGCGAACTGTTCGGCACGCTGGCCGGTGTCACCGAACTCGTCGGTGGCCTGCTGCTGGTGTTCGGCCTGTTCACCCCGCTGGCCGGCGCCATCGTGCTCGGCACCATGATCAACGCGATCAACGTGATGTGGGCCGGTGGTCTCTTCCCGACCGATCCCGCCGTCCCGGGCTTCACCACCCCGCTGCTGTTCGCACTGGTCGCGGGCGCGCTGGCCTTCACCGGCCCCGGCCGGTTCTCGCTCGACGCCGGTCGTCCGTGGGCGCGCCACGGTGTGGTGTGGGGTGCGGCGGCCGTCGGCATCGCTGTCGCGGCGGCCGTACTGACGCTGATCCTCAAGGCCGCGCTCTGACATAGCTGTTCCGGCGGCGCGGTGACTTCGGTTGCCGCGCCGCTTTTTTCGTCATGTGCTGGTCACTTTTTCGATGCTGTGGGTTGCCCGGAGTGTGCGCGGGTGTCGGCGGGGGCGGATAGTCTCGTCGGCGATACCGCTCGCACGGTGTCGACCATCGTCCGCGCGTCGAAGAGGAGAGCTGCGATGAAGGCCTATGACCTGGGGTTCGGGGATTCGGCGGACAAACTGGCCGAGACACCGGGTGGTGAACCGCTCGAGCTGGTCTCGCCGGTGCGCGCCGGGTGGATCGGTAGCGAAGGTCCCGGCATCGATCCGGCGACGTGGCCGCGCGGACCGGTCACCGGGCTGCCGATGATGCACGCGCTCACCCTGCGGCTGCCCGCCGACTTCCAGCGGCGCGGACCCGGCTTCCCGGCGATCGCGTTCTTCCAGGGCGAGGGGCAGTTCGCCGACGCGACCGCCCCGGTCGAGGCCGACGCAGGCTCCGACGACCCGCTGGCGCGTGACCTGGTCGCCACCCGTCTGCACCCGCAACTGAATCTGCTGCACGACGAGATCGGCGGGGTGTTCGCGCTGATCTGGTTGACCGAGAAGGAATTCGAGGCCGGGCCGGTGGCGCCGCCCGCCGATATCCGCCCGCCCGGCTCGCCCGCCGCGAGCGACGAGGGCTGTAATGCCTGGGACGACGTGCACCCGACCATCGGTGTGTGGCTGGCTGAGCGCGTCGACGATCCCAATGTCGGCATCCCGCCCGTCGAGTACGTGCCCGACACCGCCTACCAGGACCCGCTCACCGACGATGCGGGCTGGACCCCGTGGGCCGAACCGCTGTTCGGTCGTTCCCATCTCGGCGGCACCGCCTTCCCCGTGCAGGCGCTGCCCGAGGGGCTCACGCCCTACTACCTCGAGATCGAGGAGATCTCGGGCATGAACTTCGGCGGCGGCAACGCCCAACTCGACCTGGAGTCAGGCGTTTTCGACTGGGCGTGCGGGTAGCTTCTCCGGGATCACCACGGTGTCGATGGCGGCGGCCGGAGATGAAATCTCTTCGGCCACCGCCGGTTTCGGTCTTCCCCTGAACACGTGGACCGCGATGCCGACGAGCACGATCAGGTAGACGATGACGTAGATGTTCAGCAGCACCTGATGGAAGGGCCACCACGGCGGCAGGAGGAAGGTACCGACACTGACCCAGGTGGGAGTGTAGGTGTAGGTCCAGGCCGCGACCGCCACATAGAGTCCGGCGGCGGCGAGGAACCACGGCAACCGGGTCTGGGCGCGGTGGATCAGGTACACCAGCAGCGGCACGAACCAGACCCAGTGGTGGCCCCACGAATAGGGCGACACCGCGCAGGCGGTGAGGCCGCCCAGGGTCACCGACAGCAGCGGTTCGTCGCGGCGAACGAGCACGGCCGCCAGCCACAGCGCGACCAGCGCCACCGGCACCGCGATCAGCAACCACAACCACACCGGCGCCGGGTCGTGCAGCAGATGGGCGATCGCGCCGCGCAGCGACTGATTCGACGGATGCACATCGGGGGCGATCCGGCCCGACTGGAAGAACGTGGAGGTCCAGTACTGGTAGGAATCGCGCGGCAGGATCAGGCCGGTCAGCCCGATCGTCGCCACGAAGGTGAGTGCGGCGGTGAGCGCCGCCCGCCACCGGCGCTGCGCCGCGTACTGGGCGATGAAGAACAGCGGGGTCAACTTGATGCCCGCCGCGATACCGACGCCCAGGCCACGCAACTTGCTGTCGGGCCCGCGGGAGAAGTCCCACAGCACAAGCATCATCAGCCACAGATTGATCTGCCCGTAGTACAGCGTGGTCCGCACCGGCTCGATGAAGGTGCAGGCCAGGCCGATGAGCATGCTGAGCACGACCAGGCGCGGCGTCACCCGGTAGCCGAGCATCCGCCAGCTCCGCAGCACACACACCACCAGAACCGCCAGGTTGAGTACCAACCAGACCGAGGTGACCAGGTCCCACGGCACGAGGAGCAGCGGCAGGAACACCAGGGCAGAGAACGGCGTATAGGTGTAGAGCAGGCCGTAGTGGGTCGGCTCGATGTAGAGCGCCTTGTCGTGGAGCGCTCGCCAGCCGCCGTCGCGGTAGATGTGCACGTCCAGGCCGCCGGCGAGGATGCCGCCGCTGTTCATGTGCGGGTCCATGGTGGTGAACAGCAGCGTCACGCCGAGGGCTGCGGTACCGAGTAGCAGGATGAGCGTCAGGGTGATGCGCGGCAATTCCGCGCGTCGAGATCTCTCCGCCACGGCCGTGCTACCGGCCGGCTCGCGTCGTATGCACGACTAAGAACCTACCGCGCCGGTCTCCGGGGGTCGCCCTCGGTAGGCACCGTCTATTAATTGGACACTGTAGAACCGCGCTGACCTGCGGCTCACGCGTGCAGGGTGAGCATGGTGTCGGCGCCGTGATGGAACTCGTAGCGAGTCTTGCGTAACGAGGTCCGGATACCCTTGTCGTGCAGTTCGGTTCGCAGGTGGACGACAAGGTCGTCGAGCGGGGCACCGGTGTAGTCGAGCAGCGGGTACACCCTGGTCTCGACCGTGGCCACCCGGGTGAGTTCGAGCAGGGCGGCCAGGTGGAAGTCGGCGTCGAGCCGGTCGGCGTAGCTGAACAGCAGGTGCGAGCTCAACGCCAGGTCGAAGGAGCCGTCGGCGCACGGCAGCGAGGGCAGGCGTCCGGCGAGGTAGCGGTGCGGTGCGGCGCACACGTCTACGGCGAAGCGGGCGGCGGCCGCGCGGCGCATCGCGGCCTGCTCGGCGGTGCCGCCGTACCAGTCCCAGCGGTAGCGGCCCGCGTGACGGTGCGCCCACGCGACCGCGCGCTCGGTTTCGGGGACGGCGCGGGCGGCCAGTTCGCCGGGCTCGCTCGCGTAGATGGGGTCGATCGCGGTGACCTCGGCACCGAGGGCACTGGCCTCGGCGGCGAAACTCGCCGCGCCGCCGGGGCAGTCGAGGATGCGTCGGCCGGACAGGTCGTCGTCGGACAGGCAGAACATCGCGCGGTACTCGGCCAAAGATCTTGCGCTGACCAGAAATTCGTCGAGTACCTCGCCATCGGCGTGGTGCGTCATCACCCAACCGTCTCACGGGTCACATTCGGCTGGTAGTGATTTCGCCGGTGTGGTCACCCGGATTGCACGACTCGCGGTGAAAAACTGTGCCGCTCAAGCGGATGCGGTAAGCCTGCGCAACGCCTTGGCTACCACCTGCGGGTCGGTGGTCTCCCAGTACGGCGGCAGTGAGGCCCGCAGATAACCGCCGTAGCGGGCGGTCGCCAGGCGCGAATCGAGGATGGCGACGACCCCGCGGTCGTCGACACTGCGCAGCAACCGGCCGGTGCCCTGGGCGAGCAGCAGCGCGGCATGGTTGGCCGCCACCGCCATGAACCCGTTGCCGCCACGCGACTCGACCGCGCGCTGACGTGCGGTGAGCAGCGGGTCGTCGGGGCGGGGGAACGGAATGCGGTCCAGGATGACCAGACTCAGCGAGGGGCCGGGCACGTCGACGCCCTGCCACAGGGTCAGGGTGCCGAACAGGGACGTGGCCGGGTCGTCGGCGAACTTGCGCACCAGCGCGCCCATCGAATCGTCGCCCTGACACAGCACCGGGGTGTCGAGCCGTTCACGCAGCGCCTCGGTGGCCGCCTTGGCCGCGCGCATCGAGGAGAACAGGCCGAGCGTTCGCCCGCCCGCGGCGGTGATGAGCTGCTCGATCTCGTCGAGGTAGGTGGGGGAGAGGCCGTCGCGGCCCGGGGCGGGCAGATGCTTGGCGACGTACAGGATGCCCGACTTGGCGTGGTCGAACGGGGAACCGACGTCGAGGGAACTCCAGCGCACCGACTCGGCGTCGGCCGGTGGCGTCGCGCCGTTGGCCAATGCCGGATCGGTCTTACCGGAGGACTGCGAGGGCAGGCCCCAGGTGATCGCGAGACCGTCGAACGATCCACCGATCTGCAGGGTCGCCGAGGTGAGGATGACGGTCGCGGTGCCGAAGAGCCTGCTGCGCAACAACCCACCCACCGACAGCGGCGCCATCCGCAGGGTGCGGCGCGCGACACCGCGCACCTCGTCGGCCGAGAGCCAGATGACATCGTGGCGCGCGGCCGGATCGGACTCCTCGAACGCGGTGAGCGCGCGTACCGCCGCGTCGTGCACCTCGTCGAGCGCGGCGACGGCCAGGGTCTTGGCGGCGGCGTTGTCCGGGTCGTCCTGGGTTTTCACGCTGCCCTGCGGTGCGAGCGCGGTGCGCGCGTTCCAGGCGGCATCGCGCACGAGAGCGAGAACGGGGGCGATGCCGTCGGGCAGCTGGTCCCAGCGACCGGCAGGCAGGTCCTCGATGGCCTGGTGGAAGGCTTCGGCGGCGCCCTCGAGCCGGTCGACCTCGCGCTCGTCGACCAGCTTGGTGCAGCGGCGGGCGGCGGCGCTGATGGCGGGTGCGGCCAATTCGGCGGTGGCGACGCCGGTGACCCGGTCGACCAGTTCGTGCGCCTCGTCGATGACGACCACATCGTGCTCGGGCAGGATCTGGATGCCGCTGATGGCGTCGATGGCCAGCAGCGCGTGATTGGTGACCACCACATCGGCCTGCGCCGACTCCGCGCGTGCCTTCTCGGCGAAACAGTCCTGACCGAACTGGCAGCGGGTCTTGCCGAGGCACTCGCGCGAGGACACGCTCACCTGGCGCCAGGCCCGATCACTCACGCCGGGGGCGAGTTCGTCGCGGTCACCGGTCTCGGTGTCGGAGGCCCACTCGTTGAGACGCTGCACCTCGCGGCCGAGGCGGGAGATGGCGAAGGCGTCGAACAGTTCCGCCTCGCCGCCGGTGTCCTCGGGGATCACGCTGTTGATCTTGTTCAGGCACAGATAGTTGTTGCGGCCCTTGAGGATCGCGAACTGCGGGACGCGACCGAGCGGTTTGGTGAGCGCCTCGGCCAAACGGGGCAGATCGCGGTCGACGAGCTGACGTTGCAGCGCGATGGTCGCCGTGGACACCACGACCGTTCGCCCAGTACGCACCGCGTGCCGCAGGCTCGGCACCAGATAGGCCAGCGACTTACCGGTGCCGGTCCCCGCCTGCACGGCCAGGTGTTCCTTGGTGTCGATCGCGTGGTCGACGGCGGTGGCCATGGTGGTCTGCCCGGTGCGCTCGGTGCCGCCGAGGGCATGCACGGCGGTGGCGAGCAGGTCGGCGACGGGGGGGAGTTCGGGCACGCAAGGCAGCTTATCCGTGGGGTCGGACAGGTTCGCGGGTGGAGGATCCGGGGTCTTGTGATTGCAGGAGGTATTGGGCTGTGTTTTTGGAGCGCTGGCGCGCTCGAGCGCGGCCCCTGGAGGGCCGCGCGAACAGCGCTCGAGACTTGCGCT
>NZ_JBPXLK010000046.1:0-20109 GCF_051843015.1 Nocardia sp. JW2
CGTCGGGCGGCGGTGACGGCCTCGGTCACCTGGGCGGGGCCGGTGGTGGGGGTGAGTGCCACCTGGAGTCCGGTCGCCGGGTTGATCGTGGCGATGGGGTCGCCGTCACCACCGCTCCAGCGACCGTCGATATAACTCGCGGCCGCGCCGATCATGGTTGTCATGCGTGAATCCTTTTCGGGTAGAGATCAATTCGAGAAGGGGACGGTCAGCCAGCCATGTAGCCGCCGTCGACGACGAATTCACCACCGGTGGCGTAGGCGGCGCGGTCGGACAGCAGCCAGCACGCCATCTCCGCGATCTCGCGGGGCTGGGCGAGCCGGGCCGAGGGGATGCGCGCCATGATGGTGTCACCGCTGCGGCGCTTGGCGTCCTTCATCAGGTCGGTGTCGGTGTAGCCGGGGCACACCGCGTTGATCCGGATGGTCGGCGCGTACTCGAGGGCGGCGGTCTTGGTGAGCCCGATGACGCCGTGCTTGGCCGCCGAATACCCGGCGGTGGTCTTGAAGCCCGACAGCCCGGCCAGCGACGCGGTGTTCACGATGGCACCGCCGCCCTGGGCCTCCATCTGCGCCAATTCCGCACGCAGACAAAGCCATACGCCCTTCAGGTTCACCGCGATCGCGCGATCGAAGGCGTCCTCGTCCCACTCGCCGACGCGGCGGCCGCCCTGGCCGATCTGTCCGCCGCTGACCCCGGCGTTGTTGAACGCGCCGTCGAGGCGGCCGTATTCGGCGACGACCGCGTCGATCAGCGCGTTCACCTCGGCACCGTCGGTGAGGTCGGCGGACAGGGTGAAAACCTCCCCGCCCGCGGCGCGCACCTGCTCGGCGGTGGCTTCGAGGCGATCCTTCGACACATCGGTGAGTGCGAGCCGTGCGCCTTCCTCGGCGGCCAGCAGCGCGGTGGCCGTACCGATTCCGCCTGCGGCGCCGGTGATGAGAACGACTTTCCCGTCGAGCAACATGTGAGTCCTTTCGGAGTGAAAGAGGGTGGGGGAGAGGCTTATCCGACGCGCGAGGCGGGCCAGTCGTGGGCGGGCGAGCGCCACGCGGGCCAGTGGTCCTCGGGTTCGGGCCGGGTCACCGACACGTGGTGGAAGCAGTGCTGGCACTTCACGACCATGCGCGGGCCGAGGAAGTTGGCCACGGGGTAGCGGGCCAGCTCGGCCGCACCGCAGGCCGGGCAGGCGCCGTCGACGGGCACGCGTTCGACATACACGCGGTCGGTCTCGGGGCGGGGGAACAGGAGTCGATCGACTGACATGGCAGTGGTCCTTGTCTTTCAGAGGGTCCAGGTGAGGGGAGTGGCGACCGGCACCTGCCAGCGTTCCTCGGCACGCTCGGTCGCCAGGCGCGCCCGCTGTGCGGTGGTGGCGGCTTCGTCGACTTCGCCGTCGGCGAGCACGACTCCGTAACCGGCAGTGGCGAATTCGGCGCTCACCAGTCCGGCCCGCACGTCGGCCGCGACCCTGTCGGCTTCGCGTTCGAGCGGGTCACCCCAGCCGCCACCGCCACCGATGACGAACCGCAGGGCGTCACCGGCTTTCAGGATCAGGCCGGAGAACTTGCCCGTCTGATAGCGCGCGCCCCGGCCGAACTCACCGTGGTTGGGGTCGGGCCTGCCGTCGGCGTCGAACATGCCGAACAGCGGTTCGATCCCGCGAAGGTCGAGCGGATCGCTGTGTCGGGCGAGATCGAAATTCTCGATGTACCAACCGAACGCGGGAGCGCCCGCGCCGCCGCCGTTGGACCCGGGGGCGCCGACGCGGATCCGGTCGGCGGTGACGGTGACCATCGTGTCGGACTCGGCGTAGATCGAGTACACCGAACCGGCGCCGCCGCGGTACTGGCCCGCACCGGCGGTGTCGACGACCATCTCGTGCTGGACGACGACCAGCGGGCTCTCGATCTCGAGGTGTTCCTGAACGGAGGTGCGGCAGTTGCCGATCGGGATCACGCAGAACGAGACGCCGTCTTCCTTCCAGGTGCCGCCCCACCCGCCACCGGCGAGCGCGAACGCGCCCCACGGTGTGCCCTCGTGCCCGGCGCGGGTGTCGATGCCGCCCAGGCTGACGACCACCGCGGTGCCGGTGTCGCAGGCGAAGGCCTCGTCGGTGGCCTGGCTCAGCGCCTGGGTCACCACATTGATGCCGCGCGCGCCGATATCGGCGTGGTTGGAGCAGCTCGACGGCGGCAGCACCTGCACCACGCTGCCGGGCGGCAGGATGGTTTCGACCGGTCGCAAGGTGCCGCTGTTGACCGGCGTCGACGGGTCGACCATCAGCTTGACGGCTTCGATGCAGCGGGTGGCCTCACACCAGGCGGTCCCGCAGTTGCCCAGCGGTTGACGCCCGGAGCCGGAGAAGTCGATCTCCATCGAATCCCCGCGGACCTTCACGGTCACGTGCACCGGGATCGCCTCGCCGCTCACACCGTCCTCGTCGAGGAAGTCCTCGGCCGTGTAGTCACCGTCGGGGATACTCGCGATACCGCGGCGCATGCTCGCTTCGGTGGACTCGATGGCATAGCGCCCCGCCGCCCGGATCTTGTCCAGACCGCTGCGGGCGACGAGCTCCTGGAGCTGCCGTTCGCCGACGACCAGGCAGCCGTGCAGCGCGCGCAGATCGCCCAACACCAGCTGAGGCACCCGGTTGTTCTCGAGGATGAAGTTGAAGGTCGGCCGCACCGGAACGTCGTTGGCGTACAACAGCGTCGGCGGCAGTTTGAGCTGTTCCTCGAAGTGGGTCTGGGTGCCGTTGGAGAAGCCGCCGGGGATCGCGCCGCCGAGGTCGACCAGGTGCGAGGTCGAGTGCAGCAGGAATTCCACGCGACCGTTGACGAACACCGGACGCAACAGATTCACATCGGACTGGTGGATGGTGCCGCGCCACGGGTCGTTGACGAAGATGACGTCACCGGGCTGCATCGTGTCGATGTCCCAGTCGTCCATCACGAAGTTCGCGATGTGCGGTGCGGTGAAGGCGTGCTGCATGCAACCCTCCCACAGCGCGACCGTCTCCCAGCCGTCGTCGGTGCGCATGTGGATGGCGCTGGTGCAGTCGAGGATGTCCCGGCAGACCGGCGAGAAGGCGCTGCGCATCAGCGAATCCAGCATTTCGCGGGCGACTTCGATGAGGCCGTAGCGCAGGATGTCGAGCTCGACGTCGACGGCGGGGCCGGGGGTTTCGATGGTGGTCATGGTTGCTCCTCAGGCCTGCGGCTCGATGATGAGATTGAGGTCGTCGTCCACGTGGGCGGCCCGGCCGGGCAGCACGAGGGTGGTCGCGAACTTCTCGGCGATCAGGGCGGGGCCCGGCACCTGCTGGTGCGGCGCGAGACGTTCGCGGACGTGGATCGGTACCTCGACGGGTTCGGTGGTTCCCGGCACGGTCAGCCGGGTGGTGCGCAAGAAGGACTCACCCTGCTCGGGGGTGTGGTCGGCGGCGCCGAGTTCGCGCGGAATCACCGCGGTCACCTCGACGGTCGAGACGACCACGGGGATCTCGGGGGCCGCGAAACCGTAGGACTCCTGGTAGAACTCGTGGAATCGGGGGATCAGTTCACCGACCCGCTCGGCGGTGATCGCGCCCGCCTCGATGGGCAGCCGGTTGTCCCAGGTCTGGCCGCGGTACATCGCGAACACGGCACGCTCGAAGCGCAGACGCGAGACGTCGATGCCCTGGTTCCGCAGATCGGCCCGGATGCTGTCCTGCAAGGCCGTGAACGCGTCTTCCACCGCCTCGGCGCGGTCGGGCGCGAGCGGGGTCATGATGGATTGCGCGCGGGTGACCATGAGATCGCTGCGCAGCAGACCGAGCGCGGAGAACTGGCCGGGGCTGCGCGGCACGATCACCTTGTCCAGGCCGAGGATCTGGCCGACCCGGTCGGCGAGCATCGGCCCCGCCGAACCGGACGGTTGCAGCGCGAACTCGCGGACGTTGAGGCCGCGGTACACCGAGATGCTCCGCACCTTCGCGGCGATGTCCTGGCAGGCGATTTCGTAAGCGGCCGAAGCGAGTTCGAGCGCCGACATGTTCCACTGCTTGCCGGTTGTGCGCAGGGCCTCGACGGCCCCGTCGACATCGAGCTGGATCGCGCCGTTGGCGAACAGGTCCGGTTGCAGGATGCCGAGCGCGGTACACGCGTCGGTGAGCGTGGGTTCCACGCCGCCGCGCTGGTAGCAGACCGGGCCGGGATTCGATCCGGCCGAGGCCGGGCCGACGGCGACGTTGCCGAGGGCGCTGGGCCGGATCAGGCTGCCCGCGCCGGAACCGATGCTCTCGACGTCGACCAGCGGCATGGTCAGGGTCAACCCGGTCTCGAGGGTCCAGGTGTCGGTGAGCGGGGTCTTGCCGTTGCGGATCGCGGCCACGTCGGTGCTGGTGCCGCCGACATCGATGGTGAGCAGGTTCGGCGCGCCGCTCTCGTTGGCGAGTTTGACGCTGCCGCTCACCCCGCCGACCGGGCCGGAGACGAGTTGGAACACCGGTGCGCGGCCCGCGTCGGCGAAGGTCGCCACGCCGCCGTTCATCATCATGATCCACAAGGTGCCCCGGTAGTCCTGCTCGGACAGCCGGGCCATCAAACGCTCGAGATAGCCGACGACCGCCGGGCCCACGTAGGCGTCGAGCGCGACGGTGGTGGTGCGTTCGTGTTCGCGCGTCACCGGGTACAGCGCCGAGGTCTGGATGTAGGCGTCGGGCAGTTCCTCGGCGACGATCTGGGCGACCCGCTGCTCGTGGGCGGTGTTGATGTAGGAGTTCATCAGGCACACCGCCACCGAGCGGGCGCCCTGCTCACCGAGTTCGCGCGCGGCGCGGCGTACGGCGTCCTCGTCGAGCGCGAGCAGTTCGGTGCCGTCGTAGCGCAGACGACCGGGGACACCGAAACGGGATTCGCGCCGCACGATCGGGCGTTCCTGGTGCGGGCGCAACCAGGTCGGATCGTAGAAGCGGTCGCCGAATTCGCGGTGCATGCGCCCGATGTCGAGCAGATCGCGGTGGCCGCCGGTGGCGATCAGGCCGGTGTGCGCGCCCGTGCGGCTCAGCAGCGCGTTGATGCCGACGGTGTGCCCGTGCACGATCTCGGCGACCTCGGGCACGGCGACCTCGATCGCCGCCAGCGCCGCGAGGACGCCGACTTCCTGTTCGGTGGTGGACAGCACCTTGCCGTCGCGGACCTCACCGGTGGATTGGTCGAGCCCGATGATGTCGGTGAACGTGCCACCGACGTCGATGCCGACGATCCAGTCGGCTTTCCGTTCGCTCTGTGTCATACCGCGCCTCCGTGCCGTGTGCGGCGGCTGTGCTGCCGCTCTATGTCACACGTCACTTTTCCGCCCGGCGGGCACGCCGACATCTGGCGCGGGTCGGAGTTTCGTACGACCTTCGGCCGGTTCGCGACGCATCAGGCGCGCAGCGGCCCGGGCGGGTCCGAGTTCCGCAGCCAGATCGATACCGCTTCCGCCCGGTTGGCGGCGCCGAGCTTGCGCAGTACGCGGGTGATGTGGGTTTTGACCGTGCCCTCGGAAATGGTGAGTTTGCGGGCGATGCGCGCGTTGGAGTCACCCTCGGCGAGCAACCGGACGATCTGGACCTCCCGGCGGGTGAGAACCTCGTCGTCGTCACGGCTCAGCGCGATCGAGCGGGTGACAGTGCGGCCCGGCGTGGACCACCTCCCCAGCCCTTCGAGCTGGGCGCGGATCGCCGCCATGCCCTCCAGCATCGACACGCGCGCCAGCTGTTGGCTCACCCCCTGAGCGAAGGTGGACAGCAACAGTTGGTCGACGTCGTCGAGCACGCGCTGCTGGTGATAGCAGTCCCCGTGCACGAGGCCGACCACCTCACCGTCGACCAGCAACGGCGCGATCCCGTACGAGGAGGACTTGGTGATCGCCGCCAGCGGGCGGTTGACTCGCGGATTGTCTTGCACCTGGTGCACGAGTACAGCGCGTGCATCGACGACCGTGTCGTTCTCGACGAGCCCGTGGTCGAGAATCGGCGGGTTCTCCCGGCCGACCGCGACGATGTCGGCCGCCCATTGCGGATCGCGGACGACGTGCATGGTGTGCAACCGCCACGCGCCGTCCACCGTGGAGACCAACGCGCGGTCGAACCCGAGGTCGCAGGTCGCCTCCGGGATCCGGGTGAGCAGCGAATCCACGCTGGTGACCGCGCTCAGTTCCGACAGCGCGGCGTGTACCTTGCTCAGCCGCTGGGTTCGGTTCGTGAGCCGAATCCGCGCCTGCATCGATTCGGCCGCCCTGATCCGGTCGAGCAGACCGATCAGTTCGGCCAGCCGGGTGGGCGAGGAGCCCGCGGCCTCGGTGTCGCGCAATGCGCGAGTGGTGACCAGGTCCCAGAGTGCGCCGAGGCTCTCGCCACCGGGATGGAACTGGTGTTCCACCGGATCCCGATCGAGCACGGCACCGGCGTGCTCGGCGATCTCGGCGATGGTGGCGTTCAGTTCGGCGACACTGCACTGATTCGATGCGCTGCCCATGTTCGGCTCCTGTACTCCGCCCGCACTCACTCGAGGCCGGCCCGGCCCGCGGTTTCCGACGGCAGTTCACCGAATCGTTCGCGGTACTGCTGGGCGAAGCGGCCGAGATGGAAGAAGCCCCACCTCATCGCCGCGTCGCTCACCGAAGCGGCTCGGCCGGAGGACAATTCGTCGCGCACCCGGTCGAGCCGCACCGCTCGGACGTAGGCGCTCGGCGTCATGCCGACCGCGTCGCGGAATGCCAATTGCAGTGCCCGGGCGGTGACCCCGGCGCGGGCGGCGAGCTCGGCTGTCGAGATGTCGGCGTCGGGGTGGGCGTGGATGTAGGCGACGGCCTCGCGTACCCGCGTGTGTCCGATGCTCGGCGCGGAACCGGTGAGGACCGGGGTGAGCTGGCTCGGTGCGGTGAGCAGAATCTGGGTCATCAGCGTCGACTCGAGTTCGCGGCAGGCCAGCGGCATCGTCGACACCCCGCCTTCGCGGGCCAATTCGTCGTAGACGAACCGGGTGGAGGCCAGCAGGGCGCGGCCGGCGGGGGTGTCGATGGGGAAGGTGAGGTCGAACAGGACCGGTTCGGTGTCGCGGCGTCCGAGCAGCCGAGCCGCGTGGCGTTCGAACGGCACGCGGCGCAGATTGATGTGATAGTGCGCGGCGTCGGCGCTCCAGCGGATGGACACCGGGGCGTCGTGCACGAACGCCACTCCGGCCTCACCGGCGCCGAACGATCGGCGGGTGCCGTGTTGCGCCACGGTGCTCTGGCCGGCCACGGACAGATTCAGGTGATAGCACGTCTGCATCGGGGGGCCGTCGATGCGGGCATCGGTGCCGTAGGCCATCCGGCCGACGGTCAGGCTCTGCGACCGGACCGTCTCCAGGGCGAAGTCGATCCCGTGCCGTTCGTCGAGGACGAGTTCGTGGTGGGCGAAGGCGGCGGCCACGTGATCGTGGGCGGCGGCCGGATCTTCCGTGCGAAAGGCGCTCACGCACGCCGCGGGTGCTGACGACAACGGCAGACCCTCCTTTCAGGCGTGATGGGTATCACATAATGAATATAATATACTTTCTTCAATTCGAGTCGCGCTTCGCTCGGTGGACAGTGTGCCTTCGCCGAGCGGATTGTGACCCAGGTCTCCTGATCCTACCGTCGTCCTCACGGCACCCGGCCGCACACTTCATCGCCGGAGGAGGACCCAGCCATGGCTGACACACCGATACCCCTCGAGGTGAACCGTGAACCCCGCGAGGGCACCTGTCCACGATGTGGCGCCGCCGAACTGCGCGCGTACCCCGTCGTCGCCGAACAGGGCTGGGTGCAGGTGGTCAAGTGCCAGCGGTGCCTGCATTCCGTGACGCGGGAGCCGTGGCACCGGCTCGGCCCCATCCAGCTGCGCGCCGACCTCGTCTGAGCACCGAAGCACTTCAGGAGACATCATGATCGCAGTCGATGTGGGCGGCACGTTCACCGACGTTGTCGCCTGGCGCGACGGGCGGATCCACACCGCCAAGATTTCCACCGACTACGCCGAGGTCGCTGGCCCCGTGCTGCGCGGCGCCGAGGTGCTCGGCGTGGCAGACGCGGCGGTGTTCAACCACGCCAGCACGCACGGCCTCAACGCCGTGATCACTCGGCAGCTGCCCAAGATCGGCTTCCTGACCACCGAGGGCCACCGCGACATCCTCGACATGGGCCGCGTCTGGCGCCCGGCCGAGGCCATTCTCGACCCGCACTGGCGGCGTAGTTTCGGCGACGCCTCGCGGCCGCTGGTGCAGCGCTACCTGCGGCGCGGCATCCACGAGCGCGTCACCGCCGACGGCGGCGTGCTGTTCGCCCTGGACGAGGACCAGGCCAGGACCGAACTCGAGGTGCTGCGCCGCTGCGAGGTCGCCGGTGTCGCGATCTGTCTGATCAACGCCTACGTCGACCCCGTGCACGAACTTCGCCTGCGCGAGCTGGTGCGCGAGGTGCTCGGCGACGTGCCGTGCTCGATCTCGAGCGCGGTGTCGCCGCTGGCCAAGGAGTACGCCCGCGCCTCGACCACCGTGATCGACACCTTGATGAAGATCATCTACTCCGATTACACCGCGGGCCTGGAGAAGGGCCTGAGCGAACTCGGCTTCACCGGTCAACTCAACTTCGCCGACTGCGCGGCGACCCTGGTGCCCTCGGCGCAGGCGATGGAGCAGCCGTTCCGCATCGTGTTCTCCGGCCCCGCCGCCGGAACCGTCGCCTGCGCGCATTTCGGCGCGCTGATCGAGGAGAACGACCTGCTGTGCGCTGACGTGGGTGGCACCTCGTGTGACATCAGCGTGGTGAGCGGCGGCGAGCCGTTCGTCAACACCACCTTCGAACTCGAACACGACCTCGTGGTCAACGCGCTGGCCAACGACATCTCCAGTATCGGCGCGGGCGGCGGCAGCATCGTGTCGATCGGTTCCGCTGGCGAGATCCAGGTCGGCCCCGACAGCGCGCGGGCACAGCCCGGGCCCGCCTGTTACGGCCGCGGCGGCACCCAGCCGACGACGACCGACACCTGCCTGCTGATCGGCATCCTGGACGCCGACGACTTCGCCGGCGGCGAACTGCAACTCGACGCCGACGCCTCCCGGCGGGCCTTCGAATCCCTCGACACCGAGCTGGATCTGGCGCACCGGGTCCGCTACGCCTACGAGATGGCGGTCAACAACATGGCCGAGGGCGTGTTCAACGTCGCCATCAAGAACGGTGTCGACCCCCGCGACTACAGCCTGGTCGCCTTCGGCGCCGCGGGCCCGATGCTGTTGCCAGCGGTGCTCGACACCGTGCAGTGCAAGCAGGTGATCGTGCCGCCGAATCCCGGCCTGTTCTCCGCGGTCGGATTGCTTTCCACCGACCAGGTTTTCACGGTCGACCGCAGCGCCTACCTCATGCTGACGGGTGACGCCGCTCCCGCGATCGACAAGCTGTTCTCCGAGATGGAGGAACAGCTGCGGGCTCGCACGGGCGGGGGCTCGGTGCGGATGCTGCGCAGTATGGACGCGCACCTGGCCGGGCAGAGCTGGGAGACCCCGTTCGTGCCCGTGCCGAGCGGCACCATCGACGAGGCCGCCGTCGCCACCATGGTGTCGGCTTTCCACGACACCTACGAGGCCCGCTCGGGCAACCGCTTCGAGATCATGCCCGTCGAAGGCGTGACGTTCCGGGTGCGCGCGATCCTCGACACCCCCAAGGTCGAATACGCCGAGCTCCCGGCCCGTTCCGCGGGCGACGGCCCACTCACCCCTCGCCGTACCGTCACGCTGCGGTACCTGGGTGACCTCGACTCGGACGGTGTCGGCGCCCAGCAGGCCCACGTCTACGACCGCACGAGCCTGCGCGCAGGCGATGTGCTCGACGGACCCGCCGTGGTCGAGGAAGAACTGTCAACCACTCATATCGGCGCGGGCCAGCAGGCCACCGTCGGTGTGTACGGCGAAATCGTGATCCGGAGGAAGTGACATGTCCCGTTCGACCATCCCCACCGCCCCCCGGCTGCGCGACCTCACCGACGCCCAGTTCCGCGAACGCTACGGCGCCGACAGGTTCAGCGCCACCGTGATCACCAACCGGCTGCGCTACGCGGTCGAGCACATGTCCACCGGTTTCATGCGCGAGGCGTTCTCGCCGATCATCCGCGACTGGTACGACTTCGCCTGCACCATCAGCGGTCCCGCGAACAAGGGCTATCCGATGGCCGTGGTCAGCAACAGCCTGGTCGTGTTCCTCGGCACGATGGGTGACGCGGTCCGCAGCGCCGTGGAGGAGTACGGACCCGACAACCTGCGTCCCGGTGACGTGTTGATCTGCAACGACCCGTACCGCGGTGGCAGGCACGTGAACGACGTGGCGTTCACCCGCCCGGTGTTCGTCGATGGGGAGATCGTCTCCTTCGTCACGATGTGCGCACACCAACTCGACATGGGTGGCACGGTGCCCGGCGGCTTCTCCGCGACCAAGAGCAACGTCTACGAGAACGGCCTCGTCATCCCGCCCATGCTGCTGTGGGCGCAAGACGAACCGGTGCGCTCCACCTTCAGCCTGATCTTCGACAACACCCGCTGGGGCGGCATGCTGCTGCCCGACTTCAAGAGCATCTTCCAGCAGCTGAAGCTGGGGGAGCGGCTGATCCTGGAGAACATCGAAAGGTACGGACTCGCGGCCTATCTCGGCACGCTCGACTACTCCTGCGACACCTCCGCCGAGCGCATGCGCGACGCGATCGCACTGGTACCCGACGGCGATTACGCGGGCTCGGCGCTGATCGACGCCGACGGACTCGACGACACCGTCGACTACACCGTGCGGGTACTCGTGCGCAAGCGCGGCGAGGACATGGAGATCGACCTGTCCGGCACCTCGCCCCAGGCCAGGACCTGCATCAACTGCGGTGTGCTCGACGCCAAAACCGCTGTGGGCGTCGCCCTCACGATGCTGCTCGACCCGAAGGTGCCGTTCACCTCCGGCACCTGGCGCAATGTCGACCTCGCGGTCCCACCGGGCACCATCGTCTCCTCGCTGCCACCCGACGGCGGCATCATGATGTTCTGGGAGGCCTCCGGCGCTGTGGCGTCGGCGATCTTCGACGCCCTCAACCCCGTCCTCGGCAAACACGGCGTCGGCGGTGACTACGGCTCCACCAACACCCACAACGCCTCCGGCCTGCGGGCCGACGGCACCCCGTGGACCTCGGCCACCCAGTGCGGCGGCGAGCACGGACCGTGGGGCGCAACCCATGTCGGCGACGGCGACAGCTACACCGTCCTGTTCACGCTCAACAACCTCGACCCCGCGACCGAGACGATCGAACGTGAGTCCCCGGTGGTGCTGTTGCGCAAGGAACACGCCATCGACACCGGCGGCGCGGGCACCTTCCGCGGCGGGGCGGCCAATCTCAAGGACGCGCTGTGGCTCACTGCCGGCACGCACTACCTGTCACCGTTCCGCACCAAGCAGCCCTCGGGTGTCGGCGCCAACGGCGGACAGGCCGGGCCCACCGGAGCGATGTGGCTGTTCCCGCCGGGCGCGGACGGCGCGACCCCCGGCCTGCTCGGCACCGACTCGCAGGTTTATGCCGACAGCGTGCCCGTCGCCGGGGTGCTCGATCCGGAAACCAAGGCGCTGGACTCGGTCGACGGCCGCTACCACTACTTCGCCGCCGAGCAGGTGTGGTCGACCGGACCGAACACGATCCTGCGCTGCCTCACCAATGGTGGTGGCGGATGGGGCGATCCGATGCGGCGTGATCCG
Organism: Nocardia sp. JW2; assembly: GCF_051843015.1. NCBI lineage: Bacteria > Bacillati > Actinomycetota > Actinomycetes > Mycobacteriales > Nocardiaceae > Nocardia > Nocardia sp. JW2. The sequence continues at coordinate 11,767 of NZ_JBPXLK010000046.1, forward strand.
GAGCGAGTGCTGGCCGACGTCCGTAACGAGTACGTGAGCGTCGCAGGCGCCGCGCGCGACTACGGGGTCGTCGTCGAGGGCGACCCGCACCTCGACCCCGAGGGCCTGCGCATCGATCACGAGGCGACAGCGCGGCTGCGCGCCCGCCCCTCCGCCTGATTTTGCTCGCACGAGACAGGAGAAAACTGATGAAGGGGATCTTGTTCCCGGGAGACGGCACCACGGTGCTGAAGGACTTCCCCGAACCCGAACCGGGCTACGGCGAAGTCGTGGTGAAGATCCGCGCCTCGGGAATGTGCGGCTCCGACCTGCACTTCTACCACGGCGCTTTCGACTTCGACCACGGGGTGATCCAGGGTCACGAACCGTGCGGTGAGGTGTACGCGGTCGGCGACGGTGTCGACCCGGCCCGCTTCGCCGTCGGTCAGCGGGTGATGATCCACCACTACTTCGGCTGCAACACCTGTCGCCGTTGTCGTGCGGGCTGGCCGCAGATGTGTGAGACCGCACCGGGCAAGACCATGGCGGTGCACGTCAACGGCGGCCACACCGCCTTCGCCCTGGTGCCGACGGCGGCGCTGCTGCCGATGCCCGAAGGACTGTCGTTCAAGGCAGGCGCGGCCATCGGGTGCGGCACCGGGACGGCGTGGGGTGCGATCAAGTGTGCCGGTGGCGTCGCGGACACGACCACGGTGGTCTTCGGGCAAGGGCCGGTCGGCCTTTCGGCGACGATGTTCGCGGCGTCGATGGGCGCCCGCGTGATCGCTGTCGACGTCGACAACCGCAGACTCGCCGAGAGCGAACGGTTCGGTGCCGACATCGTCGTCAACTCCCGCGAGCAGTCCGTGGCCGAGGTCGTCGCCGAACATACCGGCGGCCGTAAGGCCGACGTCGTGCTGGAGACCTCCGGCCGGGCCGGTGAGGACGCCCTGGCCGTGCTCGGCACCTTCGGCCGGGCCGTGTTCATCGGCTTGCCCGGGCACGTCGAGTTCACGACCCAGTCCGTCTACAAGAATCAGTGGACGCTGATGACGTCCTGGACCATGTCGACGATCGAACAGGCACGCTGCGCCGATTACGTTGTGGCGCACAATCTTCCGGTCGACGACCTGTATTCGCACACCTGGACCCTCGAGCAGGCGGAAGAGGCCTACCGATGGTTCGACAAGCAGGACGCGGGCAAGGGCGTCTTCCTTTTCGACTGACCCCCAAGTCCTTTCGTTGATTCGGAGAGATCTATGACCACCACCCATCCGGTGCCCGCGTTCGTCGGCACGGCCAAGCACAACCTGATCGGCGGACGCTGGGTGCCCGCCGCCTCGGGCGAGACCATCGACGTCGTCAACCCCGCCACCGGTGCCACCATGGGCACCATCGCCGCGAGCGGCGCCGCTGATGTGGACGCCGCCGTCGCGGCTGCCCGCACCGCCTTCGAGGGCGAATGGAGCCGCTGGACCCCGCACCAGCGTCGCTCGCTGATCCTGCGTGTCCACGATTTGGTGCTCGAGAACTTCGAAGAACTCGCCACCATCGAGACCCTGGACATGGGCGCCCCGCTGACCCGCACACGCGGCCTGCGCGAGTGGACCTCGCAGGTACTGCAGTTCTTCGCCTCCCAGGTCGACGCGGGCACCGCGAGCACGCCGCCGAACTCGCTGCCCGGTGACTTCCTGACCCTGCGCTACCGCGAACCCGTCGGCGTGGTCGGCGGGATCATCCCGTGGAACGGCCCGCTCATCGGTCTCTGGTGGATCTTCGGCCCGGCCCTGGCGACCGGCTGCACCGCCGTCCTCAAGCCTGCCGAGGACGCGTCGCTGTCGGTGCTGCGGGTGGCCGAATTGCTCACCGAGGCGGGCGTTCCCGACGGTGTCGTCAACGTGGTCACCGGTTACGGCAAGGACGCGGGCGCGGCGTTGGCCGAGCACCCCGGTGTGGACCGCATCGCGTTCACCGGTTCGGTCGGTACCGCCCAGACCATCGTGCGCGCCTCGGCCGGGAACATGAAGCGGCTGCAGCTCGAGCTCGGTGGCAAGTCGCCCGACATCGTCTTCGCCGATGCCGATCTGGATCTGGCGGTGCCGGGCGCGGCGATGGGCGTGTACACCAACAGCGGTCAGGTCTGCGTGGCCGGCACCCGTATCTTCGTCCAGCGCTCGATTCACGACGAATTCGTCTCGCGCATGGCCGAATTCACCAAGACGATCCGGGTGGGTGACGGCCTCGACCCGAACAGCCAACTGGGCCCGCTGATCTCACAGCGCCAACTCGACCGGGTACTGAACTACATCGACATCGGTTCCGGTGAGGCCGAATTGGTCAGCGGCGGTAAGCGGCTCGACGGCGACCACGCATCGGGCTTCTTCGTCGAGCCCACGGTGTTCGCCTCGGCCACCAACGAGATGACCATCGCGCAGGAGGAGATCTTCGGCCCGGTGGCGACGGTGATCCCGTTCGACGACACCGAGGAGGCGCTGCGCCTGGCCAACGCCACCCCGTACGGGTTGGCCGGTGGGGTCTGGACCAGGGATCTCAGCACCGCGCACAAGGTGTCGCGCGGCATCAACGCGGGCACCGTCTGGGTGAACTGCTACGGGATCCTCGACCCGTCGGTCGGCTTCGGCGGAACGAAGATGAGCGGCTACGGCTGGAAGGGCGGCCGCGAACACGTGGAGAGCTACCTCTACCCGAAGGCCGTCTACATGAACCTGGGCTGAGCCGCCCAGCGAAAACGGCCGGGAGACGATGAAGTCTCCCGGCCGTTCTTCTGTTCGTCGAGGATCAGCGAGTCACGCGCAACCGTTCCCGATCGCGGAGCGGGTCGGCGAGGAACAACGCCGCCACCGCGGCGATCGCGCCCACCACACCGAGGCATTGGAAGGCGGCCGTATAGCCGTCGACCTTGCTCGCCGACGCGTCGACCACGATCCCCATCGACCACGGACCGATGATGCCGCCGATCGCCTGCAGCGCGAAGAACGCGCCGATCACCCCGGCGGTCTGGCGCGGCGGGCACGTCGCGATGACCGCCGCGTTGAGCAGCGGGAAGATCGCCACCACCAGGCCGTAGGCCACCGACACCGCGATCACCGCCAGCAGCGGCGACCCGAGCAGGGGCAGGCTGAGCAGCAGTACGCCGGCGATCATGACACCGACGCACGGCACGACCACCCGCACCAGCCGGGTCGACAGGCCACGACTCACGCCGCGGTCGCTGAGCCATGAGCCACCGACGAGCGTGGCGATCCCGACGAAACTCGGCGCGGCGAACAGGGTGCCCGACTCCAGTCGCGAGTAACCGAGGCCCTGTTCGAAATACGAAGGCAGCCAGGTCAACACGACCGACATCAGCGCGTACGCGGTGATCGCGACCACGACCGCGGAGACGAAGGTCTTCGACGTCAGCAGCCGTCGCCACGGCACCGCGGGTTCGGTCGTGGCGTCCTCGGGCGCGGCATGCTTGCCACCCACCTGATACGGGCCCGGCCGCCACGTCAGCAGCCACGGGACGCACCACAGGGCGGTCGCGGCCGCGAGCACGATGATCGCCGCGCGCCAGCCGTACTCCGCGACGACCAGCGCCAGCAGGGGTACGACGGCCATCTTGGCCAGCATGCTGCCCGTGAGAATGAGCCCACTGGGTAAGCCCCGCTTGTTCGGCGGATGCCACGAGTACGCCGCGGTGTGCAGCAGAGCCGAGGTGGGCCCTTCCGTGAAACCGAGCAGCATCCGGCTCAGCAGCAGCACGGCGAAGGTCGCCCACACCACCAGCGGCAGCATGACCAGACCCCACAGCACCGCGATGAGCGCGATCGACCAGCGCAGCGCCAGGAGCTTGTTGATCGGTCCCGCGAGGAACCCGCCGACGGTGAAAGCGAGGAAGAACAGGCTGCCCGTGAACCCGATCTGCGAGGCGCTCAGATCCAGATCCTCGCGCAGTGGCTGGGCGATGAGCCCGAACACCGCCTTGTCGGACGCGTTGAGGAGGTAGAGCACCACCAGCATCCCGGTCAGACCCCATCCGGTTATCCCGGGGCCCGGGGTCGGTGGCGATGTGGCGGGCGAGGTTTGCTCTTGCGCGAGTTGTGTCACGTGCGTGTCCTTCGGGGGCTCGGGGGTCGCTTCGCTCGGCACGAGGTGGGCGGCCCCGACGAGCCGCCCACCCGCCGTCTATTTCTGGCTGGGGAACGGGGCGTTGACCGTGTCCTGGTACTGGATGACGGCCGCGATCGCCACCGGAGCGCCGACCAGGATCGCGCCGGTCAGCACACCGATCGGGGCCAGGGCGGCGGCGCCGATGAGGCAACCGGCCAGCGGGCCCGCACCGAACAGCAATGCCAGGGGCCCGGTGGCGACACCGGCTGTCACGCCGCCGAGCAGACACCCGATGGTGCCCGCGCCGACCGCCCCGACCAGGGCGCCGACGGCCGCACCCATCGAGATGGTCGAGGTCATCCGCGACCAGGCGGCCTGCTCACGGTCGTACGGGGATTTCCACGGTGCCTGTTCCTGGTGGGGGAGCGCGACGGGTCGGTAGTGGGCGCGGGCGGGATCGAGCACCGGGGTCAGGCGCGCGGTGTCGCCGGTGATGGCCACGTCGATCGGAAACGCGATGTCGTCGACGTTGAACTCGAGCGGCACGCCGGCCAAGATCTCGCCGCGGTCGGACCGGATCTGGAACTGGCCGTTGTCCACGATGAGGGCGCCGTGCTCGATCTCGATGACGGCCGCGGTTCCGTCCTTGTACGCGGTGTAGTTCACGCCGGAGACGATGTCGACGCTGAGGGGGTCGGCGGCGGCGACGGTCGAGGTCAGGACCAGGGCGCTGAGCGTGGCGGCACAGGCGCCTGCCAGACGGGTGGGTTTCATAGTGCTCCTCGAGAAGGGGGGTGGGGTTCTGACGCGCCGGCCACCGAAGTCGGGGGTAACGGAAGGTTTGCTGGTGGGCAGGATCTGCCGCCGGACAGCGCGAGATCTGCGTCGGATCGCAAGCGGATCGGAGCAGAAAACATAATATATTCGCTGAGCAAGGTTTCAGATCGGGTTTTCGCGAACTTCATCCGAACGCGGATTTCGGCGCCGGTACGGTCGAATCGCCAGTGACGCGTCACACTTCTTGATACGGTGCTTTATATATTATGCGGAACTGTGGCGTCAGCCACACCTGATGAATCGGAGACGAGCGTGGGTTTCAAGTATCGAGCCACCCCACCCGAGAGCGATCCGGCAGCGCCGACTACCTCGCTTCGACGGCTGCCCGGAGCTTGCTCGGGTGGTGGCAAGCCATGACGCGTCGTCCGAAAGCTGCACTGGCAGCGCTGGCCGCGATCCTGGTCGCGACCGCGGGCTGCGGCTCGGCGGAACACGGCTCCGACGACGGCATCACGCTGGTGGTGGCCGACGGATTCTCCGGTGGGCATCCGGTCAGCAAAGGTGGCTCCGCCCCGTTCTTCGCTTATCTGCGTGAGCACGGTCCCGAGGTCGGCTTGCACCTGGACTACTACGGTGCCGGGCAACTGGGTAAGACCCAGGAAATGCTCACCCTCGTCCGAACCCGCGCGGTGGACATGGGATTCGTCCTGCCGGCCTACCTGGCCGACGAGTTGCCACTGACCGGCGTAGGTGATCTTCCGGGGCTGACCGACGATCCGTGCACCACGGTTCAGGTACTCGATCCCCTGGTGAAACCCGGCGGGATCATCTACGACAAGGAGATCGAGCAGCGCGGTGTCGTGCCACTGTGGGGTGCTGCCGTCTCCGGGATCGAGGTCTTCACCGCCGACCGCCGCGCCACCCGACCCGAGGACCTCGCCGGCCTGCTGGTGCGCTCGCCCGGTGGCGTGGGTGACCGGGTCGCGAAAGGCCTTGGCGTGGCCCCGGTCTCGTTGCCGGTCGGCGACATGTACGAGGCGCTCTCACGTGGAACGATCGATGGTGCGCTGTTGCCGCGCTACGCCGTGCTCTCCTACAGCTTCCAGGAGGTGCTGCGGTACGGCACGCTGCGGGCGAATCTGGGCTCGAGCAGCATCTGGTTCACCATCAACGCCGATGCCTGGGCCGAGCTCGACGACGCGCAACGACGGGTGGTGCAGGCGGCCGCCGAAGTGGCGCGCGCGGGCGCCTGCACGTCGATCGCCGCGGCCGACGCGAAGGCCGTCGACGCGATGCGGGCGGCCGGAATCCAATTCGACGAGGTCAGCCCACAGACGCGCCCACAGTGGGACGCCGCGCTCGCGAGCGTGCGCGCCGAATGGGTTCGCGACCTGGAATCAGCGGGCCTGGACGCCCGCGAGGTTCTCGATGCGATCGAGGCCCGGGTCGGGGGAGCGGCGAAATGAGTATCGTTCACCCCTTCCGGCACGGTACCGCCCAGCGCACCATGTTCGGTTATCGCACCGAGGAACACCCCGGACTGGATCGCGTCCAGAACGGCATCTCGGCGGTCTGCGGCGTCATCGCCGGAATCGCGATCGTCGCGATCGTCGCGTTGACGCTCGTCGACGTGGTCCTGCGTACCTTCTTCTCCGTCACAGTGGGTTGGGCGGTCGCGTTCATCGAGATGTACCTGCTCACCATCGTCGCCTTCTTCGGACTGGTGACCGCCTACCGCAGCGGCGCCCACGTCGCGGTGACCAGCCTCTTCTACCGCTTGGGCGTGCGGATGCGGAAAGTCCTGCTGATCGCGGCCTACCTCGTGCTGCTCATCGGCATGGGCGCACTGCTCACCGCCGGTATCGAAGGCCTGGTGTTCGCGATCGCCATCGACGAAGGACCGATCCGCGGGTCGTCGGAACTGCTCGTACCCGGGTGGTTCATGCGCGCGATTCTGCCCGTCTCGATGGTGCTCGGCATGATCGTGGTCCTCATCGATCTCATCCGCGAGCTGATCGCGCCCTGGACAGTCCTCGCCACCGACTACGACCCAGGCGACACCCCTGAAACAGCGGTGGCTACAAGTGATTCCGGTACCGACATCGCGGGAGGTGCGCGATGATCGCGCTTGTCATGGCAGTGCTGCTGATCGCGCTGATCGCCGTCCGGGTGCCGGTGTCGTTCGCGATTCTCGGCGCCGGTCTGGCGGGCTTGGCGCTGCAGCTGTCGGTCGGGGCCGGACTCGGTGTCCTGGAGGCGGTCCCGGTGGGATCGGTGCAGTCGCTGTCCCTGTCGGCGATTCCGCTGTTCATCCTGATGGCACATCTGATGCTGATGTCGGGAATGATGGACTCGCTGTTCAACGCCGGGCGCACGATGTTCGGCCGGATCCCCGGCGGCACCGGAATCGCTTCCACCGCAGCGGGAGTCGGTTTCGCGGCCATCTCCGGTTCGTCGACCGCCGCCGCGGCGACACTCGCCGAGACGACCAGCAAACGCATGATCGATGAGGGATACCGCCCGACCACCGCCACCGGCATCGTGGCCTCGGTCGGCACGCTCGGCGGCATGATCCCGCCCAGCGTCATCCTCGTGTTCTACGCCGTCACCGCCGAAACCAGTGTGGGGGACATGATCGTCGCCGGCCTGGTTCCGGGGCTGATCATCGCCGCGGCGCTGTTGGCTGCCATGCTGCTGCCCGCCCTGCGCGACCCGTCCAGGATGCCGCGCGGCGAACGGTCCTCCTGGCTGACCAAGATCAAGGCGGTGCTCGAGGCCCTGCCGATCGCGGTCGTGTTCCTGGCGGTGGTCGGGCTCATCTACTTCGGCATCGTCACGCCCACCGAGTCCGCGGCCATCGGTTGCCTGGTCGCCGCACTGCTTGTCGCGATACGCGGCCGCATGACCGCCACCGGTCTCGTCGACGCGGTGGTCGATTCGGTCAAATCCAGCGCGATGATCTTCGCCATCGTGATCGCGGCCCACGTGTTCGGTTACGCGTTCGCGCAGACCAAAGTCGCGGCCTCGATGGTCACTTGGATCGAGGGCCTGCCGGTTCCGCCGATCGCGATCATGCTCGCGTTGCTAGTCATGTACATCGTGCTCGGCTTCTTCATGGACCAGGTCGCCATCATCGCCCTCACCGTGCCCATCGTCTTGCCGTTGGTGGAGACGATCGGCTACGACGTGATCTGGTTCGGCGTGTTCGTTGTCCTCATGGGCGAGATCGGCCTGATCTCCCCACCGCTCGGCCTGAACGTCTTCGTCGTGGCGCGGGCGACCGGCCGCGACACCGTCGAAGTGTTCCGGGGTGCCGCGCCCTACGCGGTCGCCATGGTGATCGTCGCCATCGGCTTCATCCTGTGGCCCGATGTCGTGACCTGGCTACCGGATTCGCGGTAGCTGGTCAGTGTCGCCGGCTGCCGGAGACACGGATGTCGGGAAGTGAGCGCAGGCCGGCAGGTCGACTTCGAT
>NZ_JBPXLK010000047.1:0-14431 GCF_051843015.1 Nocardia sp. JW2
GTGTGGTTGCACTCTTCGGCAGCCTCGTGCGTGACGTACCGGAATTCCGGATCACCGTTGGGCACCGAGATCAGGTACTGCATGAGGCCGCGGATGAGCAGTTGCTCGAAATCCAGGCCGACCTTGGCGATACCGGCCTGGCGCCACATCCCGATGGCGATCTGCTTCTCGAGCGGTTGCGCCTTGTACCAGGGGTGACGGCCGAGCGGGTCCTCGTCGGGCATGATCCAGCGCGGGTCGTCGCTGTGCACGGCGAACTCGGGCGAATCCCAATCGATGTCGACATAGGGATCGAAGTGCCGGTTCACCGAGCCTTCGGACAGGTTGCGCAGGATCTCGTGGTACTCGGGATCGGTCGCGGTGTTCTTGACTGTCGACAGCATCAGCGGTGTCTCCTTCGTGTGGCGCAGCTCGCACGTTATATGAGACCCAGGGTCTCAGACAAGTGCCGACTCGCCGTAGGATGAGGCTGCTCCACGGAATCCGACCGCTCGCCGCGTACCGAAGGAGTGAGAACCCGATGGCTCGACTGACACCGGAGAAGGCCCGCTGGCCCGCATTGAAGGTCGACACCTGGTCCGATACCCGCGACACCCTGCACATGTGGTCGCAGATCGTCGGCAAGCTGAAGATGGCGGGCACGCCGCTGATCAACCACTGGTGGAACGTCACGTTCACGGTCAGCGCGCGGGGGTTGACCACCGGCGCCATTCCGGTCGACGGCCGCATTCTCGACATCGAATTCGATTTCGCCGCACACGAACTCGTGCTGCGCACCAGCGACGGACGCCGGGCCACGCTCGCGCTGCGACCACGCACGGTCGCCGACTTCTACGCCGAGCTCGTCGAGGTGCTCGGGCGCTTGGGCATCACGGTCGAGATCGAGGCCTCACCGAACGAGGTCGACCCCGCGATCCCGTTCGCCGAGGACACCGTTCATCAGTCCTACGACGCCGATGCGGTCGGCGTCTACTGGCAGCAACTCGTGCAGGCGAATCGGGTGTTCCAGCTGTGGCGAGCAGGCTTCGCCGGAAAGTCCAGCCCGGTGCATCTGTTCTGGGGTTCACTCGACCTGGCGTGCACCCGCTTCTCCGGGCGTAGCGCGCCGACGCATCCCGGCGGGGCGCCCAACTGCGCGAACTGGGTGATGGAGGAGGCGTATTCGCGTGAATGCGCCAGCGCGGGTTTCTGGCCCGGCGGCACCGAAGGCATGTTCTACGCCTACAGCTATCCCGCCCCCGACGGATATTCGTCGCGGCCCGCGGGACCCGACGGCGCGCACTGGGACGCGGCACTCGGCGAGTTCGTCCTGCCGTACGAGGTGGTTCGTGAGTCGGACGACCCCGACGCCACCCTCCTGCGCTTCCTCGATACGACCTACGCCGCCGCTGCCGATCTGGCCGATTGGGATCGGGCGCTGCTCGACGTGAACCCGCACCGCCTGGACCGCCGCCTCCACGCCGACGACACGGCAACCATCTGAGGTCACTCCCGTTCGGCGGTCTTCTCCGCTGCTTCCCGGCGCTGCCGATAGAGCAGAATCCCCGCCGCGACCAGCCAGATCACCGCGTAGACGACCGCCCGCATCGCACTCCAGTTCGCGGCGAGCAAACCGATCGCCACGCCACCGGCCACGCCGAGGATCATCACGGCATTCGGCTTCGAGTTCTTCCCCACGGTGGGAATCATCGCACGTCGATGAGTTTCGGGCCGCTACGTCGTCGGTACCGGTAGCGGACGACGAATGGGAGACATGGTCATGGACGACGCGCAGGTGCAGAACTGGGTGCGAGCCGAACGGCTCGCCCTCGCCGACTTTCTCGAAGACCTCACCCCCGGCGAATGGGCCACCCCGTCACTGTGCCCCGGCTGGACGATCCACGACGTCCTCGCCCACGTCAGCACCACCGACACCCTGCGCGAGACCCTCGTTGCCGTCCTGCGCGCCAAGGGCAACTGGAACCGGATGAACGCCGAGCTGGCCACCACCCGCGCCGCCCGCCACACCCCGGCCGAACTGCTCACCGAACTCCGCGCCTTCGCCGACTCGACCCGCCGCGCACCAGGCGCCGGCGTCCTCGACCCCCTGGTCGACATCATCGTCCACGGCCAAGACATCGCCCGCCCCCTCGCCCGCCCCTACGAAACGCCCGTCGACCGCGTCGTCCCCGCCCTCGACTACACCATCGCCAGCCGCTTCTACGGTGCCAAGAAACGTTTCCGCGCAACCCGATTGACCGCCACCGACACCGACTGGACCTACGGCGAAGGCCCCGAAGACATCAAAGCCCCCGCCATCGACCTGCTTCTTCTCGCCACCGGTCGGCCGGCTTAGCCGACCGACCGCTTCAAGCATGTTTTACAAAAAAGTGTCACACTTAAGCTATGGCTACTGTTCCAGTTCGTGAACTCTCGCACCACACGGCTCGGTGTCTCGCGCTGGTGAAGTCGGGGGAATCGGTGGACATCACCGAGCGTGGACGTGTTATCGGACGCATCGTTCCGGTCGACCCGGATGGCGATGTGCGCTCCAGGCTCATCGCGCAACGCCGGGCACGTCCGGCTACACAAGGACGTGCTGAGTTGCTGGCGCAGCTGCGCCGTGGCTCGACCGACACCGATAGCGACAACGCTGTCAGCGCCGCCTTGCAGGACCTCAGGGACGGCGAACGCTACTGATGCTGTACTTCGACACGGGCGCGTTGGTGAAGCTGGTCCACCGGGAGGCAGAGACCGATGCGCTGCTCGATTGGCTCGGCGAGCGAACCGAGATGGCGTGGCTGACTTCAGCGCTGGCCGAGGTGGAACTCGTCCGGGCGGTCCGGGTGGCCGCGCCCGCGGATTTGATCAATGTGCCCGCCGTGCTGGCACGGGTGGACCGCGTGGAGATCGATCCGATTGTGCGGGCGAATGCCGCTGCGGTGTCACCGCCGTCGATCCGCAGCCTCGATGCGATCCATCTCGCGACCGCGCTGGAGCTCGCCGCCGATCTGACGGCATTGGTGACCTTCGACAAGCGCCTGGGCGAAGCGGCCGAAGCTGCCGGCTTGAACTGGGAGTCTCCGGGTTCGTCGAGGTGAGCTACGAATACGAAACCGGTGCGGATCTGTATGATCCGCACCGGTTTCGCTATCCGATCACTTCAGTTCGGCGCTGGTCTTGCCGAGGATGCGCCGGGCCACGATCAGCTGCTGGATCTGCTGAGTACCTTCGAAGATGTCGAGGATCTTCGAGTCGCGGCCCCACTTCTCCAGGAGCAGGCGCTGCGAATAGCCGAGCGCGCCTGCGAGTTCCACCGCCTTGAGGGTGACGTCGGTGCCGGTGCGGCCCGCCTTGGCCTTCGACATCGAGGCCTCGAGCGAGTTCGGCTTCTTGTTGTCGGCCATCCACGCCGCGCGCAGGGCGAGCAGGTAGGCCGCCTCGTAATCGGCTTCCATCCGCAGGAATTCGGCCGCCGCGGCGTGCTGGTTCATCGCGGGGGTGTCGTAGGAGATGTCGACGCCTGCCTCGGTGAGGATGGTGCGCAGCTCCTCGAGCGCGGCGCGGGCGACACCGATGGCCATCGCGGCCACCAGCGGGCGGGTGTTGTCGAAGGTCTGCATGACCCCGGCAAAACCCTTCTCCACGTTCACTTCCGGCGAACCGAGGATGTTGTCCTTCGGAATGCGGCAGTCCTGCAGCAGCAGCACCGCGGTGTCGGAGGCCTTGATGCCGAGCTTGTGCTCGAGCCGCGCCACCGAAAGACCAGGAGCGTCACGCGGGACGACGAACGACTTGATCGCCGCCCGGCCGAGGCTCTTGTCCACCGTCGCCCACACCACGATGTGGGTTGACCGCTCACCGGCGGTGACGAAGATCTTCTCGCCGTTGAGCACCCACTCGTCACCGTCGAGGACGGCGGTGGTCGACACGGCGGCCGAGTCGGAACCGAACGACGGCTCGGTGATGGCCATCGAGGCCCATACCTTGCCGAACCGCTCCAGCTGCTCGTCGGTGGCTACCGCGGCGATCGCGGCATTGCCGAGGCCCTGGTAGGGGATGGTCAGCAGCAGGCCGACATCGCCCCACGCGGTTTCGAGGGTGTTCATCAGCGACGACATGTTGCCGCCGTTGGCGTTGGCCGTCAGCAGGTCGGTCGCGGTGTCGCCACGGCCGCCGGAGGCGCCGCCGATCTGCTGGGTGCCCGAGTCGGCGAGGCCTTCGACCATGGCCGACATGGTGTCGAGTTCGACCGGGTACGCGTGCTCGGCGAGGTCGTACTTGCGCGAGATCGGACGGAAGATCTGGGCGGCGACCTGGTGGGCCTGGTTGGCGCTCGCCTTCAGCTTCTTGGGGAGTTCGAGATTGATCATGGGAAGTCTCCTGGAAGGTAAGAAAAGCGGCCGCTACACCAGCACGATGCCCTCGGCGACGCCGATGGCACGAAGATCGCGATACCAGCGCTCGACCGGGTGCTCCTTGGTGAAGCCGTGGCCGCCGAGCAACTGCACGCCGTCGAGGCCGATCTGCATGCCCTTGTCGGTGGCGAGCTTGCGCGCCAGCGCCGCCTCACGGGCGAACGACAGGCCCTGCTCCGCGCGCGAGGCGCCGCGCAGGGTGACCAGGCGCAGACCGTCGAGTTCGATCGCGATGTTGGCGACCATGAACGCCACCGCCTGGCGGTGCGAGATCGGCTCGCCGAACGCCTCACGCTCGTTGACGTAGGGGATCACGTAGTCGAGCACGGCCTGACCGGTGCCGACCGCGAGCGAGGCCCAGCCGAGGCGGGCCAGCTGCACGGCGTCGGCGTACTCGGCCGCGCGGGCGGCGGCGTCACCGTCGCCGAGGATCGCGTCGGTGCCGACCGCGACGTTGTCCAGGATCAGCCGACCCAGACCGGCGGCGCGCAGACCCATGCTCGGGTCGGCCTCCACCACCAGGCCCGCCGCGTCGGACTCGACGATGAACAGCGCCGGGCGTCCGTCGAGCTCGGCCGCCACCAGGAACAGTTCGGCGTCGGCGGCCGCCGGGACCAGGCTCTTCACGCCGTTGAGGCGGTAGCCGCTGGGGGAGCGGGTGGCCTTGGTCTGCAGGGCGAACGGGTCGAACAGGGCGCGCGGCTCGCTGATGACCACCGAGGCCTGCGGCACGTTCTCGCCGGTGAAGGCGGGCAGGTAGGTGCGCTGCTGGGCGTCGGTGCCCCACTGCGACAGCGCGACGGCCACCCCGCTCGGCGCGAGAATCGGCAGCGCGAGACCCATGTCGCCGTAGGCGAGGGCCTCGGCCACCAGCGAATTGGTGACCGCGCCGCGCTCGGCGGCCGCGCCCTCGAGCTCCTCGGGAACGTTGATCAGGGTGATGCCGAGTTCGGCGGCGCGATCGAGCAGATCGCGCGGGGCCTTGGCGGCCGCGTCGGCTTCGTAGGCGGCCGGGCGCAGGATCTCCCCGGCGAAATCCTTCACCGTTTCGACGATCATCTTCTGATCGTCGGTGGGGGTGAGGTCGAAGTAGTCCTTGGTCTTGGCCTCGTTGTCGGGTAGTCGCTTGGGCTCGCCGCCGCCGGTGACCTTGCCGAAGGTGCGGGTCGCCGCGCCAAGAGTCCGGAACCCGGTCTTGGTGCCCTCGTAGGTGATGCGTTCGATGGGCTTGCGCAGCTTGTACTTGCCGGCGAACTCCGACCCGGTCACGGTCGTCAATGCGCGCATCGCAGCGCCCATCCAGTCCCGTTTGGGCTGGTTGAGGCCGACCGCGGACGTGTCGTTCGGACGTCGCTTCGTCGCGCTGTCTCGAGTGCTCATCATCACCTGATTTCCTCGGCTGTCGGGACGCTCCGTGGCCCCACTATCTTACTCTCCGGTAAGACTATCTTACTCCGGAGTAAGAAGTGCAAGGACGAACCGGGAAATCGCCGGATTCTGTCACGCTGCACAGGTGCGCGTCCTGGTATCGGTGTTCGCCCTCGTCCTGCTGGTGACCTCGGGCCGCTACGGCTATCACCGCGACGAGCTGTACTTCCTCGCGGCGGGTAGGCGGTTGGCCTGGGGCTATCCGGATCAACCACCGTTCGTGCCGCTGCTCGCGCGGGTGATGTCGGCGGTCGACCCCGACGCGCTGTGGGTGCTCCGGCTGCCCTCGATCGTCGCGGCGGCGGTGGTTGGCGTCTGCGCGGGCTGGATGGCGGGGGAGTTGGGTGGTGGGCGTGGTGCGCGGGTGCTGGCGGCCGCGGCGGTCGCGAGCGCGGCGCTGGTGCAGGGCGTCGGGCACTTGCTCACCACGACCGTGTTCGACCTCGCTGTATGGTCGTTGGTCTGCCTGATCGTGCTGAAACTGCTTCGGGCGAAGGGGGACTCGTCGTCCTCTTCGGTAGTGGTCGACGGCGACACGACCGGTGATCCCCGTTGGTGGCTGCTGATCGGCGTGCTCGTCGGTGTCGGATTGCTGAACAAGGTGCTGTTGATCGTGCCGGTCGTGGCGCTCGTGGTGGCCCTACTGCTCACCGGGCAGCGAAAGGTGTTCGCCACCAAGTTCTTTCCGTGTGCGGTCGTGGTCGGCGCGCTGCTGACCCTGCCCTATCTGTGGTGGCAGGCGCGCAACGGCTGGCCGCAGTGGGAGCTGAGCCGGGCCATCGCGGGCGGATCGTCTGGGACCTCGGATTCGCCGATCATGTTCGTGCTCTTGCAGTTCGGTTTGTTCGGGCCGCTGCTGGTGCCGCTGTGGGTCTACGGGCTGTGGCGGCTGTGGCATTCGCGGTACCGCGCGTTCGCGGTGGCCTACGTCCTGCTGTTCGTGCTGTTCCTCGTGACCGGCGGCAAGGCCTACTACCTCGGCGGGATGTATCCCGTGCTGCTCGCGGCCGGATCGGTCGGCCTGGCCGGTTGGCTCGGACAGGCCGGAAAACGCTGGTTCGCAGCGACTTCCGTGATCGCGCTCAACGCGGTCATGTCCGCCTCACTGTTCCTTCCGGTGCTACCCATCGAGGCGATCCCACACTCGCCGACCCTGGCGATCAACTACGACGCGGGCGAAACCATCGGCTGGCCACGCTATGTCGAACAGATCGCCGCCGCCCATCCGCCCGGCGCTTCGATCCTCACCGCCAACTACGGCGAAGCGGGCGCCATCGAACACTTCGGCACCGAATACGACCTGCCGACACCGCATTCCGGCCACAACGCCTACTGGTGGTGGGGACCGCCGCCCGATACGGCGACCGAAGTCCTCACCGTCGGCATCGATCGCGCCCGGCTCACCGGCCTCTGTGCGAGCGTCGAACCCCGGGGCGTTCTCGACAACGGCCTGGGGATCGACAACGACGAACAGGGCGAACCGATGTTCCTCTGCGGAAATCCACTTCGTCCCTGGTCACAGGTGTGGCCGGAGCTGCGGAATCTCGGCTGACTCGCTCAGGTCGCGGGATTCAGAGGCCGTGCCGGTCCAGGAAGTCGGTCAGCAGCTTCTGCCACTCCTCGGGCCGCTCGACCATGACCACATGCCCGGCCGCGATCTCCGCGTATTCCGCGCCCGGGATCGCGGCGGCGAGGGTTCGTGAGTTCGCCGAGTCGACGAGCAGGTCGGCGGTGGTCGCCACGACGAGCGTCGGCACCGCGATCGCGGCGAGATCGGCGGTGGTGTCGACGGTTTCGACCAGCGCGGCCTGCGCGCGGGTCCCGCCGGGGATCGCGGCGGCGGTCTGGCGGACGACATCGTCGACGACGGCGGCGGGCAGACCGTTCACGAAGTCGGTGGAAAAGCCGGTGAGCAGGACCAGGCGGGCGAACGCCTCGTGGGCGCCCCGGTCGAGGAGGTCCTGCCAGGCCTGCACGGCGAGGCGGGCGCGATGGTCGGGTGTGGCCAGGCCCGCGGTGAGCAGCAGCCCGGTGACGCGCTCGGGATGGCGGGCGGCGGCACGCACGGCCACCGCGGTGCCGAGGGAGAAACCGACGATGGTGAAGGTCTCGATGCCCGCGTCGACGGCGGCCGCGACGAGCGCGTCGGCGAGGGCGTCGAGGGTCAACGGGGTGTCGTCGCCGGGGTAGTCCGAGGCGACCACGGTGTGACCGGCGGCGAGCGCGGGGATCACGGAGCCGAAATTGCTCTCGATGCCACCGCCCGCGCCGTGGGCGAGCACGATGCCGGGGCCGGAGCCGTGAACGGTGGTGTGCAGCGGAATTGTCGTCATGACGGCGACGTTAGGGATTGACATGGGTGTGAAGGTCAAGCCGAACGTGCCGGTGATCACATGCTGATCGGCGAACTCGCGCACCGCACCGGGGTCGCCACCCGGCTGCTGCGCTACTACGAGGAACAGGGTCTGCTGCATCCGCGCCGCGACACCAACGGCTATCGCAGCTATCCCGAGGCAGCGGTCGCCCGAGTAGCCCGTATCCGGGACCTGCTGGCGGCGGGCCTGAACACCGAGGAGATCGCCGACCTGCTCCCGTGCGCCGAGCACGACGGACCGGTCCAGGCCTGCGAGAAATCGGTGCGCATCATGGCCGATCGGACGGCCGAACTGGACCGCCGCATCGCCGACCTCGACCGTCAGCGTTCGCGCCTCGCCGCCCAGCTCGACGCCAGTCTCGCGAACAGCGGCGCACCGAGTGCGAGCCGTTAGGCCGACACGCCTCGGGCGGCACCACCGACCGTGGTCGGCCGACCGTTCTCGCGCCGCCCCGGACGTCCAGGGCGGCGCCGAACTCATTCGCGTACGTAGAACCGCAGTGTGAGATAGGCGGTGACGGCGGCGAAGACGATGCCGACGGGTGCGATGGTCAGAGCGACCACCGCGATGTCGTCACCGGTGATGCGCGGGAACACATTGCTGTCGAACAGCGGGCCGAGCGCCCGGTCGATCACCAGCGGACGCGCGATCACCAAGCCGAGGACGGCCAGCACCGAACCGACGAAGGCGGCCGCGACCGCCTCGAGCAGGAACGGTAGCTGCGTATACCAGCGCGTCGCACCGACCAGGCGCATGATGCCGACTTCCGTGCGCCGGGTGAACGCCGCGATCTGCACCATGTTGAGCACCAGCAGCATCGCGGCCAGCGCCATCACCAGCGCCAGACCGAACGCGGCATTGCGCAAACCGTCGAACAGGCTCACCAGCCGGTCGACGAACTCCTTGTCGTTGGCGACGATCCGCACGCCCTCCCGGGTCGCGAACGCATCGTAGATGTGCTGGTACTGGTCGGCGTCGGTCATCTTCACCCGCAGCGAGGCGGGCAGGGGAGAGTCGGCGATGTACTGCACCATCTCCGGCTGATCCTCGAACAGCTTCTTGGCCTCCTCGAGCGCGTCGGCGCGGTTGAGGAACTGGACGCTCTCCACCCCGGAGGTCTGCTTCATGTCGGCCAGCAGGGACTTGCACGGCTCGGCGGCGCAGTCGGGGTCGGTCTCGGAGACCGAATCGTCGAGGTAGAAGCGCACCTCGAGGCGGCCGATGAAGAAGTTCTCGGTCTTGTCGGCCATCCGCACCGACAGCATGCCGCCGCCGAGCATCATCAACGACACCGCGGTGGTCAGGATCATCGCGACGGTCATCGTCAGGTTGCGGCGCAGGCCGTCGGCGACCTCGGTGAACAGGAAACTCAGTCGCATTATCGCCCCACCCCGTAGACACCGGTCGCCTCGTCGCGCACGAGTCTGCCGTGGTCGAGTTCCACCACCCGCCTGCGCATCGCGTCGACGATGTGATTGTCGTGGGTGGCCATCAGCACCGTGGTGCCCACCCGGTTGATCCGCTCCAGCAGCGCCATGATGTCGGCGCTGGTCTCGGGGTCGAGGTTGCCGGTCGGCTCGTCGGCCAACAGCACCAGCGGCCGGTTGACGAACGCGCGCGCGATCGCCACCCGCTGCTGCTCACCACCGGACAGCTCCGAGGGCAACCGGTTGCCCTTGCCGCCGAGCCCGACCATGTCGAGCACCTCCGGCACGGTCCGCTCGATGAACTGACGGCGCTTGCCGATCACCTCCAGCGCGAACGCCACGTTCTGCTCCACCGTCTTCTGCTGCAACAGCCGGAAATCCTGGAACACGCACCCGATGCGCTGGCGCAACTTCGGTACCTTGCGCCCCGGTAACCGGTCGACCCGGAAATCGGCCACCCGGATCTCCCCGGAGGTCGGCGCCTCCTCCTTGAGCAGCAGCCGCATGAACGTCGACTTGCCGGAACCGGACGGGCCGATGATGAAAACGAACTCGCCCTTGTCCACCTCGACGGAGACGTTGTCCAGCGCCGGCCGCGTCGACGTTTTGTACGACTTGGAAACGTTGCGCATGGTGATCACGAGGAGCCAGTGTAGCCAGCGGGCTGCTCGTGACGGGTGCCCCGACGACGTCGGCGGGGCGCTACTGGGTGGGATTCACCCAGGACGGGACGGAATTGATCAGGGTCACCGGCTCGGTGGTCGTGCCGTCGGCCGGCTTCACGAACAGGTAGACGACGAAGGTCGATACCCAGGTGGCGATCAAGATCGCCGTGGACTTACGCGGTTTCACTGATTCCTTCCTTACGCAGGGCGGCGGCCACACGCACGCGCAGCTCACGCCCCACCTCGAATTGTTTGCCTGGCAATGTGCGGGCAACCATCCGAATGTTCATCTCGTCAAGCGACAGATCCTCCACGCCCATCACCGAAGGCTCGTCGAGCAGCAGCGGTTTCAGGCGGGCGTCCTGGTAGGCCTTGGTGCACACCTCGTGCAGCACCTCGTTGATCTTGTTGATGTCGGCTTGGGCCGACACCGGCACATCGATCGCGGCGCGTGCCCAGTCCTTGGACAGGTTGGTCACCTTCACGATCTGGCCGTTGGGGATGGTGATCACCTCGCCGTCGGCATTGCGCAGCGTGGTGATGCGCAGGGTCACGTCCTCGACGGTGCCCTCGGCCGGGTCGGCCGAGCCGGTGACCGCGATCTGCACCACGTCACCGAACCCGTATTGGCGTTCGGTGATGAGGAAGAACCCGGCGAGGATGTCCTGCACGATGCGCTGGGCACCGAAACCGAGCGCCGCACCGAGCACCGCCGCGGGGGCGACGAGGCCGGTCACCGAAAAGCCGAGGCGCCGAAGAACTTCCATGCCGACCAGCACGTACACGATGGTCAGCACCACCCAGGTGATGACCTGGGCGAGCGCGTGCCGGTGCTTGGCCGCCTCGGTGCGGACCAGGGCGTCGCTCGAGTGGAACGAGGCATCGATCTTGGTGGTCACCCGGTCGCGCACGAACGCCGCGAACCGGCCGAACAGCATCGCCCCGACGACTAGTAGGACGATCTCCAGGCCGCTGGAACGCAGCCAGGCGGTGATCTCCGTACCACCGTTCATCGCGAGCACAGCGTTCATCGCGTCGCCCCGTGGGGCGCGCGCAGGCACAGTTCCGGTCCGTTCGAACACACACCAGAAAGGTTACAGGCCGGTCACGGCGCGTCGTCAAACGTGAACAACGACACCATCGGCGAGCGAATCGCTGGCTATGCGTCGGCCTGTTCGCGCATGCGCCAACGGATTCCGGATTCGATGAATCCGTCGATGTCACCGTCGAGCACCGCCGAGGGGTTGTTGACCTCGTAGTTGGTACGCAGATCCTTGACCATCTGGTACGGATGCAGCACGTAGGAGCGCATCTGGTTGCCCCACGAGGCGCCCTCGTTGGTCTTGAGCGCGTCCATCTGGGCTCGCTCCTCCTGGCGCTTGCGCTCGAGCAGCTTGGCCTGCAGCACGCGCATGGCCGAGATCTTGTTCTGCAGCTGCGACTTCTCGTTCTGGCAGGTCACCACGATGCCGGTGGGGATGTGGGTCAGGCGAACCGCCGAGTCGGTGGTGTTGACGCTCTGTCCACCGGGGCCCGAGGAGCGGTACACGTCCACCCGGATGTCACCGTCGGGGATCTCGATGTGGTCGGTGGTCTCCACCACGGGCAGCACCTCGACCTCGGCGAAGGAGGTCTGGCGGCGGCCCTGGTTGTCGAACGGGCTGATCCGCACCAGGCGGTGGGTGCCCATCTCGACCGACAGCGTGCCGTAGGCATACGGCGACTTCACCGCGAAGGTGGCGCTCTTGATGCCCGCTTCCTCGGCGTAGGAGGTGTCGTAGACCTCCACGCTGTACTTGTGGCGCTCGGCCCAGCGGATGTACATGCGCATCAGCATCATCGCCCAGTCGGCGGCGTCGACACCACCGGCACCGGAGCGGATGTTGACCAGCGCGTCACGCTTGTCGTACTCGCCCGAGAGCAGGGTGCGCACTTCCATCGCCTCGATGTCCTCGCGCAGCGACGCCCGTTCGGCGTCGGCGTCGGCGAGGGCCTCGGTGGCGGCTGCGCCCTCTTCGGCCTCGGCGAGTTCGTAGAGCACCGGCATGTCCTCGAGCCGCTGGCGCAGGTCTTCCACCCGGCGCAGTTCGCTCTGGGCATGCGACAGCTCGCTGGTCACCTGCTGGGCGTGCTCCTGGTTGTTCCAGAGTTCGGGATCGGCGGCCTGGTGCTCGAGTTCATCGATGCGGCGGCGCAGCTCCTCGACATCGAGGACCGACTCGACCGTCTTGAGCGTGGTGTCGAGTTCGGCGAGGTCGGCGATAACGTCAGGATGCACGATGTCCAAGGTTACCGGTCGGCACCGACACGGCGAAACACGCGTACCACCACGTCAGCCCGCGACGGCACGCAGACCACCCGGGCGGCGGCCGACGAGGTCGTCCAGAGCGGCGGCGCTCGCCGCGTCGGCGGGCAGCAGAACGTAGAGCTGCTGATCGTCGTCGATGGACAGATCGAGCGATTCGTAGGCCAGCCGCAGCTCACCGGTCTCGGGATGACTGATCCGGTTGATCCCACCCGAGGGCGGCAGGCCGGGCAGGCGCGCGAGCCGGTCGGTGAAGGCGGAGCCCGCGGTGACGGTGAGCTCGTCGACCAGCGCGGCGACCACCGGGTCGGCGCGGAACGGGCCTTGTTTGAGTGACGCGACCAGCTTGTCGGCCGCTTGATCCCAGTCCGGGTACAGCTCGCGCGCGCCGGGATGGGTGAAGACGAAACGCGCGATATTGGCGGGTTCGCCCTGGTCGAACAGGCCGCTGGGGCCCATCAGCCTGCGGTAGCCCTCCGTGCAGGCGAGCACTTCGGTGAACCGATTGGTGGTCGCGGCGGGCGCGGGTTCGAGCTGGTCGAGGATCGCGCGGACAGTCGGGCGCACCGTGCGGTTGGGTCCGTTCTCCGCCGCTCCGCAGCTGAAACCGGACATGCCCTTGGTGAGCTGATGCAGATGCACCCGTTCGCGTGGGGTCAACCGCAGCGTCTCGGCCAGCGCCGACAGCACCGGCGGCGAGGGATGCCGGTCGCGTCCCTGCTCGAGCCGGATCAGGTACTCCACGCTGACACCCGACAGCATTGCCACCTCTGCGCGGCGCAGACCGGGCGTCCGCCTGCGCGCACCCGCCGGCAGACCGACCTCCGCGGGGGAGACCGACTCGCGCTTGGTTCGCAGGAACAGACCGAGTTCGTTGTCGCTCACCGCACCGACGGTACCGAGCCTCGCGCCGCCGAGAGTGGCCGTGCCACTACCACTCTCAGCGTGGTCTCCCTGCCAGGTCGCCGAGCGACGACATTGGGTTGCACCGGCCGATCGGGGCCGGCACCAAACACTCGAGGAGCAAACCGTGTCCGCATTGAAACTCGCGATCATCATTGGCAGCGTCCGCGACGGGCGGTTCGGCCCTGTGGTCGCCGAGTGGTTCGCCGCGCAGGTCGACGATCGGTTCGATGTCGATGTGATCGATCTGGCGGAGTTCGATCTGCCGGCCGAACTGCCCGCGGTGCCGCCTGCGATGGACCCTGATCCCGCGCGGCCTGCCGGGATGGTGGCGTTGTCCGATCGGCTTGCCGCTGCCGACGCTTATGTTGTTCTGACGCCCGAGTACAACCGGAGTTATCCGTCGGCTCTGAAGACTGCTATCGACTGGCACTTCACTCAGTGGGATCGCAAGACGATCGGGTTCGTCGGGTACAGCGGGGGAACCGGGGGTGTGCTCGCTATCGAACATCTGCGTCAAATTTTCAACGAACTCAACGCACATACTGTTCGGGATTATGTGTCGTTCCCTCGTTATTACCTGTTGTTCGACGAGGATGGTCGGCTGCGTGAACCCGAGGGGTTCGAGGCTGCGGCGAAAGTGATGCTCGATCAACTGTTTTGGTGGGCGACGGCGTTGGCGGGTGCTCGATCCGTGGCGGTTTCTGCTTGATCTGTGGGGGGCGTCGTCTGCCGGGAACTCGGCCACAGGGGGTTACTCGAGTGCGTCACTCTGCAGGGCTCTCAGCCGTGCGGAACTGCCTTGGTGTTTTGTGCACCACAAAGGTATTGGGCTGTGTTTTTGGAGCGCTGGCGCGCTCGAGCGCGGCCCCTGGGGGGCCGCGCGAACAGCGCTCGAGACTCGCGCCTGCGGCGCATGCGCTTCGAGCGC
>NZ_JBPXLK010000048.1:0-10477 GCF_051843015.1 Nocardia sp. JW2
GAGCGCTGTTCGCGCGGCCGGGCCGCTGCGCCGCTTCGCGGCGGACCCTCCTCGAGGTCGGGTCGTGCGGGGTTGGGGAGGCTGTCATGGCGGACTGCCTGGAATGCGGTTGGGGGCGTGTGTCACTCAGGTCTGCCGCCTGCCGCACTTCCGGCCCACGCGGTGCAGGTCCTACTTCACGCCTTCACGACGTAAGGTGCGACGCTTCCCAGCTTCTCGCAGGTTTCCTCGAACTCTCGTTCCGGGCGGGACTGGCCGACGATTCCGGCCCCGGCACGTAACCACGCCCCTTCGCCGGTTTGGTAGATCGCTCGCAGAACCAGTGTCGCCTCGAGTGCGCCGGTTGGTGAAACACACACGACCGCGCCGGAATACAGCCCGCGCTCGTCGTGGTCGTTGCGGAAGACGGAGTCGACGCCCGCTTGTTTCGGGATGCCGGAGGCGGTGACGGACGGGAACAGCACTTCCAGCGCGTCCCAGGCGGTGCGTTCGGGAGCGAGTTCGCCGCGGACGGTCGACGCGAGGTGCTGCACGCTGCCGCGTTCGCGCACGGCCATGAAGTCCGAGACCGCCGTGGTACCGGGAACCGCTACCTCGGCGATCTCGGCGAAGGAAGTCTGAACCGAAATGGCGTGTTCGACAATTTCTTTCGGGTCGGCCAGCAGATCGACGCGGGCCGCGCTGTCCGCTTCGGGGCCGAGGCCGAAGGCGCGGGTACCGGCGAGTGGTTCGGTCGTGACCACTCGGTCGTCGTCGACGGAGGCCACCAGCTCGGGGCTGAATCCGGCCGCTTCCAGACCGCCGAGGCGCAGCAGGAAGGAGCGGGCGGGGGTGTTGTTGGCTCGGCCGAGGCGGTAGGTGGCAGGGACGTCGACAGCGAAGGGCAGTGCGACCTTGCGCGACAGGATCACCTTTTGGTAGCTGCCGGAACGGATTTCCTCGACGGCCGTGGCGACCCGATCCTGGTATCCGGTGACGTCGGGCCGCACGTCGACCGGATGCGCCGTAGGCAGCTCGGCGCCCTGCGAGGCCGCGATGAGGTCGTGGATATCGCACATTTCGGCGGGGGTGGCGCCGCTGATCCGCACACCGTCGGCGTCGATGCGCACTTCGATGCGGGGGATCATCAGGTTGGCCAGCGAGGTCAGCGGGTTGAGATAGCGGGTGGCGCCGAGGGAATAGGCGCAGAATTCGAACCCGATCCAGCCGTAGGCGTTGCGGCCGTCCAGGGGCAGGCTCGCCAGGGCGGCGTCGACGGCGGCGGCCGGTCTGCCGGTCCACGCGCGGGCGGTGGTCTGCTCACCCCAGGTGGTGCGCAGTTCGTTGGCGTCGAGTTCGACGCTGCCGAGTGGGTCGGCGGCAAACACCCAGACACCGGGCTGTTCGTACATCACGTACTCACCGAACCGATCGGCCGAGGCCAACCACGACATCGCTGCCGCCGGATCGGTCACATATTCCACCCGTGTGGGCTGTTCCGTCGACGACAACGATCCTCCAAGGTAAAGCTGACCTAATTTAGCTTGGTTAGGTTAGCATTACCTCCAGGTTTTGCTACCCGTGTGCAGGGTAACCTTGCCCACTCATTGTCACCCGCGAACGCGCTGTCGGCGAAGTTCGGTGCGCTACGGCGAATCTGCGGCTTCAATGGAGAGATGATCGACAACGATGGGCGGCCCACGCGCACGACTCCGCAGGCGGACTCGGTAGTCGCCCTGGTCGACGCGGCCTCCGGTGTGGAACGCGAGGTGATCGGCACCTGGATCGCCGAGGGCGGGCTGGCCGGTGAGATCGACTCCGACGCACCCGTCACACAGGTGGATCTCGATGCCAAAGCCCTGATCAAACGCCTGGTGAACCGTCGCGACGACCCGCTGGTCGTCCCGGTCCGGGTGCTGTGGCTGCCGCCCGAGCGCGACGGCGTGCGCCGGGTGACCTTCGCCGACCTGGCCATGCTCACCAATCCGCGCAAGCCGAACCGCCTGGTGCAGCGCCGCCTGTTGCGCACCCACCCCGACCGCCACCAGGTGCTGGTCGGCGCGCCCGCGCGGCTGAGCGAGCTGCGCACCAACTATCCGGAGGCCGCCGCGCTGCTGCGATCGGGCTCGCCCGACGCCTTCGCCCGCTCGGTGCTGCGCGCGGCGGTCGTCGCGCTCGAACGCGCGGAACGCACCGTCATCGGCGACCGCTACAAGGTGCCGCAGCTGGTGGCCGAGGAAATCCTCGACTCACCGGAATTCCAGCGCAAACTCGACTACATCGCCGACGAGTTCGGCTCCGATCCCGCCCACGTCCACCGCAGCGCGGAGAAGGCGCTGCGCGAGCTGGTCGCCGCGCAGAGCAGGCTGGTGTCGGATCTGTTCACCCAGGCCATGCGCCCGGTGCACGCCTCGACCTGGAAGGTCGACACCGACCTCGGCGGCCTGGACGCCCTGCGCTCGCTCAACCGCAAGTACCCGCTGGTCTTCCTGCCCTCGCACCGCTCGTATGTGGACGCCTTCGTCCTCGGCGACGTGCTGGCCCGCAACGACTTCCCACCCAACCACGTGATCGGCGGGGCGAACCTGAACTTCTGGCCGATGGGCCCGATCGCCCGGCGCACCGGCACCGTGTTCATCCGGCGCAGCTTCGGCGACGACGAGGTGTACAAGGCGGTGGTCGAGGAGTACTTCGCCTATCTGCTGTCCAAGCGGTTCAATATGGAGTGGTACTTCGAGGGCGGCCGGACCAGGACCGGCAAGCTGCGCCCACCCAGGTACGGCTTGCTGAATTACCTCGCGGCGGCGGTGCGTTCGGGTCGCGTCGAGGACGTGATGCTGGTGCCGGTGTCGATCACCTACGAGCGGCTCAACGAGCTCGGCGCCATCGCCAGCGAGCAGGCGGGCGGCAAGAAGAAGCCGGAAGGTATCGCGTGGCTCGCGAGATATGTTCGTAGTCAGCAACATTCGGCCGGGCGTGTGTATGTCCGCTTCGGCGAGGCGATTTCGGCGCGGGAACGGCTGGAAACCCACGGCGACCCACTCGGTGAGCGTCCCAAGACCATCCCGCTGCACGACACCGCGACCGGGGCCACCAAGGTGCCCGACGAATCGGCACTGAGCGAGACCGAACGCAAAGCCGTGCAGCGCTTGGCCTTCGACGTCGCGGTACGGATCAACGCGGTCACCCCGATCACCGTCAACGCCCTGGTCACCCTGGCACTGCTCGGCGTGCACGAACGCGCCCTGACACTTGGCCAGGTGCGCACCGTGCTCGACCCGGTCCTCGGCTATATCGATCGGCGCGGCCTGCCCGCGGGTGAGTTGTCCAAGCTGCGCGACGAGCAGGGCCTGCAGGTCGTCCTCGAACAGCTGGCGCTGGCCGGGGTGGTCACCGTGTATCGCGGCGGGCTGGAACCGGTGTACTCCATCGAACCCGGCGCCCACCTCGAGGCGGCGTTCTACCGCAACAGCGCGGTGCACTGGTTCGTCAACCGGGCCATTCTCGAGCTGGCCGCTCTCACCGCCGTCGAACAGCCGGGCGACGACCCGCTCCGCGCGGCATGGCGGGCCGCCTTCGCGCTGCGTGACCTGCTCAAATTCGAATTCTTCTTCCCCGAACGTGAGGAATTCGCCGACCAGATCATCGAAGAGGTGCGCGTGATCGTCCCCGAGTGGGACGAGAACACCCCCGACGACCGCCTCGATCAGCAGTTCCTCAGCGCACTCACCGAGTCGGGCTTCGTCATGGCGCACCGCGTGCTTCGCTCGTTCTTCGACGCGCAACTGGTGGTGGCCGAACGGCTCGTCGACCGCCCGGCCGACGCCGTCATCGACCGCAAGGAATTCATCGACGAATGCGTCGCCGTCGGCAAGCAGATGCTGTTGCAGCAGCGGCTGCACAGCCCCGAATCGGTGTCGACGGAATTGTTCACCAGCGCGTGGAAATTGGCGGACAACCACAATTTGATCGCCCCGGCGGAGCCCGGCGGCGAGGACGACCTGATCGCGCGCCGCACCGAATTCGCGCAGCAATTACGTGATCTCGGCGAACGGATCGCCCGAGCCGCCTCACTCGACCCGTCGAATCGGAACTCGCTGTGAGCGGCATCGACGACGCGGTCGCCGCCATCAGAACCGGTCCACAGGGCGATCGGGTGCTCGCGGTCTTCGACACACGAGCCGTGGTCGACGCGCTGCCCCGAAAGCGGCTGGCGGACACAGTGCGCCGGCGCGGCGATGCTCGGCGGAATGCGATGCTGACCGGCTTCCGGCGGGACCATCGGCGATTTCTCCATGAAGCCGAACGGGCGTGGGCCGGTGTGCCGGAAGCGGAACTGGAGAAACTGGGTCGCGGGGTTTTCCGCAAGGAAATGTACGGCCGGATCTTCCCCGAAGCCTGGCAGCTGATCTGCGAACACCGGTCTGCCGGGCACACAGTTGTTTTGGTCAGCGAGCTGCCCGTTTGCCAGGTGCGCCCCTTCGCCGAACTGCTCGGCATCGACGACGTGCTGTGCACGAAGTTCGCCACCGACAACGGAATTCTCACCGGACAGCTCGATGGACCGCCGCTGTGGGGCACCGAGAAAGCCGAAGCGGTAGGCGAATTCGCCGCGGCGCGGAACTGCGAAATCGGCTATGTCTACGCCGACACCCCCGCGCTGCTCGAATCGGCGGGCATCCGGTCGGTCGACTCGGCTACGTTCCAGCGCCGCACCGCGCCGAGCCCGATCGACTACGCCCGCACCGTCCTCGCCTTCGTCGCCCTCGTCGCCGGTGCCCTGACCGGCGTGATCCGCAAGTCCTACACCCGCGATCGCCAGGCCATGGCCGACGCACTCATGCACGACGGGACCACCGCGACCCTGCGCACCCTCGGCGTCGAGCTGCGCGTGGTCGGTGCCGAGAACGCCCGCGCCCCACGGCCCGCCGTGTTCCTGTTCAACCATCAGAGCCAGTTCGACGTGATCATCGTTCCCAAGGTGCTCGACGGTGGCGTCACCGGCATCGGCAAGAAGGAACTGCGGTCGCATCCGCTCTTCGGGCCGCTCATGCGCTTCGTCGGTGTCACCTTCATCGATCGTTCCGATACCGAACGCGCGAAAGCGGCGCTGGCACCGGTGGTTTCGACGCTGCGCGAAGGCCTGTCGATCGCCGTCGCCCCGGAGGGCACGCGCTCGTACACCCGCGGGCTCGGCCCGTTCAAGAAGGGCGCCTTCCACATCGCCAAGCAGGCGGGCGTCCCGGTGATCCCGATCGTCATCCGCAATGCCGGTGACATCGCCTGGCGCGACTCACCCATCGCCCGAAGCGGTGTCGTCGACGTGGCGATTCTGCCGCCGATCGATGTGTCGACGTGGAATCCCGCCGCGATGGACGAGGAGATCGAAGAAGTCCGCAAGCTCTACGAACGCACCTTGCTGAACTGGCCCAGCGCCTGACAGCTCACCCTCCCGGAATGTGACCAGGGTCTCAGGTGGATGTCGCCACCCGCCCTTGACCTAAACCATTCTTCAGGTTTGAAGATTGTGTCACCACCGAATGAGGGAGAACATCATGAGCACCGCAGTCACCACCGCAACCACCACCCGCACCCTGCCCGCCCTGAACCGGCCCGTCGCCGTGCTCGGCGCCGTCGCCGCCGCCCTGATCGCGAATCTGATCGTCTGGGGAATCGGCGAGGCAGCGGGCGGTTCGTTCACCACGACCACCGACGGCAAGGTCTCCGACGTCGCTCCCGGCGGGGTGATCCTGATGTCGGTGGTTCCGCTGCTGATCGGACTGACCGCCGCGGTGCTGATCTCCTACAAGTGGACCGGGGTGCTGCGAGTCGCCGCCGTCGTCGGCTCGGTGCTGTCGATCGCGACCATCGGCATGACCTTGACCGCCGGCTTCGACACCGCCTCCACCATCGCCCTGTCGCTGATGCACGTGGTGCTGGTGCCGGTCATGGTGATCGCACTGGAAGGCGTGCGCCGCCACATCGCCGAGCAGTGACACACAGCGAAAAGGCCCGGCCGGGAACGTTCCGGCCGGGCCTTTTCGCGTGTGGTCTAGACAGAACGGCCGAACAGGAGTTTCCACGGCATGAGCGCCGATTCCAGCTGCACCTTCAGGCTCATCTTCGACGCGCCGACCGTGCGCTCCTCGAAACGGATCGGCACCTCGGCGATGGTGTAGCCACGCTTGATCGCGCGGTAGTTCATCTCCACCTGGAACGAGTAACCGTTGCTGCGGATGGAGGCCACGTCGATGGCGCGCAGGGTGTCGGCCTTCCACGCCTTGAAACCGGCGGTCGCGTCCTTGACGCCCAGGCGCAGGATCAGGTTCACGTAGAAGTTGGCCCAGGCCGAGAGGGCCTTGCGGTACCACTTCCACTCCTCGGCGGTGGAGCCGCCGGGGACGTAGCGGGAGCCGAGCACCACGCCGACGTCCTCGGAGGTCAGCTTCTCGAGCATGGCCGGGATCACCTCGGCCGGGTGCGAGAGGTCGGCGTCCATCTGGATCACCACGTCGGCGCCGTCGGCCAGGGCCTGGGTGATGCCCGCGATGTAGGCGCGGCCGAGACCGTCCTTCTCGGTGCGGTGCAGCACGCTCACCACGTTCGGCAGCTCGGCGGCCAGTTTGTCGGCCACCTCGCCCGTGCCGTCGGGTGAGTTGTCGTCCACCACCAGCACATGCAGATCGGGCACCGGCAGCGCCGTCAGCCGCTCCACCGCCACCGGCAGATTTTCCCGCTCGTTGTAGGTCGGCACAACAACGGTAACCCTCAAGGGTCGCCCTCCCTGCTCACCTGGTAACGCCCGGCGGCCCAGGGTGCGGGCGCCGAGGCACGTCATCGATTCGTTATGACCGTACTCGATAGACCTGACGTGTTCCTGAGCGGCCGCCCGGGGCCCCTCACCACAGCTGCCCGGCGTGGACCAGCGCGTCGACGACGAGCACGACACCGAACACGACGAAAAGGACACGAACCACCGGCGGGCCGTACCGGGTCACCCCACGCACGAGCATCCGGTACATCCGCCGTGCCCCAGGGGTTCTGCGCAGCGCCAGCGCCAGCACCACCAGCGGCAGCACCAGCGCAACGAGGCAGTAGGCCGCCACCAGCACCGGCCAGCTCGCGGGCAGCGGACGCTGCGCGGAGATCAGGGCGAGCGCCGCCAGGTACGGCACCGAGGTCGGCACCTTCGCCAGACCGAGGGTGAAACCGATCACCCCCATCAGCCACGGGTACTTGCGCACCGGCCGGACCCACCGGCCGCCCGGCGTCGCGCCCGCGTCGACCGGAATCGCCGCCACCGCGATCAGGACCAGCCCGATCACCAGCTCACCCCAGTAGCGCAGGGTGGGAGTGAGGTCGAAGTCGAGCAAGCGGACGAGGAAGTCGATACCGAGCACCGTCGCGACCCCGAACAGCACCGATACCGCGAAGACACCGCCGAGGAAGCTCAGCACACCGACCAGCGGCGAACGCCTGGCCAGCCTGCTGTCGGCGACCACGGCGGTGGTGATCGCCACCAGCAACACGTCGAGCGCGTCCAGCAGGGCGAACCCGAGCAGCGTGAGCAGGAGGACAGCCATCGCGGCCGACCCTACCGGTCGGTCAGCTCGGCGCCGACCAGGGGATTCTCGAGAACCAGGTGGCCAAGAGTTTCGGACGCCCCCACGAACGGCCCCAGGTGGTTACGCTTTTCAGTGCCGGCAGCGCCGGGATCCGCGATCGTGAAGGGGCAGACATCGTGGCAGAAATGTCATTCGACCCGTCAGCGCTCGACGCTTATCAGCGTGCGGCAGCTCGGGTTTCCGAACTACTTGGCACCGCGGCCACCCAGACGACCACCGCGGCGGGCGTCGATCTTTCCGGATTGGGCGTGCTCGGCCGCGAATTCGCCGCCGCGTGGACCCAGGCGGCGGGCGCGCACGCCTCAACCCTCAGCACGGCCGGGAATCTCGTCAGCGCCTACCAGGACATCCTGACCCGGTTCGGCGACGACGTCACCGGCGTCGACACGGAGGTGGCCGCAGGCCTGCGCGCGGTCGAGAACGAGGTGGCCTGATGCGCACGAAATCGCTCGTCACCGAGAACACCCTGAGCACCATCACCCCCGAAGAGGCCGAGGCCAAGATCGAACCGGTGATCGCGCTGCTCGAGGTGCCACTGCTGGAATTACGGAAGGCGCTGGGCACCAACACCTCCGCCGACCCCGATCCCGCCGTCGTCTCCGCCCTCACCTCCGCCTCGGCCGCGACCACGGCCACCGAGGACCCGCACCGGCTCGGCCTCTACGCGCTCGAGTCCACCGACACCGCCGCACCCGCGACTCCGGCGCTGCGCCGGACCGCCACCGAGGTGTCGGCCGCGGCCGACCGGGGTGAGCGGCTCAGTACCCTGCTCGGCCAGGCACATACGACGCAGGCGAACGCGGCCGCCAAGGTGGACGCGATCATCGCGGAGTTCCGGCGCAAGGCCAAATCCGCCGCACCCGCCGTGAACAGCAACAATCTCGACGCCATCGTGGAGCTCGCCGAGGAGGCGATCCAGGAGGCCGTCGGGGTGGTCGGTGCGGCCAGCACCGAGATGGACCAGCACACCCGCGACACCCGGGGGCTCACCAGCGATCTCGGCGGGACCAACGGGGTGACGGTGCCCCCCGGGGCGACCGAGGTCGCGCCGGGCGTGTACGTGCTCGGCACCGGCGGCACCGACACCTCCACCTGGAACGACGAGAAGACGACCGACCCGGCGGTCGCGGCGCAGATCGCGTTGCAGGAGGCGCTGATCGACGGCGGGGTGAGCCTCGGTACGGCGGCCATCGATGCCGGTGTCAGCTTCGGCACGCACCTCATCGACAAGATCGCCGAAGTCGCCATGCACGGCATCGACAAGGGCGCCGAGCTGGCGACGACCGGCATCGACACCCTGGCGGCCGGGGTGGACGGTACGGCCGACACACCAGCCAACACCGCGCCCGCGACGACCGCGCCCGGCACCAATGGCGCTGGTAACAGCGGCAATTCGAACACTTTGTTCGGCGGTCTCGGCGGCAACTCCGGTGGTTCCGGAGGCGCGAACCCGGGTGGTTCGGGCGGCG
Source organism: Nocardia sp. JW2 (assembly GCF_051843015.1). Lineage (NCBI taxonomy): Bacteria > Bacillati > Actinomycetota > Actinomycetes > Mycobacteriales > Nocardiaceae > Nocardia > Nocardia sp. JW2. The sequence continues at coordinate 9,074 of NZ_JBPXLK010000048.1, forward strand.
CGAACTCCGGGGGTGCGAACTCCGGTGGTGCGGCACCGAAGCCGGAGGCGCCCGCACCCGCGCCGATCAATCCGACGCCCAAACCCGAAGCGCCACAGCAGGCCCCGTTCCAGCAGGCACCCGCGCAACAGCAGCCGATGCAGGGCGGGGTGATTCCACCCGCCGCGCGCCCGCAACAGGATCAGGAGAGCGAACGACCGTCGAACGCCCCCAAACACGGGCAACCCGGAGTTGTCCCGGCGAACGCCTAGGCCGCGCGCATGGACAACCCGTTCGGTGCCTACTTCTCGTCGCCGGACGCCACCGGGCGCCGTCGCCCGCAGGGTAAACGACGGCGCAGGCGGCGGCGCGAGGCCGAGCCGCAGACCATCGGGACCAACCCGGAGATGTGGCCGCCGCCGGAACCGGAACCGTTCACCGACGCCCCGGCGCCGCCGCTGCTGCCCGAACCCGTCTACCGCCACCCCGACGAGGACGACGACGGGTTCACCGGTGACTGGAACGACTGGACCGACGCCGACATCCCTGTCGAACCGGTCCGCCACGACGATGTGGATTGGAACGACTGGGCGACGACGACCGCCACCGAGCAGAGCGGTGACCACGTGGAGATGCCGGTGTTGCCCAAGCTCAAGGACTTCGGCGGCGGCGGCCCCATCGCGCGCAGGCCACGCAAGAACTACAACGACGAACGCTACGACGACGGCCACGGCCGCACGAAGGCCGCCGCCGCGATCAAGGGCGTGGTCGGCGCACTGCTGTTCGTCGTGCTGCTCGGCGTGGCCGCCACCATCTTCCTCGGCCCGGGCGACCGATCCGCCTCGGACACAAGGCAAGCCGGGCTGTCGAACATCACAGCTCCCACCTCGAGCACCACACCACCGTTGCCCGCGCACGCGCTCCCCGGCTGCGAGGAGTTCCGCACCACCTCCATCACCGTGAGCGCCGAACGCGGCGACGCGAGCTCACCTCAGGGCGCCATCCTCGGTTTCGAGTACAGCTATTACGTCGACCGCGACGCCGCCAAAGCCAGGTCCTTCGTCACCGACAACGCCCATGTCGGCGACGAGGCCGCCCTCGCCGCGGGCATCGCCACCCTGCCGCCGGACATCAAGTACTGCACCCACATCACCCGTGGCGATTCCACCGACACATCCATCTGGCACGTCACGATCCATCAGCAGTGGCCCGGCGACACGGCCATCGAGAAGGTGCACCAGACCATCAAGACCACCGAGATCTCGACCGGCCGCTACCGCATCACCAGCATCGACCACCGCCGCTGACGCGAAAATCCCCCGCACCGATCGGTACGGGGGATTTCTCGTGCGACCCTGACGGGACTCGAACCCGCGACCTCCGCCGTGACAGGGCGGCGCGCTAACCAACTGCGCCACAGGGCCT
>NZ_JBPXLK010000049.1:0-9738 GCF_051843015.1 Nocardia sp. JW2
ACCGTGGTCTCGGTGATGCCGTACATGTTCACCAGCGTCGGCGACGAATCACCGTGGCGGGCAACCCAATCCGACAGACGGCGCAACTCGAGCGCCTCACCGCCGAACACCACGTAGCGCAGGGCGAGCGGATCGAGGCCCGGTCCGGCGTTCCGGTCGGCCTCGGCCAGCTGGTAGAACGCCGACGGCGTCTGGTTGAGCACCGTCACCTGCTCCACCCGCAGCAGTTCCAGGAACTGCTCGGGCGAACGCGAGGTGTAGTAGTCCACGACGATCAGCGAGCCGCCGAACAGCAGCGGACCCCACAGCTCCCAAACGGAGAAGTCGAAGGCGTAGGAGTGGAACAGCGTCCACACGTCGCGCGGACCGAAGCCGAAGTCGCGATCGGTATTGGCGAACAGCCGCACCACATTCCGGTGCGCGACGGCGACGCCCTTGGGGCGGCCGGTCGAGCCGGAGGTGTAGATGACGTAGGCGACATTGTCGGGTGACAGCGGCGCGAGACGATCGGCATCGGTGATGGGCGCGTCGTCGGCGTCCTCCACATTGCCGGTCTCCACGGCGAACCCGTCGAGGACCACCGAGGGCAGATGCGAAGGCACCGTCACCTGGACGGTGGAGTCGAGCACGACGCTGGTCGGGCGCGAATCCTCGAGCACGTAGGCGATGCGCTCGGCCGGATACGTCGGATCGACCGGCACATAACCGGCACCGGTCTTCACCACAGCGAGCAGGGCGACGACCAGATCCAGCGAACGCGGCAGGATCACCGCGACCAGTGATTCCGGACCGGCACCGTCGTCGATCAGCCTGCGCGCCAGCACATTCGCGCGCCGGTCGAGCTCGGCGTAGGTGAGCGATTCGACGCCGAACTTGGCGGCGATCCGGTCCGGGTAGGCGGCCGCGGCCGCGTCGAACAGGTCGACCAGAGTGGTATGCCGGTTGCCGAACAGCCCACGGCGGTAGCCGGCGGGGGTGCTGGCATCGTGCACCACCGGCAGGGCGATGGCGTCGGCGCCCGAGGACACCCAGCGCTGGGCGACATCGCGCTGTTCGGCCTCACCGAGCAGGTCGATGTCACCGACGATCACGTCGGGGTTCTCGGCCACCGTGCGCAGGATGCGGACCAGGCGGTCGCCGAAGGCGGCGACGGTCTCGGCGTCGAACAGATCGGTGGCGTAGTTCCAGGACATGGCGAGCGAGCCGTCGGCGGCCTCGCCGACGGTGAGCTGCACGTCGAACTTCGCTGTGCCCGGGTCGAAGTCGACCACGTCGAGGTCGAGACCCGGCAGCGCGACGGTGCCGGTGTCGGCGGCGGTGGCCGCTTCGAAGGTGAGCGCCACCTGGAACAGCGGGTGGTGCGCCTGCGAGCGGGTGGGGCTGAGCACCTCGACGAGCCGTTCGAACGGCACGTCGGCATTGGCGAAGGCCGACAGGTCGACCTTGCGGACCTGCTCGAGCAGGTCGCCGAAGCGCCCGCCGAGGTCGACCTCGCTGCGCAGCACCAGGGTGTTGACGAACATGCCGACCAGGTCGTCGAGCGAACGTTCGCCACGGCCGGCGATCGGGGTGCCGATGGCGATATCGGTGCTGTTGGACAGTCGCGCGGCCCAGGTGGCCAGGGCCGCGTGCATCACCATGAACAGGGTGACGCCACGGGCACGGGCGATCTCGGTGAGCGCGCGATGCAGTTCGGCGTCGATCGAGAACCGGTACAGGTCACCGGCATTGGTCGCGATCTCGGGGCGCGGCCGGTCGGCGGGCAGTTCGATCTGGTCGGGCAGGTCGCGCAGTTGCTCGGTCCAGTAGGCGAGCTGACCCGCGGCGACCGAATCGGGATCGGACTCCTCGCCGAGCACTTCACGCTGCCACAGCGTGTAGTCGGCGTACTGCACGTCCAGGGGCGCCCACGCAGGCACCTCACCGCGAGCGCGTTCGGTGTAGGCGACCACCACGTCACGCAGCAGCGGACGCAGCGAGAAACCGTCGCCGCTGATGTGGTGCATCACCAGGACGGCGACATGCGTGCGCTCGTCGACGCGGAGCAGGCTCGCGCGGAACGGCACCTCGCGGGTGACATCGAACTGCACGCTCGCCAGCTCGACCACGCGGGCGACGACATCCTCGGCGGCGACCGGCTGGGCAGGCAGCGCGAAACGGACTTCGTCGACGGGCAGGATCTGCTGGTAGCCCGCGCCCTCGATCTCGGGGTAGAAGGTGCGCAGCGACTCGTGCCGGGCCATCACGTCGGCGATGGCGGATTCCAGTGCGGCCGTGTCGAGTTCACCGGTGAGCCGGACGGCGATCGGGATGTTGTTGACGGCGGTGCGGTTGTCGAAGCGGTTGAGGAACCACATGCGCTGCTGGGCCTGCGACAGCGGGACCAGCTCGGGACGCGGACGCGGTGCGAGCGGCACGCGCGAGCCCCGGCCGGACGCGGTTTCCACGCGAGCGGCCAGCGCGGCGACGGTCGGCGCCTCGAACAGCGCGCGCAGCGGCACCTGGGCGTCGAGGGCCTCCGACAGGCGCGCGGCGACCCGGGTGGCGACCAGCGAGTTGCCGCCGAGTTCGAAGAAGTCGTCGTCGAGGCCGACCTGGCCCGCGCCGAGCACCTCGGCGAAGGTGGCGGCGACGATCTGCTGCACCGGGGTGACCGGTGCCTGGAACACCCGCGCGGCGAACACGGGGGCGGGCAGCGCCTTGCGGTCGAGCTTGCCGGAAGCGTTGAGCGGGAAGGCGTTCAGCACCATGAACGCGGCGGGCACCATGTACACCGGCAGTTCGGCCGACAGGGCGGCCTTCGTCGCGTCGGTGTCGACACTCTGCCCGTTCTCCGGGATGACGTAGGCGACCAGCTGGTCGCCGGTGTGCTCGTCGGCGCGCACCACCACGACCGCCTGCGCGATCTGCGGCAGCGCGGTGAGCGCGGACTCGATCTCACCGAGTTCGATGCGCAGGCCGCGCAGTTTCACCTGGAAGTCGGTGCGTCCCAGGTATTCCAGCTCGCCGTCGGGGGTCCAGGTGACGAGGTCGCCGGTACGGTACATGCGCTCGCCGGGGGCGAACGGGTCGGCGACGAAGCGGTCCATCGTGAGGTCGGGGCGACCGACGTAGCCGTGGGCCAGCTGCACGCCCGCCAGATACAGCTCACCCGCGACACCCACCGGAACGGGTCGCAGCCGCGAATCCAGCACGTACAGACGGGTGTTGAACACCGGCGCGCCGATCGGCACGGTATCGGTGTCGGCCTCGGTGACCTCGTGGAAGGTCACGTCGACCGCGGCCTCGGTCGGGCCGTACAGGTTGTGCAGTGCGGCACCGGTGAGTTCGCGCAGGCGCTGGGCGGTCGGCGCGGGCAGCGCCTCACCGGAGGCGAACACATTGCGCAGCGAGACGCAGTCGGCGGCAAGCGGTTCGGTGACGAACACGGCCATCATCGACGGCACGAAGTGCACGGTGGTGACCTGCTCGGCCACGATCAGCCGGGCCAGGTAGGCCGGGTCGCGATGCCCGTCGGGCTTGGCGACCACCAGGCGAGCACCGACCTGCAGCGGCCAGAAGAACTCCCACACCGACACGTCGAAGGTGGCGGGCGTCTTCTGCAGCACCACGTCGTCGGCGGCCAGCCCGTAGGCGGCGTGCATCCACACGAGGCGGTTGACGATGGCCGCGTGGCTGACCGCGACGCCCTTGGGGCGACCGGTCGAACCGGAGGTGAAGATGACGTAGGCGGTGTTGCCGGAGCGCAGCGGGCGATGCCGGTCGGCGTCGGTGACCGGCTCGGCCGAGTGGCCGGACAGGTCGAGCTGGTCGATGCGCACCTCGCGACCGGCGGCCGCGGGCAGGCTCTCACCGGAGGTGAGCACGCACACCGGCTGCGCGGTGTCGAGGATGTGCTCGATGCGCTCGGCCGGGTGATCGGGGTCCAGCGGCACGTACGCGCCACCGGCGGCCGACACCGCGTACATGCCGACCAGCAGGTCGATCGAACGCCGCATGCCGAGGGCCACATACGATTCCGGGCCGACGCCGGCGTCCTTGAGCCAGCGGGCGAGCTTGCGCACGCGGACCGCGAACTCGGCGTAGGACAGACTAGTCCCCTCGAACGTGAGAGCCGTCGCGTCGGGCGTGCGCGCGACCTGCGCCTCGAACAGCGCGTTGAGGGTGGCCGGGTCGTCGTCGCTCGGGGTGCTCAGCGCGGCGTCGACCGCGAATTCGGTGTCGTTCCACCGGTCGAGCACCAGGGTGCGCTCGGCGTTGTCGAGCAGTTCGATGTCGCCGACGGGGGCGGTCGGGTCGGCCACGATCGCACCGAGCACACGGAGCAGGCGGGCGCCGAAGGTGGCGGCGAACGCGGCGTCGAAGAGGTCGGTGGCGTAGACGAGTTCGGCGTCGAGGTGGCTGTCGTCGTCGGCCGGGACCTCGCTCAGCGCGAGCTGCAGGTCGAACTTGGCGGTGTGCTGGTCGATGCCCAGCTCCGACACGGTCAGACCGGGCAGTTCCAGGGTGGTGCGGCCCAGGTTCTGGAACGACAGCATCACCTGGAACAGCGGGTGCCGCGACTGCGAACGGGCCGGGTTGAGCACCTCGACGAGGCGCTCGAACGGCACGTCGGCGTGGGCGAAGGCGGCCAGATCGTTCTCGCGCACCTGGCCGAGCAGCTCGGTGAAGGTGACGCCGGGGTCGACCTCGGCGCGCAGCACCAGGGTGTTGACGAACATGCCGACCAGGTCGTCGAGTGCCTGCTGGCCACGACCGGCGACCGGGGTGCCGATGGCGATGTCGGAGGTGCCCGACAGGCGCGCGAGCAGCACGGCGAACGCGCTGTGCACGACCATGAACAGAGTGGTGCTGTGCTCGTGGGCCACGCGGTTGAGGGCGTCGACGAGTTCGCCCGGCACCTCGAAGCGGTGCGTGCCCGCCTGGTAGCTGGCCTGCGCGGGCCGCGACTTGTGGCCGAGGCGCAGCTCGTCGGGCAAGTCGGCCAGCGCGGTGCGCCAGTGGTCGAGCTGCTCGGAGATCAGCGAGGTGGGGTCGTTCTCGTCGCCGAGGACCTCGCGCTGCCACAGCGCGTAGTCCACGTACTGCACGGCAAGCGGCGGCCAGCCGGGCTCGGCGTTGGCGGTGCGGGCGACGTAGGCGGTCATCAGGTCGCGCACCAGCGGGCGCAGCGAGAAACCGTCGGAGGCGATGTGGTGGACCACCATCACCAGCACGTGCTCGCGTTCGCTCAGCTCGTAGACCCGAAGGCGCACCGGCGGATTCGCGGTGACGTCGAAGCCGCGGCGGGCGAACTCGTAGAGCGAGGTCGCCATGTCGGTCTCGTCGGCCTCGACCAGTTCCACGTCCGGAATGGCGGCCGCGGCGGCGAGCACCTTCTGGTAGGCGGTGCCGTCGTGGGACGGGAAGACCGTGCGCAGCGACTCGTGGCGCGCGATCACGTCGGCGACGGCCCCGCGCAGGGCGGGGAAGTCGAGCAGGCCCTGCAGGCGCACCGCGACCGGGATGTTGTAGGTGCCGGTGTCCTCGACGTCGAAGCGGTTGAGGAACCACATGCGCTGCTGTGCCAGCGACAGCGGCGGGTACTCCGGACGCGGACGCGCGGTGAGCTCGGCGCGCAGACCGCTGCCCGCGTGCGATTCCACCCGCGCGGCGAGCGCGCCGACGGTGGGCGCCTCGAACAGGGTGCGCACGCCGACCTCGGCGTCGAGCGCCTTGCTCAGGCGGGCCGCCACCTGGGTGGCGACCAGCGAGTTGCCGCCGAGCGCGAAGAAGTCGTCGTCCACGCCCACGCGCTCGGCGCCGAGCAGGTCGGCGAAGATCTCGGCGACGATCTCCTCGATCGGCGTCGAGGGCGCACGGAACACCTTGGCCTCGAACACGGGCGCGGGCAGCGCCTTGCGATCGAGCTTGCCGGAGGCGTTGAGCGGGAACGCCTCGAGCACGACGAGCGCCGAGGGCACCATGTAGGCGGGCAGCTCGGCGGCGAGCCCGGCCTTGACGGCGGCCACATCGAGAGCCGAACCGTGCTCGGGCACAACGTAACCCACGAGCTGGTCGCCCGCGTGCGCGTCGGCACGGACGACGACGACCGACTGCGCGACACCGGGCTGGGCCAGCAGCGTCGCCTCGATCTCGCCGAGCTCGATGCGCAGGCCGCGCAGCTTCACCTGGAAGTCGGTGCGGCCCAGGTAGTTCAGTTCACCCTCGCGGGTCCAGGTGACCAGGTCGCCGGTGCGGTACATGCGCGAACCGGCGGGGCCGTAGGGGTTGGCCACGAAGCGGTCGGCGGTGAGGTCGGCCCGGTTGAGGTAGCCGACGGCGAGCTGGTCGCCCGCCAGGTACAGCTCACCCGCGACACCGGAGGCGACGGGGTGCAGGCGCGAATCCAGCACGAACACCTTGGTGTTCCACACCGGACGGCCGATCGGCACCGACTCCACGTCGGCGTCGACGACCTCGTGATAGGTCACGTCGACGGCGGCCTCGGTGGGGCCGTACAGGTTGTGCAGGCGGGCACCGGTCAGCTCACGCAGGCGCTGTGCGGTGGGCGCGGGCAGCGCCTCACCGGAGGCGAACACCTGTCGCATGCGCACCGCGTCGCCGTTGCCGTTGTTGCCGAGGGTCGACACGAACACCGACAGCATCGACGGCACGAAATGCGCTGTGGTGATGGACTGTTCGGCGATGATCTGCGCCAGGTACACCGGGTCGCGGTGACCGTCGGGCTTGGCGACGACCAGGCGCGCACCGGTCTGCAGGGGCCAGAAGAACTCCCACACCGACACGTCGAAGGTGGCGGGGGTCTTCTGCAGCACCGCGTCGGTGGCGTCGATCGGGTACTCGTGCTGCATCCACAGCAACCGGTTCACGATCGCGGCGTGGTCGACGGCGACACCCTTGGGGCGGCCGGTCGAACCGGAGGTGAAGATGACGTAGGCGGTGTTGCTGTCGCGCAGCGGACGCACCCGCTCGGCGTCGGTGATCGGGGCACCGCTGAAATCGGCGGGCGCCTCGATGTTCTCGACGGCGTGCACGGTGACGCCCTCGGCCTCGAAACCGTCGCGACGGCTGGTGAGCACCAGCTGCGGCTCCGCGGTCTCGATGATGTGGCCGATGCGGTCGGCGGGCTGATCGGGGTCGAGCGGCACATAGGCCGCACCCGTCTGCAGCACCGCGTACATGGCGACGACGAGTTCGGTGGAACGCCGGATGGCAAGGGCCACATGCGAACCCGGGCCGACACCGTCGGCGATCAGCCTGCGGGCGATGCGGTTGGCGCGCTCCTGCAGCTCGCGGTAGGTGAGCTGCTCGGCTTCGAAGACCAGCGCGACCGCGTCGGGGGTGCGCTCCACCTGGGCGTCGAACAGCGAGACCAGGGTGGCGTGCGGCACCGCGTGCGCGGTGTCGTTCCAGTCGACCAGGACCTGTGCGTGCTCCTCGGGCGCGAGCAGGTCGATGTCGCCGACCGGTACCTCGGGGTCGGCGACGATCGCGGCGAAGATGTTGTCGAGGCGGCGGGCGAACGCGGCGACCGTCGATTCCTCGAAAAGGTCGAGCGCGTAGGAGAACTCGGCCGACATGCCGCCGACCTCGCCGTCGGTGTCCTGCACCTCGGTCAGCGTCAGCTGCAGGTCGAACTTGGCCAGCTGGGCGTCGTAGTCGATACCGCTCACCGACAGGCCGGGCAGCTGCAGCGAGGCCTGCTTGGTGTTCTGGAACGACAGCATCACCTGGAACAGCGGGTGCCGCGCCTGCGAACGGGCCGGGTTGAGCACCTCGACGAGCCGCTCGAACGGCACGTCGGCGTGGGCGAAGGCCTGCAGGTCGGTCTCGCGGGCCTGGTCGAGCAGGGTCGCGAAGGCGGTGGCGCCGTCCACCTCGGTGCGCAGCACCAGGGTGTTGACGAACATGCCGACGAGATCGTCGAGCGCCTGGTCGCCACGACCGGCCACCGGGGTGCCGATGGCGATGTCGGACGACCCGCTCGAGCGCGCGAGCAGCACCGCGAGGGCGCTGTGCATCACCATGAACAGCGAGGCGTTGTAGCGGCGGCCCAATTCCATCAGGGCACGCTGAGTTTCGCCCGCGATCACGAAGCTGTAGGTGCCGCCGCGGTAGCTGGCGGCGGGCGGACGCGGGTGGTCGGCCGGGAGCACCAGCTCGTCGGGCAGATCGGCGAGTTCGCGCTTCCAGTAGTTGATCTCGGAGGAGATCAGCGAGGTCGGGTCGTCCTCGGAGCCGAGCACCTCGCGCTGCCAGAGCGCGTAATCGGCGTACTGGACCGGCAATTCGGCCCAGGTCGGCGCCTCCCAGGAGGTGCGCGCGGCGTAGGCCATGATGACGTCGCGCGAGAGCGGCGCCATCGACCAGCCGTCGGCGGAGATGTGGTGCACCACCATGCCGAGCACGTACTCGGAGTCCGAGATCTCGAAAAGCCGTGCGTGCAGCGGCACTTCGCTGGTCACGTCGAAGGCCATCGAGGCCAGGTCGATCAGATGATCGATGAGGTTTTCCTCGGTGACCCGGTACGGGGTGAGGTCGGGCACGATCTGGGCGGCGTCGAGCACCACCTGCACCGGGCCGTTGCCGGAGTCGGGGAACACGGTGCGCAGCGACTCGTGCCGGTCGATGACATCGATGACGGCCACCTGCAGGGCGGCCACGTCGAGGTCACCGGACAGGCGGATGGCCACCGGGATGTTGTTGACCGCCGAGGCGGTGTCGAAGCGGTTGAGGAACCACATGCGCTGCTGAGCCAGCGACAGCGGCACCTGCTCGGGCCGCTCGCGCGCCACCAGAGCCTTGTGGGCGCCGTCGCCCGCCTGCGATTCCACGCGCGCGGCCAAGGCGGCCACGGTGGACGCCTCGAACAGCATCCGCACCGGAACGCGGGTATCGAGGGCGATGCCGACGCGCGAGACCACCTGGGTGGCGATCAGCGAGTTGCCGCCGAGTTCGAAGAAGTCGTCGTCGACGCCGATGCGCGGCAGATCGAGCACGTCGGCGAAGACCTGCGCGATGATCTGCTCGATCGGCGTTGTGGGAGCACGGAATTCGCGCACCTCGAACACCGGGGCGGGCAAGGCACGGCGGTCCAGCTTGCCGTTGACGGTCAGCGGGATGGCGTCGAGCTGCACGAACGCCGAGGGCACCATGTAGGCCGGGAGCTGATCGGCGGCGAACTGGCGAACCTCGTCGAGGTCGAGCTTGTGCGATTCGGCGACGACGTAGGCGACGATGCGCTGGCCGCCGGGCTGGTCCTCGCGCACGATGACCGCGGCCTGCGCGATCTCCGGGTGCGACAGCACAGCGGCTTCGATCTCGCCGAGCTCGATGCGGAAACCACGCACCTTCACCTGGTCGTCGGCGCGGCCGAGGTATTCGAGCTCGCCGAAACGGTTCCAGCGCGCGAGGTCGCCGGAACGGTAGAGGCGTTCGCCGTCACCCATCGGGCTCGCGACGAACCGGGTGGCGGTCAGGTCCGGGCGACCGAGGTAGCCACGAGCCAATTGCGGTCCCGCGACATACATTTCACCCGCGACACCCACCGGCACCGGACGCAGACGCGAGTCGAGCACATACACGCTCAGACCGGCGATGGCGCGGCCGACGATGGAACCCGAAGCGGCGGCAATGGTTTCGGCATCGAGCGCGCGGTACGACACGTGCACCGTGGTCTCGGTGATGCCGTACATGTTCACCAGCGTCGGCGACGAATCACCGTGGCGGGCAACC
>NZ_JBPXLK010000050.1:0-8967 GCF_051843015.1 Nocardia sp. JW2
TGCGTTGGTGCGTTGGTGCGTTGGTGCGTTGGTGCGTTGGTGCGTTGGTGCGTTGGTGCGTTGGTGCGTTGGTGCGTCGACACGTCGGTGCGTAGGTGTGCGATGGGGTGTGGGGTGGCGGACGCGGGGATGTCGTGCGCGATGACGGCGGGTGGCGGTGGGTGCGGGTGGCGGTGGGTGTGCGCCGGTCGATCAGTGGGTGAGGGTGCGCGGCGTGGTGCCGGCGAAAGCGACGATCTCGCGATGGAGGTGGGGCTGATCGGCGTAGCCGCAGATCGCGGCGACGTCTGCCACGGGCTGCCCGGCGGCGAGGCGATCCAGTGCGTGCCGGAATCGCACTATCTTCGCGGCCTGCTTGGGGGTGACACCTACTTGTGCGGTGAATCGGGACCACAGTCGCTGCCGGCTCCACCCGGTCCACTCCGCCAGCTCCCGCACCCGTACTCGGCCACCGGTGGCGACGATGCGGTTCCAGCATGCCGCTACCTCGGAATCGGCAGCGCCGACTGGTTCGCGGTGGGCGAGGAATGCCGTCAGGATGGTAAATCGCCCTGCCCACGTGGGTGTTTCGGACAGTTGCTCGCGCAGTAGGGGTGCTTCGCGTCCCCACACGGCGTCGAGATCGACCACCTCGCCGCGCAATTCGGATGGAGCGGCGCCCAGCAGAGTGCGCGTGGACAGGGGCGACAGCCGTATCTCGAGGCATTCGATGCGGTCGGCCGTCACCTGCTGCGGCATCGGTGCCAGTCCGGCGACCACACCGCCGAGCTGCCGCTGTTCACCACCGGCTGTGACCCGCAGCGGAGCCTCGCCGAACTGGATCACGACGGTCACCTCGGGCCGCGCGCACACCCGCATCGGCGCGCCTGCCCCGACGCGCTCCAGGAACCCACCCATCACCGCGCCCGGAACCGGGTCGGAACCGGGAGCCGCAACCTCCCAGCCCCCACCCAGTTCCGCTTCGGACACGATCGGGCGCATCTCACCAGCGTAGGTGGGTGGTGACGTAAGCGCCGCCGATCAGTCGCAGCGGGGCGCTGCACGCGCTCGGGGCGTGTCGACCGTCGTAGTGTCGTCGAGGCGGTATGGGCGGCCACCCAGATGGCGGGGTCGATGGGCACGCCGCACAGATGAGGTCGAAACCCTTACTGACCGGCTATATGTCGATCAGGAAGGGTCGACGCGGGCTTCGGTGGCGGCCTCGGTGCCCGCGGCCCAGCCTTCCGCGCTGCGGATGGTGATGCCTTTCGCGCGGGCGGTGGGGAAATAGGTGTCGAAAGCCTTGTCGATCTGGTGTTGCCGGGCCGCCAGGACGGGGAGGAGGTGGTTCGGAGCGTGGGCGATCGTGGTGTCGGTGGCCTCGGTGAGGCGCTCGCCGATGCGCGTCGCGTAGGCGGTGAGGAAGGCTTTGCGGTAGTGGCGGGAGCGGGATTCGCCGGTGTCGGCGGTGTCGATCATCGTGCGGGTGGCCTGGACCAGCAGGGAGGTGGACAGGAGTTCGACGAGGTCGAGGTCGGTGTCGTCGCCGACCACGGTGACGAAACCCCATTCGGCGGCGAAGATGGCGCGGCAGCGATTGGCGTGCGCCACCCGGTCGATGAGCAGGGCTTTGGCATCGGTGTAGGGGGTGTCGAGCCAGATGCGACGGGTGGCGGGGAGATCGCTCGACGGTTCGAGCAGCAGGTGATCGATGGCGTACTTGGTCATCAGCTCCTGCGCCTTGGCCGACAGCGTCTCGGCCTCGTCCGGGAACGAGGTGGATTCGGCCTTGGCGAGCAGCCCACGCACCCGGCCGAGCACCTTCTCGTCCACACCGTGCCGAGGCCGGACCGGCCCGGACGATTCGAGCTTCGGCAGTCGCAGCAACAGTGCGAGCGCTTCGATCACCGTTGTGAGCGCCTCGCTGCCGGTGAGCAAGGCACGATCGGCCCACGCCCGCAGGTGGGGAGTCGTCCACCAGACGGAGGCATCGAGCTCGTCGAGCGCTGCGTCCCACCTCGCGTCGGGATGATGCACCGCCATCAGATCCAGCAGATACCCCACCGCGAACTCGTCGAGGCGTCGGCGCGCGGCCTGATGGATGTCCCCCGGCAGCCAGCCGAGGTCAGAGGCGTGGGCAATGAGCCGCCGACCTGCCAGTTCGACCCCTGCGGCGAGCTCGTCGGTAATAGTCACCGTGCCGATCGACTCGGCCCCGCCCCGCGCGGCAGCGGCGATGATCGACTCGGCGATGGTCGCCGGATCACCCGACAGCGCGTCGAAAGCGGTCGGCGGAGCGGGCTTGCGTCCGGTGCGACGCCGACGGTTCTGTTTGACCATGGTCTACCGATCGTCCCCCGCTCACGGTCCGGTCGACAAGCGGGCCGGATTTTCCGCTCGGTAGGCCTCGTACCCGTGCGTCATCACCGATCAGGGCCGTCCGCCGCATCGGAAGCTGGCACCGGTTCAGCCGAGGTGCGAGCGGTCTCGGTGACCGTGCGGACGAAAGCGGTGCCGGCAGGCGACAAACCGGAGGCGCGCCAGACCAGGCCGTATTCGATGGGTGGAAGGTCGTCGAAGGGGAGGTACACCAGGCTGGGGCGGGGGTAGAAGTGACCGGCTTGGGCGGCGGCGAGGGCGATGCCGTTGCCCGCTGCGACCTGGACCATCACTTCCTGCCAGTACGGCATGGTCATCGAGCGATGGATCGGTCGGCCCGCGGGGGTGTGGGTGGGGAAGTGGTGGTCGAGGAAGTAGCCCGGCAAACCCCGTGCGGTGAGGAGGGTTTCGTCGGCCAGGTCCGCCACGGTGACCGAGGTGCGGGTGGCCAGAGGGTGGGAGGTCGGGACGACGAGGACCTTCGCGTCACGCAACAGGACCGGGCCGCTCACCAGATCCGGCTCGACGGCGGGGTACTCGAGGAAGACCAGGTCGAGTTCGCGGCGCCGCAGCTGACCGAACCGGTCCGACAGCTGGACCTCACGCAGCTCCACCGTGCACGCGGGCCGCTCGGCGCGGAACGTCGTGGCGGCCGACATCAGCATCTCGCTGCCCAGTGGGTGCGTGAAGCCGGCCCGCAACACCTCCGCGGCACCCGCGCTGTCGGCCGCTCGGGCCAGCGCGGCCAGGATGCCGTGGTGATGCGGAGCGAGGGCGTCGCGGAGCTGAATTCCCAAGGGGGTCAACGACACCCGTCGACTCGTTCGCTCGAACAGTGGTGCGCCGATGCGCCGTTCCACGGTGTGGATCATCTGACTCACCCGGGCCCGCGATACCGCGAGCCGCTCCGCCGCCCGCCCGAAATGCAGTTCCTCGGCCAGCACCAGGAAGGTTTCCTGCTCCTGCCAGTTCATCGTGTGCTCCCGGCGCACTTCACGGCGGTGCGCACGAAGGCCGCCGCACGCGCCGACAGACCCGACGCGCGCCACTGCAGACCGTATTCGATCGGCGCCTGCTCCTCGAACGGCACATAGACCAGATCGGGTCGCGGGTAGTACTCGATGCCCTGGGCGGCCGTCACGGTGACACCGATATCCGCGGCGACGTGGGCCAGCAACTCCTGCCAGTACCGTGTCGTCGTCGAACGGCGGATCGGCGACCCGGCGGGAGTCACCGGCGGAACCACGTGATCGAGGAAGTAGCCCGGCACCCCGCCGATGAACAGCACGGTCTGTCCGGTCAGATCCTCGACGGTGACCGAGCGTCGCCGCGAGAGTGGATTGCGGGTGGACACCGCCAATACCCGGGCATCGCGTAGCAGCACCGGACCGCACACCAGGTCGGGTTCGGTGGCGGGGAATTCGATGAGCTGCAGATCCAGCTCGCCCGAGCGCAGCGCGCTGTAGCGATCGGAGAGCTGCACCTCGCGGATATCGAGCGTGCAGCCGGGGTGGCGTGCGCGCAGGGCATCGCCCGCCCCGATCAGCAGCTTGCCCGCCAGCGGGCTGGAGAAACCGACTCGCAGCACGCCGTCGATGCCGCGCGCGGTTTCGGTCACCTCCGCCACCGCGTCCAGGACTCCGCAATGGTGCGGGAGCAGGTCGTCGCGGAGCTGAATACCCAAGGGCGTCAGGGAAACCCGACGGCTCGTCCGCTCCAGCAGAGGTGCGCCGACGCGGGCCTCTAGTGTCTGGACCAACTGGCTCACCCGGGCCCGCGACAGCAGCAACCGATCCGCCGCTCGCCCGAAATGCAGTTCCTCGGCCACCGCGAGGAACGTTTCGATCTCTTGCCAGTTCATCCATCACCTCTCATCGGTAAAGGCTCTTTACCGACCGGTGAGTATTTTGCCTGGTGTTCGCCTGTATCACGCTCCGACCGCCTCGTCGGCACCCGCCGACGCGCGAAGGCGCTGGGCGGCAACGCCGAATCAGGCAGTGTCCGGTGCTGATCGGCTGCCGACCGGGCACCGGCAACGGAATCGGTAATCCTGCCGCAAACATGACGGCAATTGTTTATGGCAGAAATGTATTCGGAGACAAAAGAATGCGGTGACGTGCACCTGGCACGTCACCGCATTCGACACCGACCTGAGGGGAGTGGTCGGCAAGTCCGGCTACACCGAATTACTCGGCGGGGGTGTTGAGTTCGCGCGCGCCGAGCAGGATGTCGACGATGTTGGCGCCACCGCTGGTGAGGCTGTCGAATGCCGAGCTGCCGGTCTCGAGCACCTCGAGGCCCGCGAGAGCGGCGGCCGAACCGGTACCGGCGGCACCGAGGCCCGCCGAGCCGGTGCCCGCGGCACCGAGACCGGCCGAACCGGTGGCCAGAGCGGGCAGGGCGGCGGCGGAACCGGTACCGGCGGCACCGGCACCCGCGGCGCCCGCACCAGCGGAACCGGTCGCGCCGAGGGCGGCCGAGCCGGTGGCACCGAGGGCGGCGGAACCGGTGGCGGCGGCGGCCGAGCCGGTGAAGGCGTTGGCGGCGGCGGCGGGACCGAGCACGGCGATGGCGAGGGCACCGGCAACAGCGAGGGTCTTGCGAGTCATGAGATTTCCTTTCGGTGCCTGCAATCACAGGCTGGTAACGCAAAGGGGGCGGTGCGGCGATGAACTCGGTAGGGGTTGGTGTTCCTGCCGACAAAACGGAAAGTTAATCGATGCGGGAAACGAATTGCTAATTGATTCCACGTGGTGATTATCACCATTAATACTTGGTAAACGGAATGTTTCCGCAGGTCAACTGGGTCTGTTCGATCGATCACATAAGGCCTGGCGCATAGCTGGCTAATGGTCTTCGGAAATCGGGCAAACTTGTGGCACACGACCTGGCGCGCGATTCCGGCATGCGGCCGCAGCGGGTGGAGTGACGCGGAGCGCACCCACCAGGACCGTTGCGGGCCCACGGAGCAAGACCTACTAGTCTGATCGGCGTGAGTCTTGTGCTGTTGCCCGCGGTCGATGTCGCCAATGGGGAGGCCGTGCGCCTCGTACAGGGGGAGGCCGGTAGCGAAACCGGATACGGGTCGCCCCGCGACGCCGCCCTCGCGTGGCAGGAGGCCGGTGCCGAATGGGTGCACCTGGTCGACCTCGACGCGGCCTTCGGCAAGGGCAGCAACCGTGAGCTGATCGCCCAGGTGATCGGCGAACTCGACGTGAAAGTCGAGCTCTCCGGTGGAATCCGCGACGACGACTCGCTGAAGGCCGCCCTGGCCACCGGCTGCGCGCGCGTGAACATCGGCACCGCGGCGATCGAGAACCCGCAGTGGTGCGCCCGCGTACTCGGTGAGTACGGCGACCGGATCGCGGTCGGGCTCGACGTCAAGCAGATCGACGGCGAATGGCGGCTGCGTGGGCGCGGCTGGGTAACCGACGGTGGTGACCTCTGGGAGGTCCTCGAGCGCCTCGAACGCGACGGGTGCGCACGCTATGTGGTCACCGACGTCTCCAAGGACGGCACGCTCACCGGCCCCAACCTCGAACTCCTCAGCCAGGTGGCCAATGCCGCCGAGGCGCCCGTCGTGGCCTCCGGCGGCATCTCGGTGCTCGACGATCTCGTCGCCATCGCCGGCCTCGCCGACGAGGGTGTCGAAGGCGCCATCATCGGCAAGGCGCTGTACGCGGGCCGGTTCACCCTGCCCGAAGCCCTGGCCGCGGTGCGCTGACCTCGCCATGACCACCGCGCCGAGCACCGCCGAACTGACCGACCTGCTGGCCGTCGCCACCCAGGTGCTGGACGGGGTGGTGCCGCGCTATCTCGAGGGTGTCGGCGCGCCGAGCGCGGTGGCCAAGGGCCGCAACGACTTCGCCACCGAACTCGACCTCGAACTGGAACGCACCATCTCCGCCGAGTTGCGCCAGCGCACCGGAATCGCGGTGCACGGTGAGGAATTCGGCGGGCCGGAGCTGACGTCGGGCACGGCCTGGGTGCTCGATCCGATCGACGGCACCTTCAATTACTCGGTGGGACATCCCATGTCGGGCATCCTGCTCGCCCTGGTGCACGAGGGCGAACCGGTGATCGGGGCGACCTGGCTGCCCGGGCTGGGCCGCCGGTACGCCGCCGTCCGCGGCGGTCCGGTGTATCTCGACGGGGTGGCGTTGCCGCCGCTGGCGCCCGGCAAACTCGGCGAGGCCATGATCGGTTTCGGCGCGTTCAACCTGGATTCGGCCGGCCGCATCCCTGGCCAGTTCCGGTTCGATCTGCTCGGTGCGCTGAGCCGGTTGTCCTCCCGGGTTCGCATGCACGGCGCCACCGGAATCGACCTGGCATTCACCGCCTCCGGTGTGCTCGGCGGCGCGGTGGTGTTCGGTCACCATCCGTGGGACAACGCCGCCGGGGTCGCGCTGGTGCGGGCCGCGGGCGGGGTGGTCACCGACCTGGCGGGCGAGCCGTGGACCATCACCTCCGGTTCGGTGCTCGCCGCCGCACCCGGTGTGCACGAAGAACTCCTTGACATGATCTGCGCGGTCAGCGACGAAGAACGAGGTTGAACACGATGGGTACCAGCACACAGCAGAGCACGCTGGCCGTCCGCGTGATCCCCTGTCTCGATGTGGACGCGGGCCGGGTGGTCAAGGGCGTGAACTTCCAGAACCTGCGCGACGCGGGTGATCCGGTGGAACTGGCCGCCACCTACGACGCCCAGGGCGCCGACGAACTCACCTTCCTCGACGTGACGGCCTCCACCGGCGACCGGGCGACCATGCTCGACGTGGTGACTCGCACCGCCGAACAGATCTTCATCCCGCTCACCGTCGGTGGCGGGGTGCGCACGGTCGAGGACGTGGACCGCCTGCTGCGCGCCGGGGCCGACAAGGTTTCGGTGAACACCGCCGCCATCGCCCGCCCCGAGGTGCTCTCGGAGATGTCGCAGCGCTTCGGTTCCCAATGCATCGTGCTCTCGGTCGACGCCCGCACCGTGCCCGACGGGCAGCCCGACACCCCGTCCGGCTGGGAGGTCACCACCCACGGCGGCAAGCGCGGTACCGGTATCGACGCCGTCGAATGGGCTGTGCGCGGCGCCGAACTCGGCGTCGGCGAGATCCTGCTCAACTCCATGGACGCCGACGGCACCAAGGCGGGCTTCGACCTGCCGATGATCGCCGCCGTCCGCGCCGCCGTGCACGTTCCGGTGATCGCCAGCGGCGGTGCGGGCGCGGTGGAACACTTTCCGCCCGCCGTCCACGCGGGTGCCGACGCGGTGCTCGCCGCCAGCGTCTTCCACTTCGGCGACCTCACCATCGCCCAGGTCAAAGACGCCATGCGCGCAGACGGCATCACCGTCCGCTGACCCGGCGCCGACCCTCGGCGGTCTCCTCCGTCGGTGCTACAGACCCATGTCGGTAGCGATGACGGTGCGCAGGGTGTCGGAGGTGTCGCCGCCTGGGAGGCGGTCCACGCGGTGGTCGGCGTAGAGGCGGGCGATGGGCGAGTCGGTGAGATAGCCCGCGCCGCCGTGTAGTTGGAGGCAGCGGTCGATGACCCGGGTCGCGGTCTCGGTGGCGAAGAGTTCGGCGGAGGCGGCGTGGGCCGGGTCGAGTGCGGCGCTGTCGTGGGCGGCGAGAGCGCGATCGATCACGGCCTCGATGGCATCGACCTCGGCTCGGCAGCCCGCCAGTTCGAACTTGCTGTGCTGGACGGCGGCGACGGGGCGGGCGGCCGGAAGCCGGTCGCGGGTGTGGTCGCGGGCGAAGCGGATGGCCGCCTTGGCCCGGGCGTAGGCGCCGAGCGCGATATTCAGTCGCTGCTGTGGCAGTTGGGCGGCCAGGTGCGCAGCGGCTCGATGCGGGTCGCCGAGCAGGTTGGTGGCGGGGACTCGCACATCGGTGAAGGTGAGTTCGGCGGTGCCACCGACCTTGCGGCCCAATGTGTCGAGGCGCCTGCCCACCAGGAAGCCGGCGGCGCTCGTGTCGACGACCAGCAGCGAAAGACCGTAGGACGGGTCGTCGGGTCGCGGCGGTGCGGTGCGGGCGCACACGATGACCCGATCGGCGTGCACCCCACCGATGACATAGGTCTTCGAACCGTTCAGCACATAGCTGCCCTCGGCGGTCAGTGGCGCGGTGGTGCGCATCCCCTCCGGTTCGGTGCCCGTGCCCGGCTCGGCCACCGCGAGGGCGAACATCGTGTCGCCGCTGACGATCCCCGGCAGCCACCTGGCCTGCTGCGCCGGGGTGGCCAGCGCGGTGATCAACGGCAGGCAGCGGCCCAGGTGCGCGCCTGCCCCACCGAAGGAGACAGCGGCCCTGGCGATCTCCTCGGCGAGCACGCCACGATAGGCCAGCGAGTCACGCCCGGCACCACCGAACTCCACCGGCACCTCGAGACCGAAGACTCCCAGATCCCCGAGCCGGTAATAGAATTCGCGCGGCACGAGACCGTCCTGGTACCAGCGGCCGAAGCTCGGGACGACCTCGGCTTCGATGAAGGCCCGGATCGTGGCCCGGAAGGCGACGAGTTCGGCGTCGAAAGCTGTTCTGCGCATCAGCGATTCCCCTGTTGTCGGCGCGCCTGTGCGCACGGGCCGGGCCGCGAACACCCCCGTGT
>NZ_JBPXLK010000051.1:0-7699 GCF_051843015.1 Nocardia sp. JW2
ACCCGTCGAACCGGAGGTGAAGATCACGTACGCGGTGTTCGACGGACGCAGCGGGGCGATCCGCTCGTCGTCGGTGAGGCGGGTGTCGGCGTAACCGGACAGGTCGAGCAGGTCGATGCGGACCTGCGCGGTGTCGATCTCCAGATCGGTACCCGAGGTGAGCACACACACCGGATCCGCCGTCGCCAGAATGTATTCCGTGCGCTCGGCCGGGTGATCGGGGTCCAGCGGCACGTAGGCGCCACCGGCCACGCTCACCGCGTACATGCCGACGACCAGGTCGAGCGAGCGGCGCATGCCGAGTGCCACATAGGTTTCCGGGCCGACACCACGGTCCACGAGCCAGCGGGCCAGGCGATACACCTGCGCCGCGAACTCGGAATATGTCAGCGTCGCGGAGCGACTCGATGAGGGGTGGTGGTCGGGCGACGGGTGGGCCAGACTCGTCCCCTCGAAGGTGAGGGCGGTGGCCTGCGGGGTGCGGGCCAGCTGCGCCTCGAACATCGAGACGAGGGTGGCGCGCTGATCCACCTCGTGCGCGGTGGCGTTCCACTCGCGCACGACGAGTGCGCGTTCGGCGGCGTCGAGCAGTTCGATATCGCCCACGGCCACCGTCGGTTCGGCGGTGATCGCGGTGAGCACCCGGATCAGGCGCTCGGCGATGCGGTGCACGGTCGCGGCGTCGAACAGGTCGCTCAGGTAACCGGCGCGGATGCGCAGCTGGGTGTCGAGCTGGGCGATCAGCGAGAGCGGGTAGTGGGTGGCGTCTGCCGCGTCCAGGCCGGTGACGGCCATGCCGTCGATGTCGGCGGCCTGGGCCTTGATGCCCTCGGCGTCGACCGGGTAGGACTCGAAGACCACCAGCGAGTCGAACAGGCCACCGACCCCGGCGGCCGACTGGATCTCGGCCAGGCCGATGTAGTGGTGGTCGAGCAGGTCGGCCTGCTCGCCCTGGGTGCGGGTCAGCACGTCGCGCACCGATTCGGCGGCGTCGAAGCGGACGCGCACCGGCACGGTGTTGATGAACAGGCCGACCATCGACTCCACGCCCGACAGCTGCGCGGGACGACCGGAGACGGTGGTGCCGAACAGCACGTCGTCGCGACCGGTCATCCGGCCGAGCACGATCGACCACGCCACCTGCAGCACCGTGTTCGGGGTGACGCCGAGGTCGGCGGCCAGCGCGACCAGGCGGCCGGTGGTGATCTCGTCCAGATCGAACAGGTACTCGTCCGACAGGGCGGTGATCTCGCGGCTCGCGTCCGGGCGGGCGAGCAGCGTGGGCTCGGTGACCCCACGCAGCGCCTCGGACCAGACGGCCACGGAGGCCGAATGATCCTGCTGGGCAACCCATTCCAGGAAGTGACGGTAGGAGCGGACGGCGGGCAGCGCGCTCGCGTCACCGTGCAGGGCGTAGAGCGCGAGCAGGTCGCGCATCACCAGCGGCATCGACCAGCCGTCGAGCAGGATGTGGTGGTTGGCCACCACGAAACGCCATTCGTGCTCGCCCACCTGGATCAGGGTGAAGCGGATGAGCGGCGGCTCGGCCAGGTCGAAGCGGGCGTTGCGGTCGGCCTCGACGAGGTCGGCGAACTCGCCGGTTTCGGTGCGGTCGTGTTCGGCCCAGACCACACGGGCGTTGTCGAGGACGATCTGCACGGCATTGCCGTCGTGATCGGTGACGAACGCGGTGCGCAGGGTCTCGTGCCGGTCGAGCAGTGCCTGGGCGGCGGCGCGCAGACGGGTGGCGTCGACATGACCGGTGAGCGTGAGCACCGCCTGGGCGGTGTAGACGTCGACCGAGCTCGCGGCCAGGCGAGCGTGGAAGAACAGGCCGGCCTGCAGCGCGGCCAGCGGCCACACCTGGGTCAGCTCGGGGTAGCGCCGCTCCCAGACGTCGATGTCGCGCTGGGTGGCGCGCACGAGCGCGAAGTCGGACGGCGTGTGACCGCCCGCGTCGGCGGAATTGGCGTGCCGGGCAACGGCTTCCAGCGCGGTGACCCACAGGTCGGCGAATTCACGGACCTCGGCCTCGCCGAGCAGGGTGCTCGGGTAACCGATATTGGCGCTGAGCTTGTCGCCGACGACGATCGCGTTGACATCGAGCGGTGCCATGGCGGGCATGTCGGCGTCGTAGGCGCCGCCGAGGGAGGCCAGCTCCGCGGCCGGGATCCAGCCGAAACCGCGCAGCGCGTCGGGGACATCGCTGTCGGCAACCCGGCCGAGGTAGTTGAAGCTGATCTGGCCGGGCAGCTCGGTGGGCAGCTCGGCGGCGGTGTCGGCGTTCATGTACCGCAGCAGGCCGTACCCGATGCCCTTGTCGGGCACCGAGAGCAGCTGTTCCTTGACCGCCTTCACGGCCTGGCCGATCGCCGGACCACCGGCCAGCGCGGCGTCGAGATCGATGCCGGTCAGGTCGAGGCGCACCGGGAAGATCGCGGTGAACCAGCCGACCGTGCGGGACAGGTCGGCACCGGGCGCGACCTCTTCCTCGCGGCCGTGGCCTTCCAGGCGCACCAGCAGGGCGTCGTTCGCGTCGTCCGACTTGCCGGGGACGCGACGAGTGCGCCACTTGGCGGCGGCCAGCGCGAGCGCGGTGAGCAGACCGTCGTTCACGCCGCCGTGGAAGAGGGCGGGCACGGTGGTGAGCAGGGCCTTGGTGACCTCGGCGGACACCTCCACCGGCAGCTTCTCGATCACACCGGAGACGTCGACGGCCGGGTTCATCGGCCGCTCGGTGAGCAGCGGGTCCGGTGTTTCGACGACCTCACGCCAGAAGTCGAGCTCGGCGAGGCGGTCGGGGTTGCGTGCCTCGTCGGCCAGCGCGTGCGCCCAGGCGCGCATGGACGTGGCGGGGGCGACGAGCTCCGGTTGCTGGCCCGAGGACAGCTGACCCCAGGCGGAGACGAAGTCGGGCACCAGGATTCGCCACGACACACCGTCGACGACGAGGTGATGGGCCACCACGATCAGTCGTCCGGCCCGGCGCGCCGACTTGCTCTCGGTATCGGCGGACGAGGTCGCGCCACCAGCCGACGCGGCAGCACCAGCGGACGCGACCTCGCCGGACACCTGCGCCGCCGAGGCGGTGCCGGGCAGCGAGATGGTCGGGGTCACCGGCTCGGTGGGCTCCAGCCACACGAAGCGCACCACGACACCGGCGGCGGGATCGAGCCGGTCCAGGCTCGAATCGAGTGCGGCCGAAGCGATCTCGAACAGTTCGGCGTCGGAGACGTTCGGGTCGAAGGTGGTGTGGTCGATCAGGGTGTCGGCGTCCACGCTGCCCGTGGGGGCGGTGGTGACGACCCAGCGGCCGTCGACCTGGTGCAGCCGCGAGCGCAGCATGTCGTGGCGGTCGACGACCGCACCGACGGTTGCCGCGATCCCCGCCCGGTCGATGCCGACGGGCAGCTCGAGGGCCATGGTCTGGTTGAACCGGTCGAACGAACCCGACCGCTCGGCCATGAACCGCACCACCGGGGTCAGCGGCATCTCACCGACGCCGCCGCCGGGCAGCTCCGCGAGCGTGACGGCGGAAGCCGCTGCCACATCGGCCGTTTCGGCGACCGAGGCCAGGCCGGCCACAGTGCGCTGTTCGAACACGTGGCGCGGGGTGAACAGCACGCCGCGGGCATTGGCCCGGGAGACGAGCTGGATGGAGACGATCGAGTCGCCGCCCAAGGCGAAGAACGAGTCGTCCACACCGACGCGCTCCACGCCGAGGACCTCGGCGAACACCTCGGCGATGGTCTGCTCGATCGGGGTGCGCGCGGCCCGGAAGGAGACCTCGGTGGCGAACACCGGCTCCGGCAGGGCCTTGCGGTCGAGCTTGCCGACCGGGGTGAGCGGCACCCGGTCGATCACCATGATCGACGACGGAACCATGTAGGCGGGCAGGCGTTCCTCGACGTGCGCGGTGAGGGCGGCCACGTCGATCGAACGGCCCGGCGCGGCAACGACATACGACACCAGCGAGACGGCGCCCGCGGTGCTCTTGTGGCCGAGGGTGACGGCGAAGTCGACCGTATCGTGCGAGGCGAGGGCGGAGTCGATCTCGCCCAGTTCGATACGGAAACCGCGGATCTTCACCTGGAAGTCGGAGCGGCCGACGTACTCGACGGTGCGTTCCGGCGTCCAGCGCACGACGTCACCGGTGCGGTACATCCGCTCCCCCGGGACGAACGGGTCGGCGACGAACCGGTCGGCGGTCAGGCCGGGGCGGGCGTGGTAACCGCGCGCCAGCTGGATGCCCGACAGGTACAGCTCACCCGCGACACCCACGGGAACGGGCTGGAGCTGGGCGTCCAGGATCAGCGAGCGCATGCCGCGCGTGGGTCCACCGATGGTGACCAGCTCGCCCGGCACCAGCGCGTCGCTGATGTTCGTCATGATCGTGGTCTCGGTCGGACCGTAACCGTTGTGGAAGGCACGAGTAGTGCCGTCCGCCAACGGAACCGCCCACTTCGACACCAGATCGGCGGGCACCGCTTCACCACCGGCGACCAGCACCCGCAGCGAATCCAGGCCGCTCGGGTCGAAGGTCGCCAGGGCGGCGGGGGTGATGAAGGCGTGGGTGACCCGCTCGGCGCGGATCAGTTCGGACAGTTCGTCACCGCCGTACACACCCGGCGGGACGACCACCAGCGCACCACCGCGCGCCAGGGCGAGCAGCAGTTCCAAGATCGACGCGTCGAACGAGGGCGAGGCGAAATGCAGTGCGCGCGTGGACGAATCGAGGTGATAGCGCTGCGCCTGCTCCTCGCCGAAGTTGGCGAGACCGGCGTGGGTGACCACGACGCCCTTGGGCACACCGGTCGAGCCGGAGGTGTAGATGACGTAGGCGGGCTGCTCGGGCGTGGTCGCCCGGACCAGCTCGTCGTCGGCGATCGCCGACCCGTCGTAGGACGCCAGATCGAGGTCCTCGAGCACCAGCCAGCGCGCGGATTCGGGCAGCCCGTCACGCACGGAGGCGACGGTGAGGCCGAACGGCGAACCGGAGTCGGTGACCATGTGCGCGATGCGGTCGGCCGGGTAGGTCGGGTCGACCGGGACGAACGCAGCACCGGTCTTGGCGACTGCCCAGGCGGCGAACACCGAGTCGGCCGAACGCGGAACGGCGACGGCGACGAGATCTTCGGCGCCGATGCCTTCGGCGATGAGCAAGCGCGCCAAGCGGTTCGAGCGCTCGTCGAGTTCGGCATACGACAGCGTCGCGAAGCGACTCGATGAGGGGCGGTGGTCGGGCGACGGGTGGGCCAGAGTCGTCCCCTTGAACACGACGGCATCGCCGGTCGGGTTCGCCGCGGCGGCGTCGGCGAGGAGGCTGCGCAGGGTGCGGGCGGGCACCGGCGGTGCGCCGACCCGGAATACCAGGTCGGCCCGTTCGGCGGCGTCGAGCACGTCGATCGCGCCGATGGTCACCGAGGCGTCGGCGGCCACGGCCTCGAGCACACGCTCCCAGCGGGTCGCGATGGTGTCGACCGTCGCCTCGTCGAACAGTTCGGTGGCGTAGTTCAGCGCCAGCGCCATTCCGCCGTGGCCGGGTTCGCCCAGCTCGGAGAGGGTGAACTGGAGGTCGAAGCGGGCGACGCTCTCGTCGAGATCGAGCGCCGACACGGCGAGACCGGGCAGTTCCAGGGTGGTGCGGTCCAGGTTCTGGAAGGCCAGCATCACCTGGAACAGCGGGTTGCGGGCCTGCGACCGCTCGGGTGCGAGCAGTTCGACCAGGCGCTCGAACGGCACGTCGGCATTGCCGTAGGCGTCGAGGTCGGTCTTGCGGGCCTGCTCGAGCAGGTCGGTGAACGACTCACCGGGGCGCACACCGGTGCGCAACACCAGGGTGTTGACGAACATGCCGACGAGGTCGTCGAGGGCCTGTTCACCACGGCCGGCGATGGGGGTGCCGATGGCGATGTCGTCGGAACCGGACAGCCGGGCCAGCAGCACCGCGAGCGCGGTGTGCATGACCATGAACAGCGAGGCACCCTGCCGCCTGGCCACCTCGTCGAGGCGGGCGATCAGCTCGGGCGAGAGCTCGCGGTGCACCGACGCGCCACGCAGCGAGGCGACGGCCGGACGCGGGCGGTCGAAGGGCAGGGTCAGTTCGTCGGGGACACCGGCGAGCTGACGCTGCCAGTAGGACACCTGACGCGCCATCAGCGAGTCGGTGTCGTCCTCGGTGCCGAGGACGGCGCGCTGCCAGACGGCGAAGTCGGCGTACTGCACCGGCAGCGGCGCCCAGCCGGGCGCGGTGCCCTGGGCGCGAGCCGTGTAGGCCAGCATCACGTCGCGGGTCAGCGGGGCGATGGAGAAACCGTCGGCGGCGATGTGGTGGACCACCACGACGAGCACGTGCTCGTGCTCGTCGACGCGGAACAACCTGGCGCGCAACGGAACTTCTTCCGCCACATCGAATCCGGTGGAGACGAACTCGGTGACGGTCTCGAAGAGCTGGTCGGCGGCGACGGTGACCGGGCGCAGATCCAGCGAAATGCGTTCGGCCGCGACGACTTGCTGCACCGGGGTGCCGCCGTGCTCGGGGTAGCGGGTGCGCAGCGATTCGTGCCTGCGCACGAGGTCGGCCAGCGCCAGCGACAGCGCCTCGACGTCGAGGTCGCCGGTGAGGCGGATCGCGACGGGCAGGTTGTAGGCCGAGGAGGTGGTGTCGTACTTGTTGAGGAACCACATCCGCTGCTGGGCGAACGACAGCGGGATCAGTTCGCCCTCGGTGCGTTCGCGGGCGACGAGCGCCGCGCGGGCGGTGCCGCCGGTGTGCGATTCCACCCGGGCCGCGAGGGCTTCCACGGTCGACGCCTCGAACAGGGCGCGCACGGGCACCGTCGCACCGAGCGCCGCACCGATGCGGGCGACGACGCGGGTGGCGATCAGCGAGTTGCCGCCGAGGTCGAAGAAGTCGTCGTCGACGCCGACCCGGTCCAGGCCGAGCACGTCGGCGAACACCGCGGCCACGGTTTCCTGCACCGGGGTGACCGGGGCGCGGAAGGCGCGAGCCTGCACCGCCGGGGCGGGCAGGGCACGGCGGTCGAGCTTGCCGTTGACGGTGAGCGGGATCCACTCCAGCCGCACGAGCGCGGCCGGAACCATGTAAGCGGGCAGCTGTTCGGCGGCGCCGGTGCGCACGGCGTCGAGATCGGGTTCGATGTCGGCGTCGGCGACCACGTAGGCGACGATGCGCTGGTCACCGGGGGTGTCCTCACGCACGATGACCGCCGCCTGGGCGATGCCGGGCTGGGCGAGCACGGCGGCTTCGATCTCACCGAGCTCGATGCGGAAACCACGCACCTTCACCTGGTCGTCGGCGCGGCCGAGGTATTCCAGTTCGCCGAATCGGTTCCAGCGCGCGAGGTCGCCGGAACGGTACAGTCGCGAACCGGCCTGGTTCGGGCCCGCGAGGGGGTTGGCGACGAACCGGGTGGCGGTCAGGTCGGGCCGACCCAGGTAACCGCGCGCCAATTGCGGTCCCGCGACATACATCTCACCCGCGACACCCACCGGCACCGGACGCAGCCGCGAGTCGAGCACGAACACGCTCAGGCCCGCGATGGCCCGGCCGACGACCGAACCGGCCGCCGCCGCGATGGTCTTCGCGTCCAGCGCACGGAACGACACGTGCACCGTGGTCTCGGTGATGCCGTACATGTTCACCAGCGTCGGCGACGAATCACCGTGGCGGGCAACC
>NZ_JBPXLK010000052.1:0-7438 GCF_051843015.1 Nocardia sp. JW2
GCCGCCTCTTCCCTCCCTACGGGCACTCCTTCGTCGCACCCTTCGGTCAGTCCAGAGGCGGCGACGCGCCGAGACCGGTCGTGGTTTGGCGGCCTTATCGGCCTTCTGCCAATAATGCACCATAGCGTTGCGGGGTGTGGTGTGGCGCACCCCTACTTCGGTGTAGCCGAAATCGTCGCGAACAGCGGTGTTTGCCGGTGGTAGCGTGCCGTCATGAGATCGTTCGCCGGTCCGAGCGTGGCCGGGCGCAGGGTCCTGATCACGGGTGCCGCGCGCGGGATCGGTGCGGCGCTGGCGCGGCGGCTGGCGGCGAAGGGGGCGCGGGTCGCGCTGCTCGGGATCGAGCCGGAACTGCTCGCCGAGGTGGCCGCGGAATGCGGTGATGTGCCGTGGCGCTACTGCGATGTGGCCGACCCGGCCCAGGTGGGGCGGGTGATTCCGGTGCTGGTCGCCGAACTCGGCGGGCTGGATGTGCTGGTGGCCAACGCGGGGATCGCCAAGCAGATGGCGATGGTCGGTGGTGACGCCTCGGTGCTCGAGGAGACGCTCGCGGTGAACGTGCTCGGTGTGGCGTACGCGGTGCAGGCGGCGGGTCCGTATATCGCACACGCGGATGGGTACGTCCTGATGATGTCGTCCATCTCGAGTGCCGTGCAGCTGCCGCTCGGCGGCGCCTACAGTGCGTCGGCGGCCGCGGTGGCCGCGCTCGCGGAAACGCTGCGCTTCGAATTGTCTTCTACGGGCGCCAAAGTGGGCATCACCTACTTCGCGGGGATCGACACCGACATGACCGTGCGCGGCTTCGACACCGCCGCCGCGCACACCATCCTCGGCGGCACGAGCCTGGCGGGGATCTCGCCGATCGGCCCGGCGGTCGACGCCATGGAACGGGCTGTGGCCCGCCGCAAGGCCACGGTGTACGCGCCGTGGTGGGTGGCGATGGCCCGGCCGCTTCGCCCCTTCGCCCAGCTGGTCGTGCAACGACTACACGGCAACAGGGTGGCGCGCGCCGTCGAGATCGCCCGCAACGAGGACGCACCGTTCACCACCGACCAACCGGCCCGGCCGCGCAGAATGGAACGGCAATGAGTGAGGAACCCGGATCGACCCTGCGTCAGCTGCCACGCGGGCGCCACCGCCTCTCGCGCGAGGAAGTGGTCGCGTCCCAGCGCGAACGCATCCTCGTCGCGATGGGGGAGGCGATGTGCGAGAGCGGTTATGTCGGCACGCCGGTCGCGGCGGTGCTCAAACGCGCCGGGGTGTCACGCGAGACGTTCTACGAGCAGTTCCGCTCCAAGGAGGACTGCTTCCGCGCCGCCTTCGACCGCGCCTCCAAGCTGCTCTCGGACCGGTTGCAGGACACCATCGCCGAACTCGCCGACGCCGACGCGCCGACCCGGATGGACCGCATCCTCACCGCCTACTTCCAGCACCTGATCGACGATCCCGCCGCCGCGCGGCTGTTCCTCGTCGAGGTGTACGCGGCGGGACCGGCAGCGATCGCGGCCCGGATGGACCTACAGCACCGGTTCGTCACGGTGGTGGCGGCGATGCTCGGCGCCGAAACCGACGAGCAGCGCTTCGCCTGCGCCACGTTGGCGGCGGCGATCGGCGCGATGGTCACCGGCAAGATCTCCGGGGGCGACCTGGACAGTCTGTGGGAGCTGAAGGATCAGCTCATCGCGTTGGCGCAGCGCTCGGGCACGGTTTACGGCAACGCCTTCGCCGGCTGATCCACCGGCTCGCGCTCACGCCGGGAGAACCGCCAGGCCAGCACCCCGGCGCCGGTGAGGGCGGGGGCGAGCAGGGCGAGCGCGATGGCGGCGACGCCGTCGACGCCGGGGACGAAGGCGTCGAGCAGAGTCTTTCCGGCGAAGAACAGGAACAGCAGACCGGAGGCGATGGCGATCCCGCGCTCGGGCAGGTGCTTACCCGCGAACTTGCCGACCAGAATCGCCAGCCCACCCGCGGCGACCATGCCTGCCACCGAGCCGATCCACACCGCGAGCCAGCTGTTGTTCGAGGCGAGCGCGGCTGCGGCGAACATGGTCCGGTCGCCGAGTTCGGCGAGCATGAAAGCGGAGATCACCACGAGGAACGCATTGCGGGTGCTGGGTGGTTCGGGGGCGGTCTCGGTGTCGTCGGCCGAGGCGAGCGCGTCACGCAGGGTCCACACGCCGACGGCCAGCAGGGTGAGCGCGGTCACCACCGCGATGGCACCGGCGGGCAACGCCGTGCCGAGAAAGTGGCCCACACCCGCGGCGATGAGGTTCACGGCAACACTGGCGACGCTGATTCCCGCCAGGACGACCCACCAGCGGTAGCGCAGCGAGAAGGTCAGCGCCATCAGCTGCGATTTGTCGCCCAGCTCGGCCAGGAAGATCACGCCGAAGCTCAGCAGGATCGTGGCGATCAATGAATTCAGCTCCCAGGTAACAACTTCCGGCCTGCGGCTGAGACGGGGATGCCTTCAGCCACACCGGTCGAATGATCGGTTTCGTGGCCGAAGGTCTCGCCCACCGGTGACTACCGGTTCGCGCAGCCGGACCGCGCCGGTGGTGGCGGCGATCAGTATGTCGACTGGGCGATTGCGGGCTACTCCCCTTCGCTGTCGTCCACCCTAGCGCGGTTGCTCCCGGAATGCCAACATCGCGTCATCGAAAGGGCAACGGACACAATAAGTTTGGCTGAGCGGCCCGAATAGTTCGGTAACCCTGAATTCCGGATCGGGAAACCCTGTTGCCAGTGGTTCGCCAGACCGGTACCGCGAAAGGCTCAGGCAGCCAACAGCATTGCCAGCACCGCGGTATCCGGGTCACTGATGAGATCCATGCCGACCCGGCTCACCAGGGAGGTGACGGTGCCGTCGAGTTCGGCCTCGGCCCAGGCGGCCCGATGCTCCAGACCCAGATGCGGCACGCCGGGCAGCAGCACGCACCCGGACGCGGCGCCCACACACTCGGGCAGCGACGGCCGGGTCTGCGACGGCGGATGCAGCATCAGCAGGGCGGGCGGCACGTGCTCGGCGAAACGGCCCGGCTCGATCGCCTGGTCACCGACCACCGGGCCCTCGGCGAGGACGAGACCGACGGTGTCGGGTTCCGGATCGTCGGGCAACTCCTCACGGACCCCGAACACGGTGCTGGTGAGCAGCAGGCCTGGCAGCGACGCCACCCGCACGGCGAGCACGAGCACCTGCGCCCACTCCTTGGTGGTATCCGGCCACCGCCCCGACACCACGAATCCCCGCAAACGACCATCCGCCTGAAACGGCGTGAACCCGATCGGCCCCTGAACAGTCATGACGACCTCCCGACTTACGGATAAGTCAGGAATAGCCCGCAACCCTATTGGCACACAAGTACCACTGAGTGCCAGGAACTGGTCATTCCACGCAAAAGGCCCCCCGGACGAACGCCGGGAGGCCCTTCACGGAAGTACTACTCACCCAAAGATGAGGCCCTTGCCCTGGTTGACGGCGCGGGCGAAGCGGTCCTGCACGTCGGCCCAGTTGACGACGTTCCAGAACGCGGTCACGTAGTCGGCCTTGACGTTCTTGTACTGCAGGTAGAAGGCGTGCTCCCACATGTCGACCTGCAGCAGCGGGATGATGCCGAGCGGCACGTTCGCCTGCTGGTCGTACAGCTGGAAGGTCAGCAGCTTCTGGCCGAGGGTGTCGTAACCCAGGACGGCCCAGCCCGAACCCTGCAGGCCGTTGGCCGCGGCGGTGAACTGCGCGCGGAACTTGTCGAACGAACCGAACTGGTCGTCGATGGCGGCGGCCAGGTCGCCTTCCGGCTTGTCACCACCGTTGGGGGAGAGGTTCTTCCACCAGATGGAGTGGTTGGCGTGACCACCCAGGTGGAAGGCCAGGTTCTTCTCGTGCAGGAAGATGGCGCTGTGATCGCCCGCTTCGCGCGCGGCTTCCAGCTTCTCCAGCGCGGTGTTCGCGCCGGCGACGTAGGCGGCATGGTGCTTGGAGTGGTGGATCTCGTTGATCTGCCCCGAGATGTGGGGCTCCAGTGCGCTGTAGTCGTAATCCAGATCCGGCAGCGTGTACTCGGCCACGTTGTCCCTTTCCTGTGTCGGGCTGTGTGCGCCCATTCGATCGAGCACACCAACCATCATTCGTACACCCGATTCGTGCAACCGACGACGCGCGGGCTGTATTTCTGATGGCCCAGCCGATTACAGCGGGGGCGCGACGTCTGCTTTGCTTGCGCGGGCGTCGCCCGAGTCGTGGGCGGCCCACCAGCGGCGACCGCCCTCGACGAACTCGGCCATCGGGATCTCGCGGCCGTCCAGGTCGGTAATTGTGATCTTGTCGAACCATACTCGGACGTCGAGTTCGCGCGGATCGATGCCCTCCTCCTGGGAGAACTCGATGACATGCGCGGCGATGCGCTGGTCGAGCACCGTGTCGAAGCTGAGCAGCTCGCTCCACAGCGTCCAGCCGCTGTCGTCGACGTCGATGAACTCCCAGCCGTGCAGGCCGCCGCCGCCGAAGCTCTCGATGGCCTCGTCGAGCTGGTCGATGGTGAGGGGAAGGACGCGGGCGTCGATGTCGTCCCAGCGCTGGATGCGCAGCGACGCGGCGACGCGGGTGACACCGGTGAAGGTGAGCAGCACTTTGCGCTCACCGGGTTCGGCGCCGTCGGCGGGCTGGGTGAGCACCGCCAGGCACAGCTGCAGCTTGCCCGCGTCGGCGTCCACCTCCACACCGAGACAGGTCGATTCGGACAAAGCGGTATTCAGGCCGTTGCGGTCGAAACTGTCGAGTAGCCCCCTGCTCTGGTTCATGCGCTCAGGCTACCGATCTGCCCGCCCAGATCCCACGAAATGGGATTTTCACTAGTGATGTCGTTTTTATGGAACCGAAACGGTCCGGCGTGCGTCCAAGTAGATGTCGGGATCATTGCGGACGCGAAATCCCGACGTCAGCGGCGAACGACCGCTCCGGGATGTCAGGAGGGGAGTCCCGGATCGGTCGTTCCCATGCCGCGCGAACCAGCTCGAATCCCCCTCGACGGGCGACTCGCCCCGATGGTGTGCTGATCGATTGCTGAGACCTGTGGATCGAGCTGTGGATTCTGTGGATAACCGAGATCGGTCCACAGACCACGCACACGGCGCCCGGCACCGCTTCGGGCATGGCAGGATCGAGGCGTGACGAGCTCCGATGTCCCCACGGTGCCGGTGGGCGAGGTACCGGCCGGGTTCGACCGCGCGGAACCGGTCCCCGGCGCCCAGCTGCTCGACGTGCGCGAACCCGACGAATGGGAGCTCGGGCACGCACCGGGCGCCATCCACATCCCGATGGTCGACGTCCCCGCCCGCCTCGACGACATCGACATCGATGCCGAGGTCTACGTGGTGTGCAGGCAGGGCGGGCGCTCGATCGAGGTGGTCAAGTACCTGACCCACATCGGGTACGAGGCCTGTCATGTGGCCGGAGGCATGGTCGCCTGGCAGCAGACCGGCCGTCCGGTGGTCGCCGACGGCGACCACGAAGCCAAGATCTACTAGTCCGGAACGGGGTGCGCGGGTGAGTTCGGTGGTGCAACCATGTGCACGCTGTGGCGCGCGGTGGGCCGTGCAGGGCGCGCCGATGCACTGGTGCCCGCGCTGTCGTGGCGTGCTGCTGTCCCCGGGCAAGGTCGACGCGCCGCCGGAGAAGCGCAACTACCGCTGGGTCGCCCGCAGGCCCGATCATCGCGACCGCCGCGTCAGCGCACGCACCGTGCGCGCCGACCCCGGCCCGACTCCCCGCTACACCGAGGTGCCGCGCTGGGGTCTGCTCGATCCGCCGCCCGCCCAGCCGCGCGCACCACGCAGGCCGTTGCGCGGCATCGCCGACCGGCGTGACCGGCTGCTCGTTATGACCGCGGCGGCGTTCGTGCTCGCCGGCCTCGCCGAATACGGCCGCTACCTGATCCTGCTGCAGAACCGCACCCGCCTGATCCCGAGCTGGCTGCTCTGGATCTCCGACGCCACCGTGTGGCTGTTCGGGACGCTCGCGCCGATCCTCGCGCTGCTGACGGCGCTGTCGCTGGTCTCGTGGCTGATCGAGGCCCGCCGGGCCGCCTACGCGGCGCACGGCAGCCGCGACCCGCGCCGATCGTGGACACTGATCGCCGGTTGCGTGATCCCGGGTGTGAACCTCGTCTGGCCCGGTGTCTTCCTCACCGAACTCGCCGCGGCACATCCCGACCCACGCGCACTGCGCGCGGTGCGGATCTGGTGGGCCGCCTGGGCGACGAGCGGGGTGCTGTTCCTCGCCGCGACGCTGTGGCGCAATGCCTCTACCCTGCAAGCCGAGGCCGACGGCGTCTCGTTCACCGGGTTCACCGACCTGTGCGCGGCCGGCTTCGCGGTGCTCACGCTGTGGACGGTTCGCCTGCTGGAGGGACGTGACCTGCGCGGGAATCCCCGTTCGGCGCACCGCCTGCTGATCGCCGCCGACCCGGCGCAGGAGGTCATCGCCCCGGTGGAACCGGGCGGTGCGAGTACGGCCGAGGAGACAGAACGTTCGGAATCCGCCGAGCCGGGCGAGAATCCGCACAAGGAGGTTGTGGCCAAGTGAGTCAGGGCAATCGCGCGCCGTTCGTCGTCGCGCACCGTGGTGCGTCGGGCGAGCTTCCCGAGCACACTCTCGCCGCCTACGAACTCGCCCTGACCGAGGGCGCCGACGGGGTGGAATGCGATGTCCGGCTCACCCGCGACGGCCACCTCGTGTGCGTGCACGACCGCACCGTCGACCGCACCGCCGACGCGACGGGCCTGGTCAGCGAGCTGACCCTGGACGAGTTGCGCGACATGAACTTCGGCACCGAGGACGCACCGGCGGGCGTGCTCGCCCTGAGCGACCTCATCGGCCTCGTCCTCGACTGGCGCAGCCGCCCGACCAAACTCTTCATCGAGACCAAACACCCCGTGCGCTACGGCGCCCTGGTGGAGAACAAGGTGCTCGCCGAACTCCAGCGCTTCGGCATCGCCACCCCCGCCTCGGCGGATCATTCGCGCGCCGTGGTGATGTCGTTCGCCGCCACCGCCGTGTGGCGCATCCGTCGCGCGGCGCCGCTGCTGCCGACAGTGCTGCTCGGTGAATCCTCGCGCTTCCTCGGCGGCGGCGCGGCGACGACAGTCGGCGCCACGGCGGTCGGTCCGTCGGTGAAAACCCTGCGTGAGCACCCGGAACTCGTCGACAAGGCGGCCGCGGCGGGACGGGCCACCTACTGCTGGACCGTCGACGATCCCGAGGATGTGCAGCTGTGTGCCGACCTCGGCGTGAGCTGGGTGGCGACCAACCACCCGGGTCGCACCAAGGCGCTGCTCGCCACGCTGTGACATCGGCGGCCGGGGCCGCGGTTCTCGGCGCTTGACTCCGCCTCTTCCCTCCCTCCGGGCACTCCTTCGTCGCACCCTCCGGTCAGTCCAG
>NZ_JBPXLK010000053.1:0-6273 GCF_051843015.1 Nocardia sp. JW2
ACCCGTCGAACCGGAGGTGAAGATCACGTACGCGGTGTTCGACGGACGCAGCGGGGCGATCCGCTCGTCGTCGGTGACCGGCGCGTCCGAGTACCCGGACAGGTCGAGGCTGTCGATGTGCAGCGCGGTCGTCGCGCCCGCGTCGAATTCGTCACGGGCCGTGGTCAATACGCACACCGGTGCCGCGGTCTCGAGCACGTAGTGGGTGCGCTCGGCCGGGTGGTCGGGGTCGAGCGGCACGTAGGCGCCACCGGCCACGCTCACCGCGTACATGCCGATCACCAGGTCGAGCGAGCGACGCATGCCGAGCGCGACCATGGTGTCCGGGCCGACGCCCTGGGCGATCAGGTGCCGGGCCAGTCGGTTCACCCGGGCGGTGAACCCGGCGTAGGACAGAGTTGTCCCCTCGAAGGTGAGGGCCGGTGTGTTCGCGCTGGTCGCGGCCTGTGCCTGGAACATCGACACCAGGGTCGCGGCCTGGTCGACCGGGTGCGCGGTGGCATTCCAGTCGGCGACGACCTGGCGCTTTTCGACCGGTGCCAGCAGTTCCACGTCACCGATCGGGCGGGTCGGCTCGGCGACGACCGACGACAGCATCCGCACCAGGCGCTTGGCCAGGTTCGCGATGGTGTCGGCGTCGAACATGTCTGTCGCGTAGGCGAACTCGGCGGTCATGCCGTCGGCGGAACCGTCGGCGCGGTAGCGGTCGGTCAGGTTCAGGTGCAGATCGAACTTGGCCGTCACCACGTCCAGCGGCACGCCCGCGACCTCGAGGCCGGGCAGTTCGAACGACGCCTCGCCGGTGTTCTGGAACGACAGCATCACCTGGAACAGCGGGTGACGCGCCTGCGAACGGGCCGGGTTGAGGATTTCGACGAGCCGCTCGAACGGCAGGTCGGCGTGGCCGAAGGCGGCCAGGTCGTGCTCCCGTGTGGCGGCGAGCAGTTCGGCGAACGACTGCGCCGGGTCGACGGTGCTGCGCAGCACGAGGGTGTTGACGAACATGCCGATGGCGTCGTCGAGCACCGCTTCACCACGGCCCGCCACAGCGGTGCCGATGGCGATGTCGTCGCTGTTGGACAGGCGCGCGAGCAGGGCGGCGAACGCGGCGTG
The DNA here is from genome assembly GCF_051843015.1 of Nocardia sp. JW2. NCBI lineage: Bacteria > Bacillati > Actinomycetota > Actinomycetes > Mycobacteriales > Nocardiaceae > Nocardia > Nocardia sp. JW2. Next base: position 1,114 of record NZ_JBPXLK010000053.1, read on the forward strand.
CACCACCATGAACAGGCTGGCGCCGTGTTCGCGGGCCAGCGCGTTGAGGCTGTGTGTCAGTGCCGGATCGATCGAGAACTCGTGCACCCCACCGCGGTTGGAGGCCACGGCCGGACGCGGGCGGTCGCTCGGCAGGTCCAGCTGGTCGGGCAGCCCGGCCAGGGTGTTCGACCAGTAGGCCACCTGCTGGGCGATCATCGACGACGGATCCGACTCGGAGCCGAGGGTTTCGCGCTGCCACAGCGCGAAGTCGGCGTACTGCACGGGCAGCGGCGCCCAGCCCGGTGCCTCGCCGCGCGAGCGGGCGGCGTAGGCGATCATCACGTCGCGGGCCAGCGGACGCACCGACCAGCCGTCGCCGGAGATGTGGTGCACCACGAAGACGAGCACGTGGGTGTCGGGGTGCGAGCCGTCCAGGGAACCGGCCACGCGCAGCAGTTCGGCGCGCACCGGGACCTGCGCGGTCACGTCGAAGCCGGCGAGCACGAGTTCGCTGATGCGGTCGCGGATCTCGTCCTCGCCGATGGTGATCGGGTCGATCGTGATCGGCACCTGGGCCGCGGGCAGCACGACCTGCACGCCCTGGCCGTCGGCGGTTTCCGGGTAGACGGTGCGCAGCACTTCGTGCCGCTCGACCACGTCGGCCACGGCCTGGCGCAGCGCGTCGACATCGAGGTCACCGGTCAGGCGGACAGCGAGGGGGATGTTGTTGACGCCGGTTGCGCTGTCGAACCGGTTGAGGAACCACATGCGTTGCTGGGCGAGCGAGAGCGGCACCTGTTCCGGGCGCGGCCCGGCGACGAGCTCGCGGCGGCTGCCGCTGCCCGCGTGGGTTTCCACCTTGGCGGCCAGCGCCGACACCGACGGCGCTTCGAACAGCACCCGAACCGGAACCCGGGTGTCGAGTGCGGCGCCGAGGCGGGCGACGACCTGGGTGGCGATGAGCGAGTTGCCGCCGAGGTCGAAGAAGTCGTCGTCGCGGCCGACCGGCTGGTCCTCGGACAGACCGAGCACCTCGGCGAAGGTGGCGGCGACGATCTCCTCGATCGGGGTGCTCGGCGCGCGGAACTCGCGGGCCTCGAACACCGGGTCGGGCAGGGCGCGGCGGTCGAGTTTGCCGTTGGCGCTCAGCGGCATCTCGTCGAGCACGACGAACGCGGCCGGAACCATGTACGACGGCAGTTGCGCACCGAGATGCGCACGCAGCGTCTCGGTTTCGACGGTCGCACCCGCCGAGGGCACCACGTAGCCGACGAGCTGATCGCCGGTGCGGGCATCCGAACGCACGATCACCACGGCCTGGCCCACGGTGGCGTGCGCGGTGAGCGCGGCCTCGATCTCGCCGAGCTCGATGCGCAGACCGCGCAGCTTCACCTGGAAGTCGGTGCGGCCGAGGTAGGTGATCACACCGTGCTCGTCGCGGCGCACCAGGTCGCCCGTGCGGTACATGCGGGCGCCGTCGTCACCGAACGGGTCGGCGACGAAGCGGTCGGCGGTGAGGTCGGGGCGGCCGAAGTAGCCGCGGGCCAGCTGGGAGCCGGCCAGGTACAGCTCACCCGCGACCCCGGCCGGGACCGGGTGCAGGCGGGCGTCGAGCACGTAGGCCTCGGCGTTCCAGACCGGCGCGCCGATCGGGACAGCACCGTCGACCTGGTCGGCGACCGGGCCGTGGGTGGCGTGCACGGTGAACTCGGTGGGGCCGTACAGGTTGAACAGGTCGGCGTCGCTCACCCGCCGCAGCGCGGCCACGGCGTCACCGGTGAAGGCCTCACCGGCGATCAGCAGGGCGCGCAGTGAGGACAGGGCTCCGCCCTCGACCGCAGCCGCATCGACGCTGCCCGCGAAGACAGTGAGCATCGACGGGACGAACGAGGTCATCGTGACCCGTTGCGCCGCAATGACATCGGCGAGGTACTGCGGGTCGCGATGTCCGTCGGGGCTCGCGACGACCAAGCTGCCGCCGGTGCTCAGCGGGCCGAACAGCTCCCAGACCGACACGTCGAAGGTGGCGGGCGTCTTGAACAGCACCACGTCGTCGGCACCGATGCCGTATTCCGCGGTGATCCAACGGATCTGGTTCACCACCGTCGAGTGCGGCACCGCCACACCCTTCGGGCGACCGGTGGAACCGGAGGTGAAGATGACGTAGGCCGGGTGCTGCGGGCGCAGCGGTGCGATGCGTTCGGCATCGGTGACCGGGGTGTCGGAGTAGGCGGACAGGTCGATCGCGTCGATGACCAGTGTGGTCGGCTCGTCGACGGCGAAACCGTCGCGGCTCGTGGTCAGCACGACCACCGGGTTCGCCGTTTCGAGCACGTAGGCGATGCGGTCGGCGGGCTGGTCGAGGTCGAGCGGGACGTAACCGCCGCCTGCCTCCTGCACCGCGTACGCCGCGACCACGAGGTCGATGCTGCGGCGCAGGCCGAGGGCGACGAGCTTCTCCGGGCCGACACCGGCCTCGATCAGGCGGTGCGCAAAACGGTGTACGCGCGAGGCGAATTCGGCGTAGGTGAGGTTTTCGCCGGTGGCCGGGTCGATGAGGGCGACCGCGTTCGGGGTGGCCGTGGCCTGGCGGGCGAACTCGTCGACGAGGGTGCCAGCGCCGGGCAGCTCGTGGGCGGTGTCGTTCCAGCCGCGAACGGCCAGTTGCACCTCGGCGGCATCCAGCAGCGGGATGTCGCCCACGGCACGGTTCGGGGTGGCCGCGATGGCATTGAGCAGGCGGGTGAAGCGGGCGCCGAAGCGGTGCATGGTCGACGCGTCGAACAGGTCGGTCGCGTAGATCAGCTCGGCGACCATGCCTGCGGTGTCACCGGGCTTCTCGGTGAGCACCACCTGCAGGTCGAACTTGGCGACGTCGATCGGCAGGTCGACACCGCTGGCGGTGAGGCCGGGCAGTTCGAGGCTGGTCTGGCCGGTGTTCTGGAAGGCCAGCATCACCTGGAACAGCGGGTGGCGCGCCTGCGAGCGGGCCGGGTTGATGATCTCGACCAACCGCTCGAACGGCAGATCGGCGTGGCCGAACGACGCGATGTCGCTGGTGCGGACCTGGGCGAGCAGCTCGCTGAAGCTCGCCGCGCCGTCCACCTCGGTGCGCAGCACGAGGGTGTTGACGAACATGCCGATCAGGTCGTCGAGGGCGCGTTCGCCACGGCCCGCGATGGGCGTGCCGATGGCGATGTCGGACTCACCGGACAGTCGCGAGAGCAGCAGGGCCAGGGCCGCGTGCGTGACCATGAACAGGGTCACGCCACGGGTGCGGGCCAGCTCGGCGAGCGCCGCGTGGGTGCGGGCGTCGATCTCGAAGGTGTGGGTGGCGCCGCGACCGCTGGCGACGGCCGGGCGCGGCCGGTCGGCGGGCAGATCGAGCTGCTCGGGCAGGCCGCGCAGGTGCTCGCTCCAGAACGAGATCTGCTTGGTGATCACCGACGCGGCGTCGTCCTCGTCGCCGAGCACCCCGCGCTGCCAGAGCGCGAAGTCGGCGTACTGGACCTCGAGGGGTCGCCAGGCCGGTTCGGCGCCTTCCACGCGGGCGCTGTAGGCGGTCATCACGTCGCGGGTGAGCGGGCCCATGGAGAAGCCGTCGGCCGAGATGTGGTGGACCACGAGGGCGAGCACGTGTTCGGTGGGGCTCACCTCGAACAGGGCGGCGCGGAACGGCACCTCGGCGGTGACGTCGAACGCGGTCAGCACCAGCTGCGAAAGCCGCTGCGGCAGTTCGGCTTCGGTGGTCTCGATCGGGGCGAGGTCGGGGATGACCTTGCCGGTCGCGACGATCACCTGATGGGCGGCGCCGTCGGCTTCCGGGTAGTAGGTGCGCAGCGACTCGTGGCGGGCCAGCACGTCGGCGACGGCCACCTGCAGTGCCTGGCGGTCGAGCAGACCGGACAGGCGAACGGCGGCGGGGATGTTGTCGACGGCCGACTCGGGGTCGAAGCGGTTGAGGAACCACATGCGCTGCTGGGCCAGCGACAGCGGCACCCGCGCGGGGCGCTGCTGCGGGACCAGCGGGGCGCGCCGCTCGTCACCGGAATGCGTCTCGGCCCGCGCGGCCAGCGCGGCGACCGTGGACGCCTCGAACAGTTCGCGCACGCCGATATCGGATTCCAGGGCGGCCGACAGGCGCGCGGCGACCTGGGTGGCGGTCAGCGAGTTGCCGCCGAGGGCGAAGAAGTCGTCGTCGAGGCCGACCCGGTCCAGGCCGAGCACATCGGCGAAGGTGGCGGCGACGATCTCCTCGACCGGTGTGGTCGGCGCGCGGAACACCGCGGCCTCGAACACCGGGGCGGGCAGGGCCTTGCGGTCGAGCTTGCCGGAGGCGTTGAGCGGGAACTCGTCGAGGACGATGATCACCGACGGCACCATGTAGGCGGGCAGGTTGTTGCCCAGTTCCTCGCGGGCGTCCTCGATGTCGACCGTGCGGCCGACGGCCGGGATGACGTAGGCCACCAGCTGGTCGCCGGTGTGCTGGTCGCTGCGGACCACCACCACCGACTGGGCGACCTCGTCGAGGCCGGCGAGCGCGGACTCGATCTCGCCGAGCTCGATGCGCAGGCCGCGCAGCTTCACCTGGAAGTCGGTGCGGCCCAGGTATTCCAGCTCGCCGTGTTCGGTCCAGGCGACGAGGTCACCGGTGCGGTACATGCGGGCGCCGTCCGCACCGAACGGATTCGCGACGAAGCGGTCCGCGGTGAGATCCGGGCGGGCCACATAGCCGCGCGCCAGCTGGGTGCCCGCGAGGTAGAGCTCACCCGCGACACCGACCGGGACGGGCCGCAGGCGCGCGTCGAGGACGTAGACCTCGGTATTGAACACCGGGGCGCCGATCGGCACGGTGTCGGTGTCGGTGTCGACGACCTCGTGGAAGGTGACGTCGACCGCGGCCTCGGTGGGGCCGTACAGGTTGTGCAGCGCCGCACCGGTGAGCTCGCGCAGACGATGCGCGGGCTTGGGCGGCAGCGCCTCACCGGAGGCGAAGACCATGCGCAGCGAATCACACTGCGCGGCAGCGGCATCGGCTACGAATACCGCGAGCATCGACGGCACGAAGTGGGTGACGGTGACACCCTCGGCCGCGATGATCTCGGCCAGGTAGGCCGGATCACGATGACCGTCGGGCTTGGCCACGACCAGGCGCGCGCCGATCTGCAAGGGCCAGAA
>NZ_JBPXLK010000054.1:0-3898 GCF_051843015.1 Nocardia sp. JW2
ATCACCAACCTGCTCACCGAGGACAACCTGCCCTCCTATCACCGCGAGATCGCCGAGAACTTCTCCCAGGACGGCGCCTGGGGCACCTGGGTCGGCCGCTGGACCGCCGAGGAGAACCGGCACGGCATCGTGATGCGTGACTATTTGGTCGTGACGCGCGGTGTGGACCCGGTGGCGCTCGAGAACGCGCGGATGATCCACATGACCAACGGCTACTCGGCCATGTCGGTGGTCGACGAGAAGGCGGGCGCCTTCGATGTGCGCGACACTTCCGGCGCCGGCTTCCTGTACTCGGTGGCCTATGTGACCTTCCAGGAACTGGCCACCCGGGTGAGCCACCGCAACACCGGCCGTGCCTGTGACGATCCGATCGCCGACCGCATGCTGGCCCGCATCGCCGCCGACGAGAACCTGCACATGATCTTCTACCGCAACCTCTGCGCGGCCGCCCTCGACCTGGCACCCGACCAGACCATGGAGGCGATCGCGACCATCGTCGCCGGTTTCCAGATGCCGGGCGCGGGCATGCCCGGGTGGCGCCGCAACGGTGTGCTGATGGCCAAGCACGGCATCTACGATCTGCGCCAGCACCTCGAGGAAGTCCTGCTGCCGGTGCTGCGCAGATGGGACATCTTCGAGCGCACCGATTTCGGTCCGCGGGGCGAGAAGGCGCGCGACGATCTGGCCGCCTTCCTCGACCGGTTGCGCCAGGACGTGGTGCGCTTCGAGGAACAGCGCGATCGTTCACTCGCGCGCGCGAAGCAACGTCAGCTGGTCTGATCGAGCGCGGGCGGCGACCGGTGCACCTGTGGCCGGATCGCCGCTCGCGCATGGTGTTTGTTCCGGTACATCGCGGCGTCGGCGGCCTGGAGCAGTTCGTCGGCGGCGGCCGGTGGCTGTTCGAAGAAGGCGGTGCCGATGCTCACGCCAACAGCGAGCATGTGCCCGTCCACCTCGAGCGGTGCCGACAACGCCGACATCAGCTCGTCGGCCAGCTCGGTCAATGCCTGTTCGCCCGAACACTTTTCGACGAGCACGAGGAATTCGTCGCCACCGATACGCGCGGGCAACGCCGAGCGGGGCCCGAGGGTGTCGCGAAGCCGGTCCCCGACCACCCGCAGCACCCGGTCACCGATGGTGTGGCCCCACAGGTCGTTGATCTCCTTGAAGCCGTCGAGGTCCAGATAGCACACGCCGACCGGCGGTTCGGCACCCGCGAGGCGGCTGAACAGGTGCGACCGGTTCGGCAGGCCGGTGAGCGCGTCGTGGTTGGCGTCGTGCCACAGCCGGTCGGCCAGCTGCTTGCGCTCGGTGACGTCGACCGCGACGCCGACCAGGAACCGGATCGCGCCCTCGGCGTCACGAACCGCCGACATCGACAGATCGATCGAGGTGACCCGACCGTCGTCGCGAATGTGTTCGGTCTCGGTCCGGAAGCTCTCCGACTCCCCCGCGACCATCCGCTGCAGTTCGATGAAGGCATCGTTGAGGTTCGCCGGGCCGAGGATGTCGGCGACGGTGCGACCGACCATCGACTCGGGGGTCTGTCCGAGCATTTCGGCCAGGGTCAGGTTGCAGTTCACCACGCTGCCGGTCATGTCGACGGTGCCGATGCCGACCAGCGCACCGTCGAAAACGGCCTCGAAACGGGCCTCCGACAGGGCGCGGCGGTCCTCGGCCTCCTGCGCGGCCGACAGCACCGCGGCCAGCGTCTGTTCCTGTTCGGCCAGTGCCGCCGCCCGCAGCGCGGCGGTGAAACCGGCTGCGAAGTCGGCCGCCAAAGCGACTGCCCGGCTGCGGATTTCGGGTAATGCCGGGTCGTCGGAGCCGGCGGCGGCGTGCTCGACGAGGTCGGTGCACAGCACCGGAACCGTGCGGCTCACCGCGGCCGGGTCGCGGTAGTTCACCGCGACCAGCATGCGCGCCGCCTGCCGGGCCACATCGGGGTCTTCCCCACCGCGGGCGGCATCGATGAGACCTGTGCACAGGGCGGCGAGCATGTCCTCGATCTGGGAGCGGGTGAGGGTGGGAGCGACCACACCGTCGAGCGCGTCAGCCCACCGCTGCGCCAGCTCCCATGACCCCACCGTTCATCCGCCCCTGTCGTCGTCTCTCGCACCGCCGTGACGACGGGCTCAGCCCTTGCGCGCGACCCCACCGAGACCGAGCGAACGCCCGGGCTTCTCGTGCTGATCTCGCTCCGACTCAGGTCGCCACGCCGGCAGTTCCACCACGCCCGGCGACTCCAGATCCCAACCATCGAACATGGCGACGATCGCGTCCTTGGGCCGGAAATGGATACCGACCCGGTTCTCGTTCGCCGCGTTGGCGCTCAGTTTACCCGCGTCCTCCGGCCGCAATTCCGAGGTCAGATGGGAGATGGCGACGAGACTGCCCGGCGCGAGCACCTCCCGTAGCGCGCCCACCTTCCCCGCCGGATCGTCGTCGTCGGACACCAGATGCAGTACCGCGATCAGCAGCAGTCCGACCGGCTCCGCGAAGTCGATCAGCCCGGTCTCCCGGACGGCGGCCAACAGGTCGTCGGTCTTGCGCAGGTCGGCCTCGATCGCGCCCGCCCGCTCGTTCCCGTGCAGGATCGTGCGCGAATGCATGACGGCCACCGGGTCGATGTCGACATAGAGCACGCGGGCCTGCGGATCGAGTTCGTGCACGATCTCGTGCACATTGCCCGCGGTGGGAATGCCGGAACCGATGTCGAGGAACTGGCGGATGCCCGCGTCGAGCATGAACCGGACCGCCCGTCGCAGGAACGCACGGTTGCTCAGCGCCAGGCGCGGCAGATCCGGCACCAACTTGGTTCCCATTTCGGCAGCCATCCGGTCGACCGCGAAATTGTGCGAGCCACCGAGTAGTGCGTCGTACATCCGAGCCGGGCTCGGTTGCTGCATATCGACACCGTCCGGTGCCCAGGCAGGCCTGTCCATCGCCGATCAACCCCTGTCTTTCCGTGCCGCGCCCCGGCGGCATTCGATGATCGTAAACTCCGGCACCGACATAGGCGATGTTCGGTTCACTTGTCCGCACCGTAGGGCTGCGCCCACAGCGGCGCCACGTCCGGCGTCATCGTCGCGACGACGGGCACCCCGGCTGCCAGAAAGTTCTCCAGCGCCCGGCGCATATGATCGGCCGAGGTGATGAGCACCGCCTTGTGCGCGCCGAGTGCCGCCATGAGCTGCGCCGAGAATTTCGCGTTCTGCACGGTGGAACCGGCTTCGGTTTCGGCGTGCAGCCGGTGCCTGGCCACTCCGCGCACATGCAGCCAGTCGGCCATCACCTGCGCCTCGGTGACCCCGTTGCGCGGATTGCCGCCGGTGACGATCACCGGCGAGGCCGGTGACATGTATGCCTGAACAAGCGCGGCGTGCAGCCGGTTGCTCAGCTCGGCACGCATGGTGCCGTCGGGTTGCAGGCCGTAGCCGAGTACCACGATCGCCGTCTCGGGGCCGTAGGTTTCGGGCAGGTCGATTCCCGCTACTCCCGCAAGGGAATTCGCGGCGCCGAGCATATCGGCGGTGACCCGGTCGGTGATGCCCGCGAGCGGGTCGGGTTTCGGTTCGGCGGCTACCGGTGCGGCGGTGAGTACCGCCCCGATGAGGGCGGCGGGAAGCACGAGCGCGGCAGCGCCGCGACGGAGAACTTGATGAGCGAGCCGGTCCATGCGACAACCTCCAGAGCGACGTCGCATCATGGTGACGGACAAGCGCTCCCGCCGCTGCCAAATCCGAAACATTCGCTGGTCGGTTCTGTTTCGTGCCCGGAACTACCCCAGAAACGACGAAAGCCCCCTGACCGTAGTCAGGGGGCTTTCGTGAATGATTGTCCGGCGGTGTCCTACTCTCCCACACCCTGTCGAGTGCAGTACCATCGGCGCAGGTGG
>NZ_JBPXLK010000055.1:0-3517 GCF_051843015.1 Nocardia sp. JW2
GGAAGCTAAGGCCACCTGCGCCGATGGTACTGCACTCGACAGGGTGTGGGAGAGTAGGACACCGCCGGACAATCATTGCGATAGGGGACCCTTATTTGGGTCCCCTATCGGCGTTTGTGGGGCAGAAATGTCCCCGGCACGCCAGGCGGACGATGCCCCGTTGTCCGCCCGTGGTTGAATTCTTTGCAGGCGGGGCCATGACAACTCTCCCCGGAGGCCGGGGAACCTAGAAAGGGATCGCCGTGTCGGAACACAACGACGGACGGAAGTCTTTCCGCCGGGACGGAGACGCCCGCGGTTTCGGCCGGCGCGGCGAACCGACCGACCGCCCCCGTGGCGGTCAGGGCGACAATCGTGGCTCGGCAGGCGGCTACGGCCGCGGCGGCTACAACCGTGACGATCGCGGCGGTTCCGGCGACCGAGGCGGTTTCCGCCGCGACGACAGCGGCGATCGTGGGGGTTCGGACCGCGGTGGCTACCAGCGCCGCGACGACAGCGGCAAGGGCGGCTACCCCCGGCGCGACGACGCCGCACGCGGTGGTTCCGGTGATCGTGGTGGCTTCCGCCGTCGCGACGAATCCGACCGCCCCGCAGGCGGTTTCGACCGCGGTGGTGACCGCGGCGGCTCCCGTCGCAACGATGACGACCGCCCCCGTGGCGGTGGTGGATTCCGACGCAACGAGGGTGATGACCGTTCGCGCGGCAGCTCGGATCGCGGTGGCGATCGCGGTGGCTTCCGACGGAACGAGGGCGATGACCGTTCGCGCGGCGGGTTCGATCGCGGCGGAGACCGTGGTGGTTTCCGTGGCAGCGACGACCGCCGAAGCGGTAGTTCGGACCGTGGTGGCTTCCGACGTAACGAAGGCGACGACCGTTCGCGCGGTAGTTCGGATCGCGGTGGTTTCCGCGGCAATGACGACCGTCGTGGTGGTTCCGATCGTGGCGGTTTCCGGCGCAGCGAGGGCGATGATCGTTCGCGCGGCAGCTCGGATCGCGGTGGCGATCGTGGCGGTTTCCGTCGTAACGAAGGCGATGACCGTTCGCGCGGTAGTTCCGATCGCGGTGGCTTCCGGCGGAACGAAGGCGACGACCGTTCGCGCGGCGGGTTCGATCGCAGCGGAGACCGTGGTGGATTCCGTGGCAGCGACGACCGCCGAAGCGGTAGTTCGGACCGTGGTGGCTTCCGACGTAATGAAGGTGACGACCGTTCGCGCGGCAGCTCGGATCGCGGTGGCTTCCGGCGGAACGAAGGCGACGATCGTTCGCGTGGCTCTTCGGATCGTGGCGGCGATCGCGGCGACTTCCGCCGTAACGAGGGCGATGACCGTTCGCGCGGTAGTTCGGATCGCGGTGGGGATCGCGGTGGCTTCCGGCGGAACGAAGGCGACGATCGTTCGCGTGGTTCCTCGGATCGTGGTGGGGATCGTGGCGGTTTCCGTCGCAGCGAGGGCGGCGACCGTTCGCGCGGTGGATTCGATCGCGGTGGAGACCAGGGTGGGTTCCGCCGCAAGGAAGGTGATGACCGTTCGCGGGGTGGCAGCTCCGATCGGGGCGGGTATCAGCGACGCGATGACGATCGTGGTGCCCGTCGCGACGACGACCGTGGCCGCGGTGGGTTCAAGCGCAATACCGGGGCCGGCGGTCGCGGCAAGTACGTCGGCGAGGACGGCGCGCCCCTGGACGGCACCTACCGTGAGAAGCGGAAGGAACGCGAAGGCGATGTGCTCGGCGTGATCTCGGCGGGCGACGCCGAGGGTGCTCCGGCAGACCGCGTGGCCGAGGACGCGTCCACTGAGCAGGGCAAGTCGTCGACCGAACCCGTGGATTCCGGCGCCGCCGATTCCGGGCGTGAAGGGGCAGGCGGCTCGAGCGAGTCCGAGCACCGGAAGAGCTCGGACCACGACGACCAGCCTGGTGACTCCGGTGGCACTCGCTCCGAGCTCTCGGGCAACGACGACCAGGCAACTGGCTCGGGCGCCGACGATCGCCGTGCGAGCAACAGCCCGATCGGCGACATCGATGACAACACGAAGTCGCGCGGCTCGGACAACGCCGCGGAACCAGCGGTCGCCGATGTCGACAGCTCGAACGCCGGCGAGAACGATTCGGATCGCGCGAGCTCCGGACCTGACCGCGGCAGCGACGATTCGGATCGTGACTCCGCTCGTGCATCCCGTGAGAGCGAGGATTCGGTCCGTTCCGACGATCGTTCGGACCGCGAAGACGTCGGCTCGGATCGTGGTGCAGACGACTCGAGCCGTGTGGATGATCGGGCACGCGGCGGCGACCGCGACGATGATCGTTCCAGTCGTGGAGGCTTCCGCTCGGATCGTGGTAGCGACCGTGCACCGCGTGGTGACGACCGTTCGGGCCGTGGTGGCGACCGCGGCGGGAGCGGTTACCGCGACTCGGGCGACAGCCGGTTCGACAACGATGATCGCCGTCGTGGCGGCGAGGGCGCTCGTGCCGCGGGCGGCAGGCCGACCGATCGTCGGGCGGCCCGTCCGGAAGAGCCCGATATCCCCGAGGACGTGCAGGCCTCCGATCTCGATCCGGCTGTGCGCCGCGATCTGCTGAGCCTGGACAAGAGCAATGCCGAGACCGTCGCTCGGCACATGGTCATGGCCGTCGAGCTGCTCGAAGACGATCCGCGGCTCGCGCTGGCCCATGCCAGGGCCGCCAGGCAGCGGGCGGGGCGCATCGCTGTCGTGCGTGAGACCGCCGGTGTGGTGGCCTATCACGCCGAGGAATGGGCCGAGGCACTCTCGGAGCTGCGGACCGCGCGACGCATGTCGGGTGGGTCCGGGCTGCTCGCTGTGATGGCCGACTGTGAGCGTGGGCTCGGGCGGCCGGAGCGGGCCATCGAGTTGGGGCGTAGTGAGGAAGCGCAGGCGCTTACCGGTGACGAGGCGACCGAGTTGCGGATCGTTGTCGCCGGCGCCCGGATGGATCTGGGGCAGTTCGATCAGGCTGTGGTGACGCTGCAGTCGTCGGATCTGAATCCGGCTCGTACGGGGTCGGCTGCTGCGCGGTTGTTCTATGCGTATGCCGATGCTCTTGTGGCTGCTGGGCGTACTGATGAGGGGTTGCAGTGGTTCCTCAATGCTGCGGCTGCTGATGAAGATGGTGAGACTGATGCGGAGGAGCGTGCTACCGAATTGACTGGTGGGGACGCTTAGTAGTTGGTTGAATGCGCAGCCGTCGGCTGGGGTCTCTTAAGGGATTCCGGTCGGCGGCTGTTGCTGTTTGGGGTGTCGTCAGTCGCTTGGGGTAGTCGCGATGGTTGTGGTCGATGTGCGGGGTATTGGACTGGTTCCACTCGAGTGGTTCACCTACCGCGTTCCCAGCCGTGTGGAACCACTGCGGTGTTTTGTGCACCACGAAGGTATTGGGCTGTATTTTTGGAGCGCTGGCGCGCTCGAGCGCGGCCCCTGGAGGGCCGGGGGGGGGGGGGGGGGGGGGGGGGGGGGGGGGGGGGGGGGGGGGGGGGGGGGGGGGGGGGGGGGGGGGGGGGGGG
>NZ_JBPXLK010000056.1:0-2920 GCF_051843015.1 Nocardia sp. JW2
AATGATTGTCCGGCGGTGTCCTACTCTCCCACACCCTGTCGAGTGCAGTACCATCGGCGCAGGTGGCCTTAGCTTCCGGGTTCGGAATGGGACCGGGCGTTTCCCCACCGCTATAACCGCCGTAACACTATGAAACTATCCACAAACAGCGCTCCCCGAAAACCAAGAGATATTTCACCCCTGGTCAGGGTTTGCTGCAGTGTCTGTGTGTTGTTTCAGATACCGCACAGTGGACGCGTAACACCTTCGATAGTAAGCCCTCGGCCTATTAGTACCGGTCACCTCCACACGTTACCGTGCTTCCAGTTCCAGCCTATCAACCCCATGGTCTGTAGGGGGCCTTAACCCATCAAGTGGGAGAGAAACCTCATCTTGGAACAGGCTTCCCGCTTAGATGCTTTCAGCGGTTATCCCTTCCGAACGTAGCCAACCAGCCATGCTCCTGGCGGAACAACTGGCACACCAGAGGTTCGTCCGTCCCGGTCCTCTCGTACTAGGGACAGCCTTCCTCAAGTTTCTTACGCGCGCGGCGGATAGAGACCGAACTGTCTCACGACGTTCTAAACCCAGCTCGCGTGCCGCTTTAATGGGCGAACAGCCCAACCCTTGGGACCTACTCCAGCCCCAGGATGCGACGAGCCGACATCGAGGTGCCAAACCATCCCGTCGATATGGACTCTTGGGGAAGATCAGCCTGTTATCCCCGGGGTACCTTTTATCCGTTGAGCGACACCGCTTCCACTTGCCGGTGCCGGATCACTAGTCCCGACTTTCGTCCCTGCTCGACCTGTCAGTCTCACAGTCAAGCTCCCTTGTGCACTTGCACTCGACACCTGATTGCCAACCAGGCTGAGGGAACCTTTGGGCGCCTCCGTTACATTTTAGGAGGCAACCGCCCCAGTTAAACTACCCACCAGGCACTGTCCCTGAACCAGATCATGGTCCGAGGTTAGAAGCCCAATACGATCAGAGTGGTATTTCAACGACGACTCCACGAATACTGGCGTACCCGCTTCACAGTCTCCCACCTATCCTACACAAACCGTACCGAACACCAATACCAAGCTATAGTGAAGGTCCCGGGGTCTTTTCGTCCTGCCGCGCGTAACGAGCATCTTTACTCGTAATGCAATTTCGCCGAGTCTGTGGTTGAGACAGCAGAGAAGTCGTTACGCCATTCGTGCAGGTCGGAACTTACCCGACAAGGAATTTCGCTACCTTAGGATGGTTATAGTTACCACCGCCGTTTACCGGGGCTTAAATTCTCAGCTTCGCCCTTACGGGCTAACCGGTCCTCTTAACCTTCCGGCACCGGGCAGGCGTCAGTCCGTATACATCGTCTTACGACTTCGCACGGACCTGTGTTTTTAGTAAACAGTCGCTTCTCTCTGGTCTCTGCGACCCCACCCAGCTCAGACCGTAAAGATCGTCACCAGATGTGGTCCCCCTTCTCCCGAAGTTACGGGGGCATTTTGCCGAGTTCCTTAACCACAGTTCTCTCGATCGCCTTAGTATTCTCTACCTGACCACCTGTGTCGGTTTGGGGTACGGGCCATGTACCAGCTCGCTAGAGGCTTTTCTCGGCAGCATAGGATCACTGAATTCGTCTCAACGACTACGCATCACCTCTCAGGCTGTGTGCAACACGGATTTGCCTATGTTGCGCCCTACAGGCTTACACCAGGTATTCCATCACCTGGCCCAGCTACCTTCCTGCGTCACCCCATCGCTTACCTACTACAGCGAAGGTCCTGTGCAGCAATCCTGCGTCTCGCCCGAAGGCTTGATCACAGAACGTTTGGACAGTTAGTACCACTGATTCAGCATTGGGCGCGGATACACGGGTACGGGAATATCAACCCGTTGTCCATCGACTACGCCTGTCGGCCTCGCCTTAGGTCCCGACTCACCCTGGGCGGATTAACCTGGCCCAGGAACCCTTGGTCATTCGGCGGACGAGTTTCTCACTCGTCTTTCGCTACTCATGCCTGCATTCTCACTCCCGTGGCCTCCACAGCTAGTTCACACTGCTGCTTCCACGGCCACAGGACGCTCCCCTACCCATCCCAACACCTGGCACTTTTAAGGGTGCAGGTTAATGTTGGAATGCCGCGGCTTCGGCGGTGTACTTGAGCCCCGCTACATTGTCGGCGCAGGATCACTTGACCAGTGAGCTATTACGCACTCTTTCAAGGGTGGCTGCTTCTAAGCCAACCTCCTGGTTGTCTAAGCGACCCCACATCCTTTTCCACTTAGTACACGCTTAGGGGCCTTAGCCGGCGATCTGGGCTGTTTCCCTCTCGACTACGAAGCTTATCCCCCGCAGTCTCACTGCCACGCTCTCACACACCGGCATTCGGAGTTTGGCTGACTTCGGTAAGCTTGTAGGCCCCCTAGGCCATCCAGTAGCTCTACCTCCGGCGTGAAACACGTGACGCTGCACCTAAATGCATTTCGGGGAGAACCAGCTATCACGGAGTTTGATTGGCCTTTCACCCCTACCCACAGCTCATCCCCTCAGTTTTCAACCTAAGTGGGTTCGGGCCTCCACGACGTCTTACCGTCGCTTCACCCTGGCCATGGGTAGATCACTCCGCTTCGGGTCCATAATGTGCGACTAAAGAGCGCCCTATTCGGACTCGCTTTCGCTACGGCTACCCCACACGGGTTAACCTCGCCACACACCGATGACTCGCAGGCTCATTCTTCAAAAGGCACGCCATCACCCCACACAACAAGTTGCGAAGGCTTTGACGGATTGTAAGCGCACGGTTTCAGGTACTATTTCACTCCCCTCCCGGGGTACTTTTCACCTTTCCCTCACGGTACTAGTCCGCTATCGGTCACCAGGGAGTATTCAGGCTTACCGGGTGGTCCCGGCAGATTCACAGCAGATTTCACGGGCCCGCTGCTACTCGGG
>NZ_JBPXLK010000057.1:0-2331 GCF_051843015.1 Nocardia sp. JW2
GGTCGACTTCGATGCCGCGCCTGCGCTCACGAGCCGATGATCACGACGGCAAATCGAAACCGGGGCGAACGTGCTTATCCGTTCCCCATGACCAGCACGATCTTTCCGACTGCTTCGCCGGATCGCAGCCGATCGGCGGCTGCCTTGCCCTGTGTCAGGCCCAGGGTGCTGTCGATCACCGGTCGGATCTGCCCGCGAGCGACGGCGGGGATCACCTCGGGCAGGAGCGAGGCGATGACGTCGGCCATCTCCTGGTCGCGGGTGAAGCCGAATGAGACTCCATGAACCGTGAGATGCCGGTAGGACAGGGCGTCGAGGTCGATGGTGGAGGCCGGGCCGGCGAGGCGGCCGATATTGACGACGTGACCGTCGACCTTGGTCGCGGGCAGGCATCGGGCGAAGGTCTGGCCCGCGATGTGGTCGAGCACCACGTCGACGCCCTCACCGTCGGTGGCATCGAGGGTGGCTTCGGTGAGCTCTTGTTCGTCGGTGACGATGACCGTGTCGACCCCCGCCTCCGCCAACAGCTCGCGTTTCGCGGCGGTACGCGTGGTGCCGATGACCTGGGCGGCGCCGAGGGCTTTGGCCAACTGGGCGCCGATGAGTCCGATACCGGTGGAAGCGCCGGTGATGAGCACGCTCTGTCCAGCAGTGAATCTCGCAGCGGTGAGTGCGCCGTGTTCGGTGAGCAGACCGGTCGGCAGCGCGCACGCCACGGCCGGATCGAGATCGCCGGGGCGGGGGAGGACGAAGCGCTGATCGGCGACGATGTATTCGGCGAACGACGAGGGAATCGACCCCATCACCGGATCGCCGACCTGCCACCCGTCCACGCCGTCGCCGAGCGCGGCTACCTCACCGGCGTATTCGAAACCGGCGATGAACTGGTTGCCGTGTCCGCCGTGAGTCGGGTCCGCGGCGGCGAGCATCGGCAGGTCGGCGTTGTTGGTGGCGGCGGCCCGATTGCGCACCAGGATCTGACCTGCTGCGGGCTGCGGTCGCGGAACTTCTCGTAGTACCCAGTCGGGGCCGATTCCGGAAACGAGTGCGCGCATCGTGTCGGTCAAGCGTGCTCCTGGCGATAGCTGGGTCAGCGGTGCCCGACAGCTCCGGCCGGGGTGAGGTCGATGCCCACCCCGGCCTGGTCAGGATCAGTTGAACAAGTCGAGAAGCGAGCCCTCGTTCTCGGACCCGATGATTCCGACCGGCTTGCTGCTGCCATCGTCCAGGATGGCGTCGAGGTTCGCCTGGATGTCCTCCGGCGTGGCCTCGGGGTTCGTATACCCGTCGTTCATCGTGAGTGCGAAGCGCTGCATCAGACCACCCTGGCTCAGGAGGGTCTCGCCGGTGATGGAACAGTCCTCGTGCGCGAGGAAGGCGACCGTCGGAGACACCATTTCGGTGGTCATCGTCGCCTCGAGCTTCTTCTTGAGATCATCGGGGATCTCCGCTTCCGCCGCCATGCGCGTGTAGGCGGTGGGGGCGATCGCGTTCACACGAATCCCGACCGCGAGCGCCTCCATGGCGAGAGTGCGGGTGAACGAGAAGACCGCACCCTTCGAGGCCACGTAGGCGCTCTGCTGTTCGAAGCCGACCAGCGTCGGCGACGCGGTGTTGACCACTCGCCCCGCGCCCGACGCGATGAGATGCGGCCAGGCTGCGGCCGTCACAGCCGCGGTGCCGAGAAAGTTGACCTCGATGTGCTGCCGGATGCCTTCGATCGCCTCCGGCCCGAAAGGGGTCATGTGGTTGATGCCGGCATTGTTCACGAGGATGTCGAGACGCCCGAACGCGTCGATCGCGGTCTGCACGATCGACTCGGCTCCGGTGGTCACACTGTCGTGGTTCGCCACCGCCTTTCCACCCGCCGCGATGATCTCGGAGACCACGTCGTCGGCCGGAGAGGTATCGGACCCTTGCCCGGCGGCAGAAGATCCGAAGTCGTTGACTACGACCGATGCTCCCCGTGAGGCCAGCAGCAGCGCGTGCGAACGGCCGAGCCCCCGGCCGCCGCCCGTGACGATGGCGACCTTCCCGTCGAAACGCAACATGGTCTCTCACTTCCCTCCATGCATGGCATGGACGCAGGTCGACGGGTCGCGAGGCGACCCATCGGGTTTAAAATATATTTAATAGTATATGCCGCTGAGTGTGTGGTGACGCAAGGATCGCACGAAAATCAGCGGCTAGGACGGGGCACTGCTGGGGTCGGCGCGGCTCAAACGGTCGAGCTACTGGATCGGTTAGGGTCGGGCTGCCCCGCGACGTGGCGGCGCCGTGTGGGTGCACGGGGAAGGTTCGTCTCGACCGGGCAACCGGTCGAGACGACCC
>NZ_JBPXLK010000058.1:0-2240 GCF_051843015.1 Nocardia sp. JW2
GCCGCGAGTTAGCCGCCGTTGCGCATGCGCGAAGCGCGAGCAACGGCGGCTAACTCGCGGCCCCCCAGGGGCCGCGCTCGAGCGCGCCAGCGCTCCAAAAACACAGCCAGTACTTCCCTGTGCGCAAGACAAAAGGGCCGGGCACGTCGAAAACCGCACCCGACCTGTCAAT
The DNA here is from genome assembly GCF_051843015.1 of Nocardia sp. JW2. NCBI lineage: Bacteria > Bacillati > Actinomycetota > Actinomycetes > Mycobacteriales > Nocardiaceae > Nocardia > Nocardia sp. JW2. The sequence continues at coordinate 173 of NZ_JBPXLK010000058.1, forward strand.
TCGAACTCAGACCCCCGCCCAGGATTCGATGATCGTTCGGGCGATCGAGATGGAACCGGGGACGAGGAGGCGCGCGTTGGTGTCGCGGGTGGACCAGTCGCCCAGGTTCAAGGCGGCACGGACCTCGTCGCGGGTGAACCAGTGGGCTTCTTCGATCTCACCGTCGGAGAAGGCCAGTTCCTGTGCGGGATCGCCGACAGCGGCGAAACCGACCATCAGCGAGCGCGGGAACGGCCACGGCTGGCTGCCCAGGTAGTGGATCTCGCGCAGGTCGACGCCGACTTCCTCGCGGACCTCGCGTTCTACGCACCGTTCCAGCGATTCACCCGCTTCGACGAAGCCGGCGAGCAGCGAGAACATCGCGGGCGGCCAGCTGTGCTGGCGGGCGAGCAGAACGCGGTCGGCGCCGTCGTGGACCAGGACGATCACGGCGGGGTCGATGCGGGGGAACTCCTCGACGCCGGTGCCGGTCAACCGGGACCAGCCGCCGCGCGCGAGGGTGGTCGAGGTCCCGTCACCGCCGTGGAAACCGGCGTGGTCGTGCCAGTTGAGCAGGGCGTAGGCCGTGGAGAGCAGTTCGGCGGTGAAGTCGTCGACCGCGCCGAGCGTGCGCAGGTCTTTCAGCGTGCCCTCGAGTTCCGGCTCCCGCACCGCCCACAGGTGCGCACCCTCGGCGACCCCGAGGAACACCGCCCGGTCCTCGGGGAAATCACCGAACGCGGTGGCCGCGTCGAGAACGATGGTGCCGCCGTCCACCCGCACCCGCCCGCGCGGATCCACCCGCAGCACCCGGGCTTTCCCCCACCCCTCGCGCAGCGCGGCGGGATCGACCCGCACGTGCTCGGCCCGATCGATGGTGGAACGCGACAGCAGCGGAACGTTTTTCAGCCGGAACGACACATCGCCGAGCCTAGCCGCTGCCGCTATTTGCCGCCGTTGCGGATGTAGAGCAGCTTGTCGCCCGCGTCGAGCGCGTCGACCTCGGGCTCACCGACGCGGATCAGCTGACCGTCACGCACCACGCCCAGCACGATGTCGGACAGGTGACGCGGCGACCCACCGACCTCGCTCGGCTCCACCTCACGCTCGGCCACCGCGAAACCCTCTTCGGGGGTGAGCAGGTCCTCCATCATCTCCACGACCGTCGGGGTGGTGGTGGCGATCCCGAGCAACCGGCCCGCCGTCTCCGACGACACCACCACCGAATCGGCGCCGGACTGGCGCACGAGATGGGTGTTCTCGGCCTCGCGGATGGCGACACAGATCTTGGCGGTCTTGTTCAATTCGCGGGCGGTGAGGGTGACCAGCACCGCGGTGTCGTCGCGGTTGGTCGCCACGATCACCGACGACGCCCGCTGCACGCCGGTCAGGCGCAACACATCGGACTTGGTCGCCGAACCGTGCACGGTGACCAGACCCGCACCCGCCGCCGCCTCCAGCGCGATCGGATCGGTATCGACGACGACGATGTCGGACGCCTGCACACCGTCGCCGAGCATGGCATCGATCGCGGTGCGTCCCTTGGTGCCGTAACCGACGACAACGGTGTGATTGCGCACGGTGTGCCTCCATCGCTGAATCTTGAACGCCTGCCGGGACCGCTCGGTGAGCACGCTGAGAGTGGTGCCGACCAGCACGATCAGGAACAGGACACGCAGGGGTGTGATGACGATGATGTTCACCAGCCGCGCGGTCGGGGTGATCGGGGCGATGTCGCCGTACCCGGTGGTCGACAGCGACACCGTGGCGTAATACATCGCATCGAGGAACGACAACTCGTCACCGGAGTTGTCGCGGTAGCCGTGGCGGCCCAGATACACCACGCCCGCGGCGGTGAACAGCAACAGGATCGCGAAAAGGACGCGGCGGGTGAGCGAGGTCCAGGGACTGATCTGCTCGACCGGGATGCGCAACAGACCGACCAGCGCGTAGTCGGGACTGCTACTCAGCCCGAGCGGGCGGCGCTTGTCGAACATCGTCGCGCTCCTTTTTTGGCGGCTGGCGCCGCGGGTCTCGGCGCTAAGCGCCGCCTCTTCCCTCCCTACGGGCACTCCTTCGTCGCACCCTT
>NZ_JBPXLK010000059.1:0-2031 GCF_051843015.1 Nocardia sp. JW2
ATCGCCAAACCCCGCGAAATCCACATCGTCCCCGAACTCCCCAAAACCCGCAGCGGCAAAATCATGCGCCGCCTCCTGCGCGACATCGCCGAAGGACGCGAACTCGGCGACACCTCCACCCTCGTCGACCCCGCCGTCTTCGAGGCCATCCGCACCGGCGGCAACTGATCGGGGACCGGCACGCTACGGTTGCGGCGATAGCCGTGTCGGTCACCTCCAGGGCAGCATCGCTGATCGGATCGGCGCTAGTGTTGCGCCAAGACGTGTGCACACCGCGCGCCGCGATGCGGACCAGTTACCACAGGGAGAAGGGTCGACGAAGTGAGTTACACCCAAGGCGGAAATGACGGTCGGACGGTCACTTCCATCCCGTTGACCGACGCCAATCCGCCCGGATCGGCCAGCATCGGCAGCCTCGTCCGCGACGCCACCGAGCAGCTGTCCACGCTCGTGCGCGCCGAGGTCGCGCTGGCCAAGGCCGAGGTCACCGGCGAGGTCAAGAAGGGCCTCACCGGCAGCGTCTTCTTCATCCTCGCGCTGACGATCCTGCTGTTCAGCTCGTTCTTCTTTTTCTTCTTCCTCGCCGAACTGCTCGACGTGTGGCTGTACCGGTGGGCGGCGTTCCTGATCGTCTTCACGCTGATGGTGCTCGCCACCGCGCTACTGGCCTTCCTCGGCTATCGCAAGGTGAAGAAGCTGAAGGCGCCGGAGAAGACGATCGGCTCGCTCAAGCAGAGCGCCGAGGTGCTGCCGCAGGCACTCGCCCACCGCGAGCACACCCCGTCGCTGGAGAAGGCGAAGAACTGACGGGTCCAGCCCCGGCGGGCCCGGTCGCCACGACCGGACCCGCCCACTAGGCTCGATCGGCGTGTCGTCCAACTCATTCCCGGATCCGTCCACCGTCCGTTACGACGGCCCGTGGACCCACCGGGACGTGCACGCCAACGGGATCCGCTTCCACGTCGTCGAAGCCGACGCCACGGTGCGCGCCGACGCGCCGCTGGTGCTGCTGCTGCACGGATTCGCCGACTTCTGGTGGTCGTGGCGTCATCAGCTCACCGGAATCGCCGACCACGGGTACCGAACCGTCGCCGTCGACCTGCGCGGATACGGCGACACGGACAAACCGCCCCGCGGCTACGACGGATGGACCCTCGCCGGTGACATCGCCGGACTCATCCGCGCGCTCGGCCACACCGAGGCGACCCTCGTCGGCCACGCCGACGGCGGCCTCGTCTGCTGGGCCACCGCGGTCCTGCATCCCCGGCTGGTTCGGTCCATCGCGCTGGTGAGCTCGCCGCATCCCGCCGCGTTGAAGAGTGCCGTCCTGCGCGACCGCGCACAGCGCTCCGCCTGGTTGCCCCAATTCCTGCGCTACCAGTTGCCCCGGTACCCCGAGAACCTTCTCACGCGGCGGGGTGGGGCCGAGGTGGAGCGGTTGCTGCGCGAGCGGGTCGGCGAATCCTGGTCACGCACCGCCGAATTCACCGAGACGGCGTCACGGATGCGGACGGCTATTCGCATACCTGGTGCCGCACACAGCGCGCTGGAGTATCAGCGATGGGCCTTTCGGAGCCAATGGCGGCCTGATGGTAAGCGGTTCATGGCGACGATGCGGGATCCGATCGATATACCTGTTCTCGGATTGCGCGGTGCGAATGACCAGTATCTGTTGGCCTCGACCGTCGAGCGGGATCAGGAGCTTTCACCTCGTCGGGCACTGGTGACTATTCCGGATGCGGGCCATTACGCCCATCAGGAGAATCCGGGCAAGGTCAATGAGGTGCTTACCGCGTATTGGCATGAGCAGAACGGTGCCAATGATGCTCCGAAGGATGACTTGGTGTCGCCCTGACGTTGTCTGGTGGGGCGGTGGCGCGGGGGTGCTTTCAGTCGAGTGACACCGGCACCCTTGAGGGCGCCACCTACCGCGCACCCAGCCGTGCGGCACCACCTCGGTGTTTTGTGCACCACAAAGGTATTGGGCTGTATTTTTGGAGCGCTGGCGCGCTCGAGCGCGGCCCCTGGGGG
>NZ_JBPXLK010000060.1:0-1458 GCF_051843015.1 Nocardia sp. JW2
ACCCTGACGGGACTCGAACCCGCGACCTCCGCCGTGACAGGGCGGCGCGCTAACCAACTGCGCCACAGGGCCTTGCTGCTTTCTCGCGGGGCGACTGTACCCCGGCCGCTGCCGTTTCGGGAAACGCGCAGGTGGTGGTGGCTCTCCTCGATCTGCGATTGACACGACAACATTGGCGCGCCAAGCTAAGCAAGCGCTCATTTACCGTAAGGAGACGGCTCATGAAGGCTTGGCAGGTAGGCCAACTCGGCGAACCACGAGAGGTGTTGCGGTTCAACGAGATCGACGACCCGGTTGCCGGCGTGGGACAACTGCTGGTGCGGGTGCTCGCCGCACCGGCCAACTTCCCCGACGTGCTGCTGTGTCGTGGGCAGTACCAGGTGAAGCCGCCGCTGCCGTTCACCCCCGGTGTGGAACTGTGCGGTTCGGTGGTCGCGGTCGGTGACGGCGTCACCGGGTTCGCGGTCGGTGACCGGATCGTCGGCACCACCGACCTGCCCGGCGGCGCCTTCGCCGAGATGGCGGTACTCGACGCGGCCAACGCCTTCCCCGCCCCCGAAGCACTCGACGACGCCGAAGCGTCCGCCCTGTGCATCGGCTACCAGACGAGCTGGTTCGCCCTGCACCGGCGCACCCGATTGCGAGTCGGGGAAACCCTGCTCGTACACGCCGCGGCCGGTGGCGTCGGCAGCACCGCCGTGCAGCTCGGAAAGGCCGCGGGCGCCACCGTGATCGGTGTGGTCGGCGGTCCGGACAAGGCCGAGTACTGCCGCGAACTGGGCGCCGATCTCGTCATCGACCGGCACACCTCGGACTTCGTGCCGATCGTCAAGGAGTTCACCGGCGGGCGCGGCGCCGACGTCGTCTACGACCCGGTCGGCGGCGACGCCTACGCCAAGTCGACCAAATGCATCGCCTTCGAGGGCCGCATCCTGGTGATCGGCTTCGCCGGCGGCACCATCCCCCAACCGGCCCTGAACCACGCCCTGATCAAGAACTATTCGATCATCGGCCTGCATTGGGGCCTCTACAAGCAATACAACCCGCAGGCGATCCGCGACTGCCACGACGAACTGACCCGGCTCGCCGCCGCGGACCAGCTGAAGCCGCTGATCAGTGAACGCCTGTCGCTGAGCGACGTGCCCGAGGGCCTCGGCAGGCTCGGCGACGGCACGACGGTGGGCCGCCTCGTCTTCCACCCCTGAACGCGAAAATCCCCTCGACCAGATGCTCTGGTGAGGGGATCTTTTGTGGCCAGGGCCGGGATCGAACCGGCGACCTTCCGCTTTTCAGGCGGACGCTCGTACCAACTGAGCTACCTGGCCGCAGGCACCCGTACGGAATGCCATACGCGAAGCGCCGGATTGCTCCGGCGCTTACTTGCGACCCTGACGGGACTCGAACCCGCGACCTCCGCCGTGACAGGGCGGCGCGCTAACCAACTGCGCCACAGGGCCT
>NZ_JBPXLK010000061.1:0-1249 GCF_051843015.1 Nocardia sp. JW2
TCGTCGCCTACAACGTGCCGATCATGATGAGCGCCTACAAACTCGGCGCCGCCCTCGCCGCCGGATGTTCCACGATCCTGGTCACCTCACCGAAAGCTGTACTCCTGACCTCGGCGTTCGTGAAACTCGTCGAAGAGGCCGGATTCCCCAGCGGTGCGGTCAATTTCGTGTTCGGCTCCCCCGCTGTCACCGAACAGGTCGTCACTGCCCACGAGGTCGACATGGTCACCTTCACCGGCTCCCCCACGGTCGGCAGCAAGATCCTCACCCTCGCCGCGCCCACCTTGAAGAAGGTCGTCCTGGAACTCGGCGGCAAGTCACCCAACATCGTGCTCCCCGGTACCGACCTGGCACGCGCGGTCCCCGCCTCGGCGTTGCGCTTCACCCGCAACAGCGGCCAAGCCTGCGGGGCGACGACGAGAACGCTGGTGCCACAGGCCGACTTCGACGAATACATCGAGCGCTCGAGCGAGTTCTTGCGGAGCCTCACCGTCGGCGATCCATTCGCACCCGATACCGTCCTCGGCCCGCTCATCACCGCCGAACACCGCGCCAACGTCGAGGGTTTCCTCGACCGCGCACGCGCCGCGGGAGCCGAGACCCCCTTCGGCGGCGGACGACCGCCTGGTCTCGACGACGGGTTCTTCCTCGAGCCGACCCTGGTGACCGGCGTCCCCAACGAAGCCGAGATCGCCCAGGAGGAGCTGTTCGCACCGGTCGGTGTCGTGATGCCCTATACCGATCCGGACGATGCCGTCCGCATGGCCAACGATGTCAAATACGCACTGAACGCCAATGTTTGGGGGCCCACAGCCGACGCGATCGAATTCGCCCGACGCTTGCGCTCGGGCACGGTCACCATCAACGGGGGCGGCGGCATGCGGGCCGACGCGCCATGGGGTGGGCCCGGCTACAGCGGCATCGGCCGAGAGGGCGGCGAAGAAGGGTTCGCCGAATTCTTCGAAGTCAAACATGTGCAGTGGCCGCTGTAATCGCTCATTCGAGCTGACACGGGAGCCCTGCGACGAATCGTCGCAGGGCTCCCGTGTTGTCTGTGGTTGTCGCTACCCGAATACCGGACTGTCCGCGACGAAACTCGCGAATTTCAAGCTTCGGGTCTGCCACCGCCCGTCGCGTTTGACGAACTCGAAAGCGTAAGTGCCCGAGAGCAGTACCCGAGTACCGTCGGCGGTGAGCCGGAAGTAGAACACATCGGTGGCCGCGGTCGCCTGCTCACCCTGGATGTCGA
>NZ_JBPXLK010000062.1:0-536 GCF_051843015.1 Nocardia sp. JW2
ATCGAAAAATACGGCGTCACCATCTACTACACCGCCCCGACGCTGATCCGCACGTTCATGAAGTGGGGTCGCGAGATCCCGGACGCCCACAACCTCACCAGCCTGCGTCTGCTCGGCTCGGTCGGCGAACCGATCAACCCCGAAGCGTGGCGCTGGTACCGGGAAGTGTTCGGCGACAACAAGACTCCGATCGTGGACACCTGGTGGCAGACCGAGACCGGCGCCATCATGATCTCGCCGCTGCCCGGCATCACCCATGCCAAGCCCGGCGCCGCCATGCGCCCCCTGCCCGGCATCTCGGCGAAAGTCGTGGACGAAGAAGGCAAGGCGGTGCAGCTCGGCGAAACCGAGGCCAACGGGTACCTGGTGCTCGACAAGCCGTGGCCGTCGATGCTGCGCGGCATCTGGGGCGATATGGACCGCTACCGGTCCACCTACTGGGAGCGCTACGCCGAGCAGGGCTGGTACTTCGCCGGTGACGGCGCCAAACTCGACACCGACGGCGACCTCTGGGTCCTCGGCCGCGTCGACGACGT
>NZ_JBPXLK010000063.1:0-527 GCF_051843015.1 Nocardia sp. JW2
ATCGAAAAATACGGCGTCACCATCTACTACACCGCCCCGACGCTGATCCGCACGTTCATGAAGTGGGGTCGCGAGATACCCGACGCCCATGACCTGTCGTCGCTGCGGCTGCTGGGTTCGGTCGGCGAACCGATCAACCCCGAGGCGTGGCGCTGGTACCGGGAAGTGTTCGGCGCCGACAAGACTCCGATCGTGGACACCTGGTGGCAGACCGAGACCGGCGCCATCATGATCTCGCCGCTGCCCGGCGTCACCCATGCCAAGCCCGGCGCCGCCATGCGTGCGCTGCCCGGCATTTCGGCGAATGTCGTCGACGACGACGGATCACCGCTGGGCGCCGACGCGTCGGGCCTGCTCGTATTGGACAAGCCGTGGCCGTCCATGCTGCGCGGTATCTGGAACGACATGGACCGCTACCGCGAAACCTATTGGCAGCGTTTCGCTTCCGAAGGCTGGTACTTCGCCGGTGACGGCGCCAAACTCGACACCGACGGCGACCTCTGGGTCCTCGGCCGCGTCGACGACGT
>NZ_JBPXLK010000064.1:0-462 GCF_051843015.1 Nocardia sp. JW2
GCGACCGGACTCCAGGTGGCACTCACCCCCACCACCGGCCCCGCCCAGGTGACCGAGGCCGTCACCGCCGCCCGACGCGCCTTCGACGGGGGCGAATGGAGCCGCCTCGGCCCCGCCGAACGCGGCGCCCTGCTGCACCGCCTCGCCGACCTGCTCCAAGAGAACCGGGAAACACTGGTCCAAGTCGCCGCCACCGAGATCGGCACCCCCATCGGCAGCGGACCCACCCTCCACGTCGACCTACCCGCCAAATTCTTCCGCTGGTTCGCCGACGCCGCCATCCGCGGACCCCGCGACGGCTACGAACAACCCATGCCGCTCGACCACGACCCCATCACCACCAGCAGCCTGCTGCTACGCCAACCCGCCGGTGTGGTCGCCGCGATCGTCGCCTACAACGTGCCGATCATGATGAGCGCCTACAAACTCGGCGCCGCCCTCGCCGCCGGATGTTCCACGATC
>NZ_JBPXLK010000065.1:0-426 GCF_051843015.1 Nocardia sp. JW2
GGCGATTGGGACGAAGTCGTAACAAGGTAGCCGTACCGGAAGGTGCGGCTGGATCACCTCCTTTCTAAGGAGCATCTCCAGTCGATTGTTCACAGAGGTGAATGTGTCGCTGGCAGAGCCGTTTTGGACTCACATGTAGTCCAGCGGAGCTCATGGGTGGAACGCTGGCAAACTTCTTCGCATCATGGTGTCGGCTCAGTCCGATATCGCGGTGAATATATCGACACACTGTTGGGTCCTGAAAGAACACGCGAAAGTGTTTTTTCAAGGCAAGAACAAACGATCCGCTCGGATCTTCGAGATATTGCCGGCCGCGAGGCTGAGTCAATCTCGGAACACGATCATGAGTGGGTGTGTTGTTTGAGAACTGCACAGTGGACGCGAGCATCTTTGTTAGTAAGTGTTTAAGAGCGTACGGTGGATGCC
>NZ_JBPXLK010000066.1:0-384 GCF_051843015.1 Nocardia sp. JW2
CCACTGTGCAGTTCTCAAACAACACACCCGAAGTGACCTCGTACCCGGACCAACTCGGCGTCACCGCCGGCGGTATCTAGGAAGATCTCATCGGATCGTTTGTTCTTGCCATGAAAAAACACTTTCGCGTGTTCTTTCAGGACCCAATAGTGTGTCGGTATACCCATCGCGACCTCAGACATTGCTGAGATCGAGTGCGATGAAAGTTGTCAGCGTTCCACCCATGAGCGTCCGCAGCTCCACGATTGGGAACTAAACGGTCTCTGCCAGAGGCGTTCTCGACTGTTCGAGACACCATCTGGAGATGTGCTCCTTAGAAAGGAGGTGATCCAGCCGCACCTTCCGGTACGGCTACCTTGTTACGACTTCGTCCCAATCGCCGAT
>NZ_JBPXLK010000067.1:0-376 GCF_051843015.1 Nocardia sp. JW2
CCGAACTCGACGACATCGAACGCGGCGCCCCCGACGCCGACCTCGACAACCTCAAAGACGCCGCCCAGAAGATCGCCTTCGCCGAAGACCGCGCGATCTTCGAAGGCTACGCCGCCGCGGGCATCACCGGCATCCGCGCCGCCGCGTCCTGCACCCCGATCACGCTGCCGAGCAATGTGGTCGACATCCCCGACGCCATCTCGCGTGCCCTCACCGGGCTGCGCCTGGCCGGTGTCCAGGGCCCCTACTCGGTACTGCTCAGCGCCGACCTCTACACCAAGGTCAGCGAAACCTCCGACCACGGCCACCCGATCCGCACCCACATCGAACGCCTCATCGACGGCGAGATCATCTGGGCACCGGCCATCACCGGCGG
>NZ_JBPXLK010000068.1:0-375 GCF_051843015.1 Nocardia sp. JW2
CCACTGTGCAGTTCTCAAACAACACACCCGAAGTGACCTCGTACCCGGACCAACTCGGCGTCACCGCCGGCGGTATCAAGGAAGATCTCTCCAGATCGTTTGTTCTTGCCTTGAAAAAACACTCGCGTGTTCTTTCAGGACCCAATAGTGTGTCGGTATATCACCACGGAGAAAGACTTTGCTTTCACCTAGTGCGATGAGGTTGTCAGCGTTCCACCCATGAGCACCGCAGTTCTACATACGAGAACATGAACGGCTCTGGCACCCTCGAAGTTCGACTACTCGAACCGAGCGATGCAGATGCTCCTTAGAAAGGAGGTGATCCAGCCGCACCTTCCGGTACGGCTACCTTGTTACGACTTCGTCCCAATCGCC
>NZ_JBPXLK010000069.1:0-365 GCF_051843015.1 Nocardia sp. JW2
GGCTGGTACTTCGCCGGTGACGGCGCCAAACTCGACACCGACGGCGACCTCTGGGTCCTCGGCCGCGTCGACGACGTCATGAACGTCTCCGGCCACCGCATCTCCACCGCCGAAGTCGAATCCGCCCTCGTCGGCCACCCCAGCGTCGCCGAAGCCGCCGTCGTCGGCGCCACCGACCCCACCACCGGCCAAGGCATCGTCGCCTTCGTCATCCTCACCGGATCGACCACACCCGACGACACCCTCGTCGACACCCTCAAAGCCGAAGTATCCAAACAGATCAGCCCCATCGCCAAACCCCGCGAAATCCACATCGTCCCCGAACTCCCCAAAACCCGCAGCGGCAAAATCATGCGCCGCCTCCT
>NZ_JBPXLK010000070.1:0-331 GCF_051843015.1 Nocardia sp. JW2
TCACCAGGGAGTATTCAGGCTTACCGGGTGGTCCCGGCAGATTCACAGCAGATTTCACGGGCCCGCTGCTACTCGGGTATCACTCACGAGAGCCAACATGTTTTCGTTTACCGGACTATCACCGTCTATGGCAGGCCGTTCCAGACCACTTCAACTAACACGTTGGTTTCTTACTCTCGCCCAGTCCGGCAGAACTGAGAAGAATGACCCCACAACACCGCATGGACAACCCCTGCCGGGTATCACATCCACACGGTTTAGCCTCATCCGCTTTCGCTCGCCACTACTCACGGAATCACTGTTGTTTTCTCTTCCTGTGGGTACTGAGATG
>NZ_JBPXLK010000071.1:0-331 GCF_051843015.1 Nocardia sp. JW2
TCACCAGGGAGTATTCAGGCTTACCGGGTGGTCCCGGCAGATTCACAGCAGATTTCACGGGCCCGCTGCTACTCGGGAGACATCCACGAGAGCCTAGGAGTTTTCATTTACCGGACTATCACCGTCTATGGTAGGCCGTTCCAGACCACTTCAACTAACACCTAGGTTTCTGACTCTCGCTCCATTCGGCAGAATGAAGAAGAATGTTCCCACTACCCCAGCAAGACAACGACTGCCGTCTATCACATCAAGCTGGTTTAGCCTCATCCGCTTTCGCTCGCCACTACTCACGGAATCACTGTTGTTTTCTCTTCCTGTGGGTACTGAGATG
>NZ_JBPXLK010000072.1:0-327 GCF_051843015.1 Nocardia sp. JW2
CGCTCGAGACTCGCGCCTGCGGCGCATGCGCTTCGAGCGCTGTTCGCGCGGCCGGGCCGCTGCGCCGCTTCGCGGCGTTCCCTCCTCGAGGTCGGGAAGGGTGCGTGGTTGGGAGTGCCGTCATGGCGGACTTGGGTGGTGCGGTGTGGCTGGGAGTGCGGTAGGTGGCGCACTGAGTGGTGCAGTAGGGCTTGTGAGTGCAGGGAGCCGGCGGCTCTGGGTGATTCGCTGCCCGGGTGGGCTTCCCAGCAGTCCGCCATGACCGCATTCCCAGCCCCGCACGACCCGACCTCGAGGAGGGTCCGCCGCGAAGCGGCGTAGCGGCCC
>NZ_JBPXLK010000073.1:0-322 GCF_051843015.1 Nocardia sp. JW2
GGTTTAGCCTCATCCGCTTTCGCTCGCCACTACTCACGGAATCACTGTTGTTTTCTCTTCCTGTGGGTACTGAGATGTTTCACTTCCCCACGTTCCCTCCACACACCCTATATATTCAGATGCGGGTAACACGACATCACTCGTGCTGGGTTTCCCCATTCGGAAATCCTCGGATCTCAGCTCGGTTGACAGCTCCCCGAGGCTTATCGCAGCCTCCTACGTCCTTCATCGGCTCCTGGTGCCAAGGCATCCACCGTACGCTCTTAAACACTTACTAACAAAGATGCTCGCGTCCACTGTGCAGTTCTCAAACAACACACCC
>NZ_JBPXLK010000074.1:0-298 GCF_051843015.1 Nocardia sp. JW2
CTGACCAGCCGATTTGACTTCGTGTTTGGCGGCACGTAACTTAGTTCGAGTCAGAGCGACACGGACACCGACTCAGCCCCGCTGAGACACGAGGTAGGACGCTGAGCGCCTGACTGATTGCGTGTTCAGGGCTTGACCGGATTTGCGTCCGGCGGGTTGCTTGGACTACAGTACGAACCCTTGCCTCACCGAAACCTCGACTGATCGTCGGGTCGGAAGTGTGTGCGTGTGTTCTTTGAGAACTCAATAGTGTGTCGATGAATGTCAGTGCCAATATTTTTATTGGTTCCAGCCTTCG
>NZ_JBPXLK010000075.1:0-292 GCF_051843015.1 Nocardia sp. JW2
TCACCGACGACGAGCGGATCGCCCCGCTGCGTCCGTCGAACACCGCGTACGTGATCTTCACCTCCGGTTCGACGGGTCGCCCGAAGGGTGTGGCGGTGAGCCACGCCGCGATCGTGAACCGCCTGGTGTGGATGCAGGAGCAGTACGGCCTGATCGCCGACGACGTGGTGCTGCAGAAGACGCCCGCTACCTTCGACGTGTCGGTGTGGGAGTTCTTCTGGCCCTTGCAGATCGGCGCGCGCCTGGTCGTGGCCAAGCCCGACGGTCATCGTGATCCGGCCTACCTGGCCGA
>NZ_JBPXLK010000076.1:0-259 GCF_051843015.1 Nocardia sp. JW2
AACCTAGATTGAGTATCTTTACATGTATTAGTTCCATAACATTCTTCCTCCGAAATCATATCCTTATTCACGTCACTGGGTCTCAACCTTAGACTATTAGAGACATTGGTGGAAGATTTTACAATATTAGAGCACTCAATCTCCATTTCACCATCTTTTCCTTCTCCTTATTCCATCTATTTCCTTCATTACAATCACTCTCTTGGATTCCAATATTATTTGAGTTAGAATTTTTTATCTCTTTATATTTACCCTTGTT
>NZ_JBPXLK010000077.1:0-252 GCF_051843015.1 Nocardia sp. JW2
GTCGACGCCGGAACCTCCCTGCTACTCGACTACCTCGACGCCATCGCAGCCGACGTCCACTCCGACGCCGTCGATCTGGGGTGCGGGAATGGTGTCATCTCCGCCCATTTGGCGCGACTGCTCCCCCAGGCCACGATTCACGCTACCGACGTGTCATGGCAAGCCATTGATTCCACCCATCTCACCGCTCAGGCGAACCAGCTCGACATCGTCACTCATTGGTGCGATGGTCTAGTCGATATACCCAATGAG
>NZ_JBPXLK010000078.1:0-250 GCF_051843015.1 Nocardia sp. JW2
GTTGGGCGGTGCGCTTAAGAATATTTATGCCGTTGCTATGGGAATTGGTGCAGCATATAAAATTGGTGAAAATACCAAAAGTATGATTTTAACGCGTGCTTTGGCTGAAATGAGCCGTTTCGCGGTAAAACAAGGTGCAAACCCGCTCACGTTCTTAGGTTTATCTGGAGTAGGTGATTTATTTGCGACTTGTAATAGTCCATTAAGCCGTAATTATCAAATTGGTTATGCGCTAGGTTCTGGTAAAACG
>NZ_JBPXLK010000079.1:0-247 GCF_051843015.1 Nocardia sp. JW2
TGCGAAAACTTTAAGGTCCTGCTCTGAGAGTAGCCGCTCGAAATCGACATCCCAAATCCAGGAGATATCTTTGCCGTCATTGAAGTTGTCGTTGATCACAAAGAAGACTGCTTTGGGACATGTATCCGTCTGCAAAAGCGAGATATTCTGGTTAAAGCCGGTCGGATTCTTCGCCAAATTGAGGATCACCTCTCTGCCACCCACCACAAAATGCTGAAGCCGTCCGTTCTCCGGATGGTACGTGTTC
>NZ_JBPXLK010000080.1:0-244 GCF_051843015.1 Nocardia sp. JW2
GGGTGAAGGCGGGTGTAGCCCTTGACATGGGTCTCATAGATGACCGATTCGCTGATGTCGTGGCGGCGCGCAATAGGCGTAGGCGGGCCGGGATCGTCAATGACGACGGCGAGCGGGACCGACGTCGCATCGTCGGTCAGGTCAGGCTCGTAGTTGGATTCCGGCGTGTGGTCCATAATCGGGCCGTGATAATCGACTCCTGCCGTGATGGCCCTGGCATAAGGGTCGAGCAATAGCTTGGCAG
>NZ_JBPXLK010000081.1:0-229 GCF_051843015.1 Nocardia sp. JW2
ACTTAAGTCCGCCACCTACCGCACTCCCAGCCACGCCGCATCACCTGAGCCCGCCACCTACCGCACCCCCAGCCACATGGCACCACTTAAAGTCCGCCACCTACCGCACCCCCAGCTACACGGCACCACTTAAGTCCGCCACCTACCGCACCCCCAGCTACACGGCACCACTTAAGTCCGCCACCTACCGCACTCCCAGCCACGCCGCATCACCTGAGCCCGCCACCTA